>NZ_JBEYSU010000020.1:0-105659 GCF_040704235.1 Micromonospora sp. NPDC047707
ACCGGGGCCGGGGGCCCTCGTGGTGCCGGGACCAGATGTAACGACCAGGCGGCCGCCATCATTCCGGGGCCGCTCACCCTGCCATCAAGGCGGGCCCTGCTCGATCGTCCAGGTGATGTAACGACCCCGCCCCCGCCACCATTCCACCCCCGGGATGCCGCCGACCACACCCCCAAACCAGACATTCGGCCTGACACGGCACAGGCCAGCCGGACATACCATCCAGCCAGCGCAGGTGACGCATCGAGATCATGGAAGAATTCGGCCCCTCCAGGGGGCCAAACCCTTCCAGATCTCGCCGCGACTCAGGTTCGGGGCCCTGTGTCAATGGGCGTTGGGTCCACCCAAGGGCGGAGCGGGTGCTGAGCGGCCCGGTCAGGCGGGTCGGTGGAACTCGGCGCGCCAGCGGCGTACGCCGGCGGGGTCTTCGAAGTCCTCGACCCGGACGGCGGTCAGGCCGCCCGCGGCGAACGCGTCGACCTCGGCCCGGGTGAACGGCCAGGGCGGTCCGGCCGGCGGATCCTCGTCCTCGGCGCGGCCGGCGGCGATCACGAGCAGCGTCCCGTCCGGGGCGACCAGGTCGCCGACGGCGCGGATCGCGGCGGCCCGGATCTCGGGTGGCAGCGCCTGCACGGTCATGCTCTCCACCACCAGGTCGAAGCCGTGCCGCCAGGCCGGGGGCGGGTCGAGCAGGTCGGCGCTGCGGTAGTCGACCGGCGATCCGGGGTGCCGCTGCCGGGCCGTTTCGACGGCGGTGGGGGAGATGTCGAAACCGATTGTGCGGTAGCCGAGGGGGGCGAGGTCCGCGTCGCGGCCGTAGCCGCAGCCGACCACGACGGCCGGGCCGCCGCGCCCTCGTGCGTCACCGGTGGCCTCCCGCGGGATCCGGCACCCCCGCCGGGGCGCGACCGCCGGTCAGCGTAGCGGGCCAGGCGGGTCCGCCGCGCTCCTCCCGCGGGGTTTCGCGACGTGGACCGACTGGGAAGGAGTGTCGCCTGGGTCACGGCCGGAATCACCCGGAGGCCGGGCCGGTTGCGCCGGTTGCGGCGGGTCGAGCGGGGCTCCCGGGCGTTGTCGGGGCCGGCGGCTAGGCTCGCTGCGGCGCGCCGCTTCCGGCCGATGCCCGCCGTCCGCGGCACCACACCGCCGAGACCTGGGAGTACGACCAGTTGACCGCAGAGCCTGAGACCCTGTACGGGGCCGACGACCTCACGCACCTCGAGGGGCTGGACGCTGTCCGCAAGCGTCCCGGCATGTACATCGGCTCGACCGACAGCCGTGGCGTGGGTCACCTCGTCAACGAGATCCTCGACAACTCCACCGACGAGGGCGTCGCCGGTCACGCGACGTCGATCGAGGTCACGCTGCACGCAGACGGTTCGGTCCAGGTCGACGACGACGGTCGGGGCATCCCCACCGACGTGCACGCGAAGTCCGGCATCTCGGGTGTCGAGCTGGTGCTCACCCGGCTGCACGCGGGCGGGAAGTTCGGCGGCTCGGGCTACAAGACGTCGGGCGGCCTGCACGGCGTCGGCGCCTCGGCGGTCAACGCGCTCTCGCGCCGGTTCGACGTGACGGTCCGTCGCGGCGGCAAGGTCCACGCGATGTCGTTCCGGCACGGTGTCCCCGGCGTCTTCGACGGCGACGGGCCGGACGCGCCCTTCACGGCGGGCCCGGGGCTCCAGGTGGTCGGCGGGATGAAGCGCGGCCAGCGCACCGGCACGTCGATCCGCTACTGGCACGACCCGCGCTACTTCGAGACCGGCGCGTCGCTGGACGGCGAGGCCGTGCGGATGAAGCTGCGCAACACGGCGTTCCTGGTGCCCGGCGTCCGCTACCTGCTGCGCGACCAGACCGGGGCGGAGTCGGTCGAGGAGCGGTTCCACTACCCCAACGGGCTGACCGACATGGTGGAGTTCCTCGCCCCGTCCGGTGACCGGCCGGTGTCCGGCACGCTGCTGGTGACGGGTGAGGGGACGTACCGGGAGAACGCGGCCGACGCCAACGGCGTCATGCAGTCCAACGTGCAGCGCCGCGCCGAGGTCGAGGTGGCGTTCCGCTGGGGCACCGGCTACGAGCGCACCGTGGAGTGCTTCACCAACACGATCCGCAACGCGCACGGCGGCACCCACCGGAAGGGCTTCGAGCGGGCGCTGGCGCGCGCCCTCGTCGACGCCGTCCGCAACGCCCGTGGCCTGCTCAAGGCCAAGGAGGAGCCGCCCACCCTGGACGACGTCCTCGAGGGCATGACCGCGGTGGTGCACGTGCGGATCCCGGAGCCGCAGTTCACCTCCCAGACCAAGGACGAGCTGTCCACGGCCGGCATCACGAAGGTGCTCCAGAGCCTCGTGGAGCAGCACCTCAAGGCCTGGCTGGAGGACCGGAAGACCAAGGCCGAGGCGCGCACGGTCCTGCAGAAGATCGTCGACGCGGCACGCGTCCGGCTCACCCAGAAGCAGCAGAAGGACGCGGCCCGCCGCAAGACGGCCCTGGAGGGCGCGTCGATGCCGGCGAAGCTGGTCGACTGCCGTTCGACCGGTGTGGACCGCAGCGAGCTGTTCATCGTCGAGGGGGACAGCGCCCTCGGCACGAGCCGGATGGCCCGCTCGTCGGAGTACCAGGCGTTGCTGCCGATCCGCGGCAAGATCCTCAACGTGCAGAAGGCGAACCTCCAGCAGGTTCTGGACAATGCCGAGTGCGCGGCGATCGTGCAGGTGCTGGGCGCCGGCTCAGGGCGGACGTTCGACCTGTCGGCGTTGCGGTACGGCCGGGTCCTGATCATGGCCGACGCGGACGTGGACGGCGCACACATCCGTACGCTGCTGATCACGCTCTTCGCCCGGTACATGCGACCGCTGATCGAGGCCGGTCGGCTGTACGCGGCGATGCCGCCCCTGCACAAGATCACCACCAAGGGGCGCAACCCGCAGACCATCTACACGTACACCCAGGCGGAGATGGAGTCGACGGTCCGCCGGCTGGAGAAGGCCGGCAAGCAGGTCGTCACCCCGATCCCGCGGTTCAAGGGTCTCGGTGAGATGGACGCCGACGAGCTGTGGGAGACCACGATGAACCCGGCCACCCGGGCGGTCCGCCGGATCACCCTGGAGGACGTCGAGGCGGCCGAGCAGATCCTGGAGCTGCTGATGGGTGAGAAGGTCGAGCCCCGCCGCAACTGGCTGATCGACTCGGCGGACCGGGTCGACCGGGAGGCGATCGACGCATGAGCGGGAACGCCGCGACCGCAGGCACGATCAGCGGGACAGTCCGAGGGGAAAGCTGAGTCATGGCACGCCGCAAGGAAACGAAGGTCGACCTCTCCGCGTTCGACCAGGCCGGCGCGCGGGTCTTCGACAACCCGCTGGTCACCGAGGTCTCCGACTCCTACCTGGAGTACGCGTTCTCGGTCATCCACTCCCGGGCCCTGCCGGACGCCCGGGACGGGCTGAAGCCGGTGCACCGGCGCATCCTCTGGTCAATGTACGAGCAGGGCCACCGCCCCGACCGAGGCCACGTCAAGTCGGCCCGGATCGTCGGCGACTGCTTTGTTGCAGGAACGCTGGTCTCGACGCCCGATGGTCTGAGGCCGATCGAGGATGTTGAAATTGGCGACTTCGTGTTGGACGGCGACGGGACCGCCGTCCCCGTGACTGCTGTTTATCAGAACCCGAATTCGGAGTTGGTCCGGGTCACCTGGAGCAACGGCCACACTATGACTGTGACCCCAGGGCAGCGGTTCCGTGTAATCGACGAGGACCTCTCGCTCCGCTGGGTTGAGGCGCGGGAACTTACCGGCCACCTCACCCTGGCCTACGGCAGCCGTCGCGGGACGGCTCTAGCGCCGGGCGGTGACGTCTATGACTACGTCCGCGGACTGGTCGTGGCAGAGGGCTTCGCCGTCGATCGGTCTCGTGAGGTTGACGGCCGCGTACGGCTGCACATGTGCGATGTTGAGCCGCTCGACGTCGCGCATGGTTGGGCGATCGCGAACGGGCTGAACGCCACCCGTGGCAAGCGTGAGCCGGCCAATCCCCGTCACCGGGCTCAACACATCCTCACGTTCGCTCGGCACGAGGGCCTGCTAGCGGCGGGTCAGCCGCTCAGCCACGCCAAGCATGTGCCGAACGACGTCATCGAGAGCCGTTCCGCGTGGGCGCCGTTCCTCGCTGGCTTCTTCGACGGTGACGGCTACGTTCGTAAGCGTTTCCGCGAGATCGTCTTCGTCAGCACCAGCGACATGCTGGTGCGGCAGATCTACTCCATGCTCGCCGATCTGGGTGTACACGGGCATCACTGGACCAGTAGGAGAACCGGGTATGAACCGCTTCTCGGTCTGTCGGTAAGCGGGCGCGATGCTGCTGTCCTCGCCGAGATGCTTCTGCCGTGGGTGCGGGTCGGTCATAAGAACGACGGCCTTCGCCGGGTAATGGAGTTGGCCTACCAGTACGGCGGCAAGCAGGGCAACGATCGGCTGCCATGCCGACCCGTGATCGGCGAATTCACGGCCGCTCACCGGGGCGGCGGATGGTTCCGGGATGAGGACGGCAACGCTTTCCGAGTGCCGCTGTCGGGTGACGGGGGCAAGGTCCGTTACGGTAAGGACCGCAACGGCGTGTCGCTGTCGGAGCGGTCATTCCCCCTTTGGCGCGCGGAGCGGGATGGCTGGGTTCGCAAACTCCGCCGTGTCGGCTCGCCTCTTGCCGGCCGGCTTGAGGCTCTGTCGGGTCGTTCGTTTCTTCGAGTCGTCTCGGTCGAGGCGGTCGCTGCCGCCACCACTTACGACATTCAGGTCAGCTCAGATGAGCACGCCTTCGTTGCCGAGGGCTACGTCGTCCACAACTGCATGGGTAAGTACCATCCGCACGGCGACACCGCGATCTATGACGCGATGGTCCGGCTCGCCCAAGATTTTTCGCTCAATGTGCCACTCATCGACGGGCATGGAAATTTTGGAAGCCCAGACGATGGACCGGCCGCGGCTCGTTACACCGAGGCCCGGATGTCCCGCGAGGCGATGCACCTCGTCGGCGAGCTCGGCGAGGACACGGTCGACCTGGAGCCCAACTACGACGGCTCGCTGACCCAGCCCACCGTGCTGCCGGCCGCCTTCCCGAACCTGCTGGTCAACGGCGCGTCCGGGATCGCCGTGGGGATGGCGACCAACATGATCCCGCACAACCTCGGCGAGGTCGTCTCGGCCGCCCGCTGGCTGATCAACCACCCGGACGCCACGCTGGACAAGCTCATGGAGTTCGTCCCGGGCCCCGACCTGCCCACCGGCGGGCTGCTGCTGGGCCTCGACGAGGTGCGCCGCGCGTACGAGAGCGGTCGCGGTGTGGTGCGGATGCGCGGCAAGGTGGAGATCGGCCCGGTGGAGGGCAGCCGCGGCCGGCAGGCGATCACCGTGGTCGAGTTGCCGTACGGCGTCGGCGCGGAGAAGGTCATCGCCGCCATCACCAACGAGGTGACGAAGACCAAGCGGCTCACCGGCATCGCCGACGTCAAGGACCTCACCGACCGGGAGAACGGCACCCGCCTGGTCATCGAGTGCAAGGTCGGGGTGAACCCGCAGGCACTGCTCGCCGACCTGTACCGGCTGACCCCGCTGGAGCAGTCGTTCGGCGTCAACAACCTGGTCCTGGTGGACGGGCAGCCGCAGACGCTGGGTCTGAAGGCGCTGCTGGAGGTCTTCCTGTCCCACCGGTACGAGGTGGTGACGCGGCGCAGCGCGTACCGCAAGCGCAAGCGTGAGGAACGGCTGCACCTGGTCGACGGCCTGCTGATCGCGCTGCTCGACATCGACCGGGTGGTCAAGCTGATCCGGGCCAGCGAGGACGCGCAGGCCGCGAAGGACGGCCTGATGCGGAGGTTCAAGCTGTCCGAGATCCAGGCCACGTACATCCTCGACACGCCGCTGCGCCGGCTCACGAAGTACGACCGGCTGGAGCTGGAGGCCGAGCAGGAGAAGCTGCGCGGCGAGATCGCCGAGCTGGCCCGCATCCTGGACGACCCGAAGGTGCTCCGGAAGGTCGTCTCCGACGAGTTGGCCGCGGTCGGGAAGCAGTTCGCCGCGCCGCGCCGCACCACGCTGGTCGACGGTGACCTGAAGGAGGTGCTGGCGGCGTCCGTGCCGGCCGGCCCGCTGGAGGTCGCCGACGACCCCTGCCAGGTGATCCTGTCGGCGACCGGCCTGGTCGCCCGCACCGCGGCCGAGTCGGAGGAGGCGGCCGAGGGGCGCCGGCGGCACGGCCGGGTGAAGCACGACGCGGTACGCGCCGTCGTCCACTCCACGGCCCGCGGCCGGGTCCTCCTGGTCACCAGCGCCGGCCGGGCCTTCAAGGTGGACGTGCTGCCGCTGCCGGTGCTGCCCGAGCAGTCCGGCACGGTCTCGCTGCGCGGCGGCATGTCCGCCGCCGAGCTGGTGCCGTTGGAGCCGGGGGAGACGGTGGTGGGCCTCGCGCCGCTCGGGTCGACCGCCGACGGGGCGCCGGGGCTGGCGCTGGGCACCCGGCAGGGTGTGGTGAAGGTCTGCGCGCCGGAGTGGCCGGTGCGTTCCGACGAGTTCGAGGTGATCAGCCTGCGGGACGGTGACGAGGTGGTCGGGGCGACCTGGCTGACCGACGGTGCCGAGGCGCTCGCCTTCGTCACGTCGGAGGCGTCGCTGCTGCGGTTCCCGGCCGGGCTGGTCCGTCCACAGGGGATCAAGGGTGGCGGCATGGCCGGCGTCACCCTGCCCGCCGGGGCGCGGGTGGTGTTCTTCGGCGCGGTGCGCACCGACGACCCGACCCACGGCGAGCCGATGGTGGTCACCTCGACCGGCGCCACGGTGAAGGTGACGCCGTTCGCGGCGTACCCCGCGAAGGGAAGGGCGACCGGCGGGGTGCGCGCCCAACGCTTCCTCAAGGGTGAGACCGACGTGGTCGTCGCCTGGGTGGGTCCGCGGCCGGTGGGATCGACGGCGAACGGCGAGCCGGTGGACCTGCCGGCGGCCGACCCGCGCCGCGACGGCAGCGGCTTCGCCGTGATGCTCGGCCCCACCGTGGTCGGCCACCAGGTCGACCGCGACTGACCGCGTACGGACGGCGGGGCCGGCGCCAGGCGCCGGCCCCCGCCGTCCGCGCTGGTCCGGCCGGACCGTCCTCGTCGATCATGAGGTTAGCGGGCTGGATCCGGGCATTTCTCCCCGCTAACTTCATGATCGAAGGGGGGTCGGGCGCCGACGGGCGGTCAGAGTTCGGGTTCGGGGGCTACCCGGGTTTGTGGGGTGGTGCCGCGGAGGCGGGCGACCAGGCGCATGCCGTGGTAGATGAGCAGGGCGGCGCCGGTGCCCAGGGCGATGCCGTTGAAGGACAGGTCGCCCGCGGTGAGGGTGTAGTTTGCGGCGCCGACGATCACCGCGACGGCGGCGGTCATCAGGTTGACCGGATCGTGGAAGTCGACGCGGTTCTCGATCCAGATCCGCGCGCCCAGGATGGCGATCAGCCCGTACAGGGCGGTGGTGGCGCCGCCCAGCACGCCCGCGGGCACGGTCAGGATCAGCGCGCCGAACTTCGGGCTCAGCCCCAGCAGCACCGCCGCCACGCCGGCGACCCAGTACGCGGCCGTCGAGTAGACCCGGGTCGCCGCCATCACGCCGATGTTCTCCGCGTACGTGGTGGTGCCGGAGCCGCCGCCGGAACCGGCGAGCACGGTCGCCAGGCCGTCACCGAAAAACGCCCGGCCCATGTCCCGGTCGAGGTTGCGGCCGGTCATCGCCGCGACCGCCTTGACGTGCCCGGCGTTCTCCGCGATCAGCACGAGGATCACCGGGATCACCAGCACGACGGCCCGCAGGCTGAAGCTCGGGGCGTGGAACTCCGGCAGGCCGATCCACGCCGCGTCCCGCAGCCCGTCGACGGCCTTCGGGTCGAGGTGCCCGAGCGCGGCGGCCAGCGCCCAGCCGACGGCGACGCCGAGCAGGATGGACAGCCGGGCGAGGAAGCCCCGGAAGGCGACCGTGGCGAGGAGGATCGCCACCAGCGTCACCACGCCGATCAGCGGTTGGGCTTTGACGCCGGTGCCGCTGCCGCCGCCGTCCCAGGCGACCGGCGCGAGGTTCAACCCGATCAGCGCCACGATCGCGCCGGTCACCACCGGGGGCATCAGCGCGTCGATCCACCGGGCGCCGGCGACGTGGACGACCACGCCGACCAGGGCCAGCGCCGCGCCGGCGACCACGATGCCGCCGAGCGCCGGGCCGATGTCCCCACCGGCCTTCGCCGCCAGCACCGGCGCGATGAAGGCGAACGACGAGCCGAGGTACGACGGCAGCCGGTTGCCGGTGATCAGCAGGAACAGCAGCGTGCCCAGCCCGGAGAAGAACAGCGTGGTGGCGGGCGGGAAACCGGTGATCAGCGGCACGGTGAAGGTGGCGCCGAACATGGCCACCACGTGCTGCACGCCGACCCCGGCCGTCCGCGGCCAGGACAGCCGCTCGCCGGGGTGCACCACGTCGCCGGGCCGCACCGACCGGCCGTCACCGTGCACGGACCACGGCGACCAGCGCGAGCGCGCCTCGGTGGGGGACTGGGTCATGGGGGTACCCCTTCGCGTCGTCGTCAGAAGGGGTTGATCGGACCCTGGACGTCGTTTCTAGCACGCCGGCGCGGCGCACCCGCCGCCGATCGGCGCACCTCGTGTCAGGCGACGTTGGTCGGGCGGAACTGGACGCTGACCCGGGGGCCGACCGGGCGCGCCGTCTTCGGGACGGCGTGCTCCCAGGTGCGCTGGCACGAGCCGCCCATCACGACCAGGTCGCCGTGGCCGAGCGGGAACCGCAGGCTCGCGCCGCCGCCACGGGGACGCAGCAGAAGCGCCCGGGGCGAGCCGAAGGAGACGATGGCGACCATCGTGTCGGTGTGGGCGCCCCGGCCGATGGTGTCGCCGTGCCAGGCGACGCTGTCGCGTCCGTCCCGGTAGAGGCACATGCCGGCGGTGACGAACGGCTCGCCCAACTCGGGCGCGTAGTGCCGGGTCAGCGCCGCCCGGGCGGCGGTGAGCACCGGGTGGGGCAGCGGGCGGCCGGCCGCGTACCAGCAGAGCAGGCGCGGCACGTCGACCTCCGCGTCGTACATCGTGCGGCGTTCGGCGCGCCAGGGCACCTCGTGCAGGAGATTGTCGAGCACCTGGTCGGAGCCGCGCACCCAGCCGGGCAGGTGGTCGACCCAGGCACCCCGGGTGAGCCGGTGCCGCGTGACCTGGCCGGCGAGCGGCCGGAGCGTCGGGCCGGCCTCGGCGAGATCCAGCATCGACGGCTGGTAGGCGACGTCCGGCACGGCCCCGAGCTTACCGCATCATCGAACAGACGTACGACTGGCTCTCGGTGCGGCACGCCGGTCACCGGACCGGCGGGTAAGGTCGCGGAGCGGTGCGGGCCGGCCGTCGGGCCGCCCACGACCCGAGAAGGAGAAGCCTGTGCAGGTGACCCCCACCGACCGGCCGGTACGCGCGGCGAGCCCCGCCGCACCGGGTCCGGGCGGCCGGCTGCCGTCGCTCACCGGGCTGCGGTGGATCGCCGCGCTGCTGGTCTTCGCCTTCCACGCCGCGACGATGGGCATCGTCGCCGAGCCGGCCTACAAGGGGGCCGTCGACCGGTTCTTCTCCCTCGGCCTGTCGGGCGTCCAGTTCTTCTTCATCCTCAGTGGATTCGTGCTGGTGTGGTCGGCCCGCCCCGGTGAGGCGAAGCGCACCTTCCTGCGCCGCCGCGTCGCGAAGATCTACCCGAACCACGTCGTCATGTTCGTGGCGGCGCTGCTGGTCGCGTACGCGTTCGCCGACCCGGTCCACCCCCGCGCCGCGCTGGAGAACCTGCTGCTGGTGCAGGCGTGGGACCCGACCCCCGGCATCTTCTACAGCGTCAACACGGTCAGCTGGTCGCTCTCCTGCGAGCTGTTCTTCTACGCCTGTCTGCCGTTCGCCCTGCCGCTCATCCACCGCATGCCGGCGGGCGCCCTGTGGGCCGTGGTCGTCGCCGTGCCGCTGCTCATCCTCGCGCTCTGGCCGGCCCAGGCCCTCGTACCGGAGGAGAGCCGCTGGTGGTTCACGCAGGTCTTCCCGGTGGTGCGCTCGCTGGAGTTCTGGCTCGGCGTGGCCGCTGCGGAACTGCTGCGCCGGGGCCGGTGGCGCGGCCCACGCCTGGGTGTGGCCAGCGTGGTCTTCGTGGTGACCTGGGTGGTGGCGAGCGCGTGGATCCGGGCCGAGCTGTGGGCGGCGCTGCTGTCGATCGCGTACGTCCTGGTCATCACGGCCGCCGCCGACGCGGACGTCCGGGGCCGGCGGACCCTGTGGGCCAGCCGCCCGATGGTCTGGCTCGGGGAGGTCTCGTTCGCCTTCTACCTGGTGCACGTCCTGGTCATGGTGAGCGTGCTCCGGCTCACCGGCCATCACGGCGTCGGGGTTCCCGGCTGGCGGGGGCCGGCCGCGGTGGTGGGCTTCCTGCTGGTCAACCTGGTGCTCGCGGCGCTGCTGCACCGCTACGTGGAGACGCCGATGATGCGGCGGCTCGGCCCACCCCGCCGGCCACGCCCGGCCGCGCCGGACGCCGGCGGCCGGGCGCACGCGGCGGCCGGGCCGGCGGGCCCGGGCGCCGTGCCGTCACCGCGGGTCGCCGAAGCGGACCACCCGAGGGAGTACGCGGGCGACCGCCGCTGACCCTGTCCACGCTGGCCGGTCCGGCGCGTCCCGGCGACGCGACACGCTGGTGACGGGTGCGGTCGGCCGACCGCGACGGTAGCGTGGCATCGTGCTTCCGGTCGCGCTCACCTGTCCGTTGTGGTGGGTCGCGCGCTGGGCTTCCCGGCTGCTCGCCGGTCTCGCGCTGACCGCCGGCCTCAGCGTCGGCGTCGCCGCTCCCGCCCACCCGGTCGGGACGGCCGAGGTGGCGGTGGCGTCGGCGGCCGGTGACTGCGTCGCGTTGCCCGCCCCGGGGGCGACGACCGGCACCGCGCCGGTGGCGCTCGACGCACCGGCGGCCGGGACCGCGCCGCAAGCCGCGCCGGCCTGGTCGGGGGCGGACGCCGCGCCGCCTGCCGCAGCCGTGCCCGGCGACGTCGAGCGGGTGACATCGGCGGCCACCGGCGAGTGCGGCTCCCTGGCCGGCCGGTTCCCCGCCGGTTCCGGCTCGCGGGCTCCGCCGCGCAACTGATCGACTCCCGGGCCGCGGCCCGCCGCGTGACGCTGGTGGCGCCCGCCTGAGCGGCCCCGTCCGTCGCCGTGTCTCTGCACCTGCCGCCGCCGGTGGTCCGCGCCCAGTTCGGGGCGGGCCGGCGTGTGTTGTCCCGTCGCGATCCGTTCCCCGTGAGGTTGCCGACATGAACACCGTCCTCCACGAGTTCCTCATCGACGTGCCCCGGGCGACCGCCATCTGGTCCGCGTTGCTCGTCCTCGCCCTGACCGCGCTCACCGTCGTCGCCGCGCGGCCCGAGCGGGACCAGCCGGCCGAGCCGCCGCCCGTCGACGAGACGGTCGACCTGCGCCGGTACGCCGAGGAGGTGGCGGTGGCGGCTGCCGGCGCGGCCCAGACCGCGCGTCGCCGGCGGGACGCCTGGCGCACGGCGCAGGAGGAGGCCGACCGTGCCTGGCGGGCGTACGACGAGGCCGAGAACGCCGCCCGCCGGCTCACCGCCGCCGCCGCGCTGCCCACCCCGCGCACGTCGCGTACGCCGGCCGAGTACGCGGCGCGGGAGCGGTGGTTGCACCGGGCCGCGGTGGCCGCCCACTGGCGGGGTGACCTGTCCGCCCGGCAGCTCGGCGACGTGTTCGGGCACCGGGACGGCTGGGACGCCCGGCTGCACCCGGTCGACCAGGAGATCGTCTTGACGCGGGCCGTACGCGACGGCAAGCTGGCCGCCTACCGGGCGGCGGCCGCCGCCGAGCGGGCCGCCTGGCGCGACGCGGAGGTGGCCGCCGAGGCGGCCCGTGCGCTCGCCGCCGAGGCGTACGCGGCGGCGGAGAGCCTGCGTCCGGCACTGCGGACGAAGCCTCGGACGGCGTGGACCGGACGGCCGGTCGCCGCCGCACGCTGGCGCCCCGCACGGGTCGGCTGACTTAATTCCGTGAGCCCGGTCACACCGACGTCGAACCGGTCAACATTCGCAGTCCGGTCGATTGTCTCCGCCGCTGCCGGGGTAATGTCCGCCGCTTGTCCCGTTGCCGCCCGGCCGCGTCGTTAGCACCTCCCGTCCCATTGAGCCGCGTCAGTGCGAAACTGCCCGCAAAATTGCTGCCATGATCGAGGTTTACGCAGCTCAGAGCGGGTTGGCAGGCCGGTTGACCGGCCAGTAGTGTCGGCGCGTCCGGTGCGGTAACCGATCGCAAGAGGCGACGCCGCGCCGACCCGCTCAATCGCCGCATGGCGAACCGGGGACCCAATCTGCACCTGGGGTGAATCCGCGATTGTCGCGGTAGGGCGTACTTCCCGCCCGAATCCGTCAGCTAACCCGGTAGGCGGCATCGGAAGGAGTCCCATCCTCGTGCAGTTCGAACCCAACCGTCGGTTCCATCGCCGCCTCCACGGCATCGCGGTGCCCGCGCCCGTCCGGCTCGCCGCCGGGCGCTGACCCACCGCCCTGCCCGGTCCCGCCGGGCTCGTCCCCTCGTGGCCACCTGCCGCCGGACCCGGTCCGGACGGCCGGCCCGCCGCTGCCCGCGGCCGGCCCGGTGCGCCGCCAGCCCCGACAGTCCGTGGAGGAAACCGTGAAGCAGCACCTCAAGCGTCAACTCCGTCGTCTCGCCACCGAGCGTCCGTACCAGGTGGCCGCCGCGTCCGCCGCCGTCCTCGTGCTGGCGACCGGCACCGGTGCCCTGGTCGCCGGCCCCGGCGACGCACCCGCGTCGGCGCAGACCCCGGCCGCCGTGGCAGAGCTGCGTGGCAACACCGCCGCCTCGCGCGGCGAGGCCCGTTCCGTGGCCGTCCCCCCGTCGAGCGCCGCCCCGTCCAGCGCCGCCCCGTCGAGCGGAGCCCCGTCCAGCTCACCGGCCGCGAAGGCCGCACCCGACCCGGACCTCACCAAGAAGCCCAAGCCCTCGAAGTCCAAGCTTCTGAAGTTCGACTACCAGGCTCAGATCAACTTCTACTACTGCGGCCCGGCCGCGGTCCGGAACGCCCTCAGCGCCACCGGCATCGAGCGGTCGCAGGACCACCTCGCCGGTCCGCTGGGCACCGACCAGTTCGGCACCGACTCGGCCGAGGACACCACCCGGGTGCTCAACGCCATGGTGAAGGGTGACCCGTACCGGACCCGGATGATCCCGGGCCGTGCCGCCACCCCGGCGCAGATGGACCGGCTCCAGGCCGACGTCGTCGACGCCATCACCGACGGGCGGGGCGTCGTCGTGAACATCGCCGGCTCCGCCACCGACACCAACGGCGGCTGGCACTCGTTCCCGGGCGGCCACTACATCGCCGTGACCGGGTACGACGACGAGGGCCGCCTGGTGCGGATCGCCGACTCGGCCAACCCCGCGACCGGGTCGTACTGGATGACCACGATCGCCCTGGCGAACTGGGCCGCGACCCGCGGCTACTCCGCCTGACCGACCCGCTCGCACGACGGGCGCCGGACCCCTTGGGGTCCGGCGCCCGTCGCCGTTCCGGCTGCCGGCGGGCCGAGAAGGGCTCACCGCTGCAGCCTCCGCTGCAAGATCCGCGCAACTTCACCGAAGATGCTGCCTCGGTTACGCCCGAGACGGCATTTTCCCCGAAGTTGCGCGGATCTTGTGCTGTCGGCCCGCCGGCGCGTGTCCCTTTTGCAGCACCGGATGTCACTGGCCGTTGTCGGCGTCCGCGTCACCCTTGTGCGGCCGCACGCCGGACGCACCACGGCCGACTCCCGTCACTGTTTCGACGGCTGTCGAGCTGCCCGCGTAGCTGGGGCAGGGCGATCGCCCCGAGATCGGCCGGTCGTGGACGGGCCGGACCCGGCCGACCGGACCCGGTCGCATGGATGGGCAGCTGGACAGCTCGGCGCGTGCGACAGCGAAGCGAAGCGCCCGCCCCCGGTACCGGGAGCGGGCGGCTTGTGTGTGTCTGCGGTTGGTCAGCCGCGCTCGGCGACCTGCGTGACGAAGGCCCGCCAGGCAGCGGGGGAGAAGGTCAGCGCCGGACCGGTCGGGTCCTTGGAGTCCCGGACGCCCACCACACCGGAAAGGTTGTCGGCGACCTCGACACAGGTGCCGCCGTTGGTGGACGAGCAGGAGGACTTCCGCCAGTGAGCGCCTGTCAGCTTGTCCATGTCTTTGCCGCTTCCTTGAGGATGTCGAGTGACTGCCCGAGCGGGAGAGCTTCGCCCCGAACCGCGTCCCACGACAAACCCAGACGAGTAACCGGGTCTGGCTGTCCCTTCGGTCTGCGATTTTAGTTGGTGGTCCACGCACCCGGCGCGCGAGCCGTCGGGCAGGTCAGCCAGGATGAACGCCCCGGCAAGTCCTGAGTAGATGCCAGCGGACAACGGCACGATGTGCAACTGAATATGGGGCTGTTCAGCGCACGTAAGCAGGTGTTCGAGTTGCTCGGCCATCACGTCACGGCCGCCGCACGCCCGCCGGACGACCATCTCATCCATCACGACGAAGAGCTGCGGACTCGGGTCGCGGGCGAGGACCGCTTGCCGCTCCATCCGCGCCGCGACGCGCTGGTCGAGCCCTGAGGCCGGTACGCGCGCTGCCCGGAATGTCGCGCGAGCGTATCCCTCGGTCTGTAGGAGCCCTGGCACGAAGGCGTGTTCGTACCAGCGCAGCGCCGTCGCTTCCCGCTCGATTTGTATCCACTCGCGCAGCCAGACCGGTGCGGCCTCACCCTTGACCAGCTCATCCCAGAGCGTCGCGAAGTGCCCGCCGGTGTTCAGCGCCTGGTCGACAGCGGTCAAGTAGGGCAGCGTCGGCGGTTTGGTCCCGGTCTCGATCGCGCTGACCTGAGAGTCCGAGCAGAAGACCAGCTCGCCGAGTTGGGCTTGAGTCAGCCCGGCGGCCGTGCGGCGTCGCCTCAGCTCACGGAGCAGGTACTCAGACGGCGAAATTCCCACGGCTTCCATACCCTTCCACGACTCTCCACATCGCTCCGCGCCGGTCCGGATTCGGCCGCTCCGTTCCGTGGTCGAGTGATGACTGTTCCGAGCGTAGGGGGTCACCGTCCAGGGTGAAAGGAGATGCGGCGCGAGCCGGTAGAGGACCCGAACTCGCCGGTGGCGCTGTTGGGGCCGCCCCCTTTAGGCAAGCGACCGGGGCGGCCCCCTTCCAACCCGTGAAGGAGGTTCCGCCGTGCGTCTCCGCTTCTGGCGCTGCAAGCCCACCGTGCCGTCGCTTCCCCGGCGAATCCGGGGCGCGAACCTGCCGGCCGCCCTGTTCGCACCCACCCGGCCGATCCCGACCGTCCAGCCGGGCCGCGCCGGGAGCTTGACCCGGGCGCAGGAGTACCGGGCGAACGGGGGCCGCTGGTGACGATCGCCGTCGGCCGCACGGTCCGGGTTCCCGAGGACGCCTACACGTTCGGCACCGGAACCCTGACCCTGTCCATCACCGATGTGATCAGCAGCGCGGTCGTCGACGGCGCGGTCTGGGTCCAGTTGAAGGGCCGCGAGGTCCGCCCGGACCGGTCGGTCGCTCCCCGCGAGCGGTACGCGGCGGTCCGGGTCGACGCCGTGACGGAGGTGGAGCCGGTGAGGGTCCGGTGACCCGACGCCGAGCCGAACACGTCCCGTCCCGGCCCACGTGGCGCTGCCGGGCGTGCGGGATCGCGTGGCCGTGCTCGCCCGCGAAGCTCCGCCTGCTCGGGGAGTACCGCGACGACCGGACGGCCCTGCTGGTCTACCTGGCGATGCTCCAGACCGAGGCCGCCGAACAACTCGCCGAATTGGACAGCACTCCACCGGCCGACCTGACCGAGCGTTTCATCGCCTGGGCCCGCGCCCGGTAGCCCTTCCGGCATCCCCCTGCCCGTGGTCTCTTGCGGTAACCGGGGAACTGTTGGAGAGTGAGCAGGTGGGAACCAGGAAGGAGATCAGCGAGTTGCCGCCGGAGGCCGACCTGGCCCGGGCCGACTCGCTGGCGCGCGAGATCTTCTCGGACGTCGCGAACAAGTGGGCGTTCCTGATCATCGAGTTCCTCGGGCAGCGCACCATGCGCTTCAGCGAGCTGCGCGACGAGGTCGGCGGGATCAGCCACAAGATGCTCACCCAGAACCTGCGCATGCTGGAGCGCAACGGCCTGGTCGAGCGGACCGTGCACCCCACCGTCCCGCCCCGCGTCGAGTACAACCTCACCGAGGCCGGCGAGGCCCTGCGCGGGGTCGTGGACGGCATGTGCGGCTGGACCCAGCGCTACCTGGGCCACATCGAGGCGTCCCGCAGCCGCTTCGGAGCTGCCCAGGGCGGGCCCTAGTCGAGGACGGCGGTCGCCTCGACCTCCACCAGGTGCTCGGGCATGTCCAGCGCCACGATGCCGAACAGCGACGCCGGCGCGGCCGGCGTCACCCCCAGCGTCGCCGCCGCCCGGGCGATCCCGTCCAGCAGTACGGGCATCCTCTCCGGCTTCCAGTCGACGACGTGGACGGTCAGCTTCACCACGTCGTCGAACGACGCCCCGACCCCGGCGAGCGCCGTCGCGACGTTGAGGTAGCACTGCTCGACCTGCGCGGCGAGATCCCCCTCGCCGACCGTCTTCCCGTCCGCGCCCCAGGCAACCTGCCCGGCGACGTGGACGATCTTCGACCCGGTCGCCACCGACACCTGCCGGTACACGTCGATCTCCGGCAGCCCGCTCGGGTTCACCAGTGTCACAGCCATGACGAAGTCCTCCTCCTACGCTCTCCAAAGGTTACTTAATAACCGTAGGAGACTGCCGCTGGCCTGGGAAGAAGGCACTTTTCCGAGACCCAGGCACCTTTGGGTGACCGTACCGGCGCGCGTCCATTCGATCAGGAATCGAGAAGCACCCGTGGTTACGGCAGGCCTAGCCTTCCCTCAGACGGCCGGGCAGCACGCCGGGCCTCGAACGGCGGAAAGGCAGCCAGAAATGACCGCGAAGAGTGCCAAGACCGAGTCCGACGGCTTCAGCGCCGAAGAGCGTGCCGCGATGAAGGAGCGCGCCGCCGAACTGCGCGCCGAGGGCAGGAAGGGCGCCAAGAAGGCCGACGGACTTCAGGCGGTCCTCGACCGGATCGCGCAGATGGCGCCCGAGGATCGCGAGCTCGCCGAGCGCGTACACGTGACCATCACCGCCACCGCTCCGGAGCTGACGGCGAAGACCTGGTACGGGATGCCCGCCTACGCGAACGAGGAAGGCAAGATCGTCGTCTTCTTCCAGGACGCGGGCAAGTTCAACTACCGGTACTCGACGCTGGGCTTCCAGGACACGGCCAACCTCGACGACGGGGACATGTGGCCGGCGTCGTACGCCCTCAAGGCGTGGAGCCCGGAGGTGGAGAAGAAGATCGCCGAGCTGGTGAAGGCCGCCGTCTCCTGACGATGCCACGCCAGCTCGGGCGGCGACCCCGGGTGGACCGGGGCTGCCGGCAGAGCGGTCTCGATTCAGCCGGGCGGCTCAGGGATCAGCCAGGTGTCGAAGGCCGATCCGAGAAGAACACCGAGGAAGCCGAGGGCGATGGAGGCGGCAATACCGATGAGGAACCCGGTCAGGCCGCGGTACCGGTTGTCCGTAGCCAGGCTCTGGCGAAGCCCCGGCGCGCCGCGACCCCGGGCGCTCGATGATCAGCCAGGTCGGCACGCCCAGTCCGAACGGAACTCCCGTACCGATCCAGAACCAGTACCATCGCGTACCCACGACCGGTGCCGGCCCGGCGATGAGGACGGCCAGACAGACCAGGCCGACGACCGCCGCCACATACCGGGAGCCGAGCTGCACGTCGGCGACGAGTGGCCGGCCGGAGTCGAGCACGGACGCCCTCACCTGCGCCCGGATCGACTCGGTCTGCTGGCCGAGTGGCTCGGAACTGTCCGCGAAGGAGGAGTGTTCGGGTGTTGCGGTGGGCCCGCCATCCAGCGCCGCGTAGTAGGTGCGGCCGTCATGGGTACGCCAGACGAACAGCGGGCCCTCGCGGCCCCAGGAGCGCAGCGTCGGCACAGTGCTCCCCCCCGGTCATTCGCCGCATGCTCCCAGGCGACGAATCGAACAGCAAGCGCCGGAGCCACGCGCAGGCCGGACGCCCACGGTCGCGGTAAGTTGAACCGTCATGGCCACGACCGCGGATGTCCGTCGCGAACTCGCCGGTCTCGCCGACCCCCGCCGGGCGGAGGGCGTGAGCCGGTACCTGCAGATGTTTCCGGGCGGGTACGGCGAGGGCGACCGGGCCATCGGCGTACCCGTGCCGGACCAGCGCAGGGTGGCCGGCCGGTACTGGCGTGACCTGTCCCTGGCCGACACGGCGACGCTGCTGACGAGTGATGTGCACGAAGAGCGGCTGACGTCGCTCCTCATCCTGGTCCGCAAGTTCGACAAGGGGGACGAGCGCGAGCGGGGCGACGTCTTCCGCCTGGTCCTGGCCAACACCGGCCGCATCGACAACTGGGATCTGGTGGACTCCTCCGCGCCCTACATCGTCGGCCCCTGGCTGATCGACAAGGACCGGAGCGTCCTGGACCGGTTGGCCGGATCGAGCCTGGTGTGGGACCGACGCATCGCCGTCATGGCGACGTTCGCCTTCATCAAGGTCGGTGACTTCCACTGGACCTTCCGGCTCGCCGAACGGCTCCTGCGCGACCCGCACGACCTCGTCCACAAGGCGGTGGGCTGGATGCTGCGCGAGGTGGGCAACCGGGACCGGACGGCGGAGGAGGAGTTCCTGGCCCGGCACCATCGGGCCATGCCACGGGTCATGCTGCGGTACGCGATCGAGAAGTTCGAACCACAGCGACGGCGGGCCTACCTGTCCGGCACGGTCTAGATGACCGATGCGCGCTCAGCGGGCCGGTCCGAACAGGTGGGCGTGCTCGACCGCCCAGTCGTCGAAGCGGCGCGGTGGACGGCCGATGATCTCGTGGACGGCGGGCCGTTGATCGAGGGTCCACCGGGTGAGTTCGGCGAGCCGCACGCCGTACTCCCGCAGGGCGTAGAGCGTCACATCGATGCCGCTGTCGGGCCAGCCGCGACGCCGCCAGGACGCGCGGCTGTCGTCGGGAGTCAGTTCGATGCCGTCGATGTCGCAGCCGATCGCCTTGGCGATGCCGGCCACGCGTGACCGGGTGCTGATCGGCAGCCCCACTGCCTCGAGCACGGTGCCGACGTAGCCGTCGGTTCGCATGGCCGCGGCCGCGACGGCGGCGAGGTCATCCTCGTGGATGAAGGGGTAGTGGCCGTCGTTGAGGAAGGCTTCCCGCACGACGCGCCCCTCCCTGACCGTGTCCGGCCAGTCCGACCCGGTGGCAGGATAGGTGCCCTCGATCACCGCCCCCATCACCGCCGACGGGCGAAGGTGCGTCCACTCCAGGCCCGAGCGTTCGACGGCGCGCTCGACAGCCAGCCAGAACCATGTCTCCGGTGGGTAGTCCTGCTCGTACTCCGGTCCGTGCGAGGACAGCACGACGACGCGGCCCGCACCCGCACGCTGGACGACCCGCAACGCGTCCTGCACTGTCGCCGGCACTGCGCCGGCCAGGAAGACATTGTCGACGCCGGCGAAGACCTCGGCGCGCTCCAGCGGCCGCGTGATCGACCCCTCGACAACCTCGGCACCGGCGGGCCAGCCGCTGAGCTGTCCACGTTCGGCGAGGACGCGAACCCGATCGCCCCCGTCGAGCAGTTGTCGCGCCAGACTCCGCCCGACAATTCCGGTCGGGCTGCTGCCCGCGTCCTTCCTGGCGGCTACGGCCGTCACCAGATGCAGGCGGGCTCGCGACGTGGTGATGGCGCTGTTGATTCCAGACATGGCAACCTCCCACGCGACAGGTGAGATCGTGCGCCGTCGCCGGTGGCCGGGCGAGGGTTGCGGATCCGGTTCGCCAAAAGTACCAGCCCGATGTGCCGCACGGGTCGACGCCGCTGTCGCCATGCTCGCCCGGGGGCCGGCACGGTGGCAGACTGCGCGCATGGTCGATGAGTCGGGTGACCGCGGTCCGGTGCTGGTGCTGCTGCACGGCATGGGTGGGACCGGCGAGGTGTGGCTGCCCTGGGCGCCGCTGCTGGAACGCCGGTGGGCCGGCCGCTGGCTGGCGCCCGACCTGGCGGGTCACGGCTGGTCCCCGCCGCTGCCGGCGTACTCGTTCGCCGGGCTGGCCGACCCGCTCGCCGCGACGCTGGCCCGCGAGGACCGGCTCGTCCTGCTGGGACACTCACTCGGCGGCGTGGTCGCGCTGGCGCTGGCGGCCCGGTCGGCCGGGCTGCCGGTCGACGCCGTGGTCGGGCTCGGCATCAAGGCGGTGTGGTCGCCCGCCGAGTTGGCGAAGGCGCAGGAGTTGGCTGCCCGGCCGGTGACCTGGTTCGCCAACCGGGACGAGGCCGCCCGGCGCTACCTGCGGGTCTCCGGCCTGGCCGGTCTGCTCGCACCCGACCATCCGGTGGTGGAGGCGGGCCTGCGGCAGGTCGACGGCCGTTGGCGGCTGGCCATGGATCCGGCCGTGTTCGGGGTGGGGGAGCCGAACCTCCCGGCCCTGCTGGCCGCCACCGACGTGCCGGTCCTGCTGGCCCGGGGCGAGCACGACCCGATGGTCTCCGACGCGCAGCTCAAGGAGTTGGGCGTGCCGGTGGCCACGTTGCCGGGCCTCGGCCACAACGCCCACGTGGAGGACCCGGCGGCGGTCCTGGCCCTGGTCGACGAGTACCTTCCGAGCCGTTGATCATGGGGTTAGCGGGTGGATTGATCTCTGAAGCACTCGCTAACCCCATGATCGACAGTGGCTTGGGGGTGGGCGCCCCGGCGGAGATCAGGCGGTAGCGGCCGGGCTGGCGGCGGGCTCGGCGTGGGGGGCCGGCACGGCCGCGTCGCCGTCCAGTTCCCGCCGGGCGGCGGCCAGGAAGCCCTCGGCGTACGACTCGGTGGGGAAGTCGCCGAGGTAGCGGGTCCGGGTGGCCCACCGGGTCTCGGCCAGCGGGTCGTCGCCCAGCAGCCGGTCCAGCACGTCGTCCACGTTGGACATGTCGCGTCGCAGCACGTACCCGGACGCCGCGAGGGGGAACTCCGCCGGGAACCGGGCACCCGCGTCCACCATGTCCGTCACCGCGTACGGCTTGCCGGAGTAGAGGTAGTCGGAGATGACCCCGGAGACGTCCGAAACCAGCGCGTCGGACCGGTTCACGCACTCGGTCAGGGTCAGCTCGCGGCTGGCCGCCGCCCCGAACACGTGCGCCCGCCCGGTGCGGGCCCGGTCGGCGGCGAGCAGGTCGTGCAGCCGCGCGAGCTGCCGCGCCGACGCCGGGTTCTGCGCGGTGTACGGGTGGGCCCGCAGGATCACCGTCGCGCCCCGCTCCAGCAGGCCGCGCAGCAGCGCCTCCCCGGCCGGCAGGGAGCAGTAGTTGGTGTCCGCGTGGTGCCCCGTCCAGGTCGGCGTGTAGAGAACGGTCGGCGTCGCGGCGGTCACCGGCCCCCGGCGTACCTCGATGCCCTCCACCTGCGGCCGGCCGACCACGACGAACTTCTCGGCGGGAATGTGGACGCCCGCGCGGGCGTACCGGTCGATCGCCGCCCGGCCGGCGACGAAGATCCGGTCGAAGATGCCGGAGACCGGGTTGGCGCTCGGCGCCTTGTCGCTGTCGCCGTGGTGCAGCTGCACGTGGGTGAGCTGGGTGTAGCGGATGCAGTGGCTGTTCTTCGCGCCGTGGTTGACGTAGAAGGCGACCCGCAGGCTCGGTGCCAGCGCCTCGTCCATCGCGCTGAGCGTCGGGCAGTAGACGACCGGTGCGGTGGTGGCCGCCGAGACGGTCGGCAGGAACTCCGGCTCGCGCAGCATGACCAGGAACGGCCGGCCGAGCCGCTCCAGGTACGGCAGCCACATGGTGACCTGGTACTCGGAGCCGGGCGGCGCGGAGAAGTAGAGCAGGAACTCGGGGCGGTGCCGGCGCAGCGCCCGGGCGACCGGTCCGCCTCCGGCGGCGGGGCGGAACCGCCGGCGGGCCAGGTCCAGCGCGACCGCACCGGCGACACCGCCGACCAGCAGGGCGGCGGCCAGGGCCACCCAGGCGGGCAGGGTCGCCGCGGCGGCCCCGGCGATCAGGGCGAGCAGCACGAGCAGGGCGACGGGCAGTTCGGCGGCGACCAGCGGGGTCCACCCGCGTACCGGCAGGTTGGCGGCGCGGATCTGGAGGTTGCCCGCCTGCCGCAGCGGGCCGACCAGCAGGGCCAGCCCGAGCACCACCAGCGCGGTGGCGGCCAGGGCGGGGTCGAAACCGTCGTCGAGACGCCGGGCGTACCCGGTCAGGATGCCCGCCGCGAGCAGGACGGTCTCCGCGACGCCGTCGGCCTGTGGCCGGACCCGGCGCTCCCAGCCGGCCGCGGCGAGCGCGGCCACCGCGAGCCCGAGCCCCCACGCCGTCGCGCCGGTGAGCGCCAGCACGACGAAGGCCAGCACCGCCAGGGCCGTGGCCAGGCCCCGGGCGATCAGCTTCCGGACGAGGTCACCACGCATTGCGGCCCGCTCCCACCTGGTCCGCCGGGCGCTCGTCGCGCTCCGGCCCGGCCGGTGCCGGCAGCACCGTCGACTCGGCGCCGGCCGCCGGCTCCGCGGCCTCGTCGCCGGAGCGGCGTACGTCGATCACCTGACCGGTGAGCCCGGACAGCAGCACGTCCAGCGACGCCCGGGCCACCGCGTCCGCCGAGAGCAGCGTGTGCGCCGGTTCCGCGCCGAACGCCCGGGTCCGCATCGGGGTCGCGGTCCGCTCCGGGTTCACGCAGTTGACCCGTACGCCGTCCTCCGCCCACTCGTCGGCGAGCGCCTGGGTGAGGTTGACCAGGGCGGCCTTGGTGGCGGAGTACAGCGCGTACCGGGCCCGGCCCCGGGTGTACGAGCTGGAGGTGTAGAGCAGCAGCTGGCCACGGGTCTGCCGCAGGTACGGCAGTGCCGCGCGGGCGACCGTCACCGGCCCGACGAAGTTGACCTGGAGCAGGCGGTCCATCGTGTCGGCGTCCATCTCGGCGAGCGCGCCCTTCTCCAGCAGCCCGGCGGTGACCACCACGTGGTCGATCCGCCCGGTCGCGTCGAAGGCGGACTTCAGGGCCGCCTCGACGTCCTCGGCGCGCTCGACGTGGGTGCCGGTGGCGGAGCGGCTGAACGGGAAGACCCGCGCGCCGAAGCGCCGGGCCAGGTCGGTCAGCTCCTGCCCGATGCCGTAGCTGCCGCCGAACACCACGATCGTGCGGCCGGTCAGCTCCTCGGTGTAGCCGCGGTGGTCGGCCAGCCGGTGCGCCTTGGCGGCGGCGAGCTGGAAGAGCTTGTCCGCCAGGTGCACGTCGACCGGGTGGGTGACCTTGATGTTCTCGTCCGCCCCGTCGATCACCTTGATCGGCGTGCCGGGCAGGTAGCGCAGCACCACGCCGCAGTCGTCGGTCGCAGCGAAGTCCGGGTCGCCCTCGGCCCGCCGGTACGCCTCCCGGATGGTGCCGGAGCGGAACGCCTGCGGGGTCTGGCCCCGGCGCAACCGGGAGCGGACGGGGATGTCGGTGATGCACTCGTCGTCGTCGACCTGGATGATCGTGTCCGCCGACGGGATGGCCACGTCGACGGCGGAGTACGTCCAGAGCGCGTTCACGCACTCGCGGATGATCCGGCCGCTGACCAGGGGACGCACCGCGTCGTGGAACAGGATGTTGCAGTCGCCGGCGCCGATCACGTCCAGCGCGAGGCGGGTGGTGGCGTTGCGGGTGTCACCGCCCTCGACGAGGGTCGTGACCTTGCGGAAGCCGGCCCGCTGGACGATCCGCTCGGCGTCGGGGACGTGCCCGGCGGCCATCATGACGACGATCTCGTCGATCTCCGGCGCGGCCTCGAAGACCGCGAGGGTGTGCTCGATGATGGGCTTGCCCGCGACCTTGAGCAGCTGCTTGGGGATGCCCAGGCCGAGCCGCGTGCCGGTGCCGCCGGCCAGGATCACCGCCACGGTCCGGGTGGGTCGCCACGGGCCTGGATCCGGCACGGTAGCCGGGTGCTGCGTCATGCGGGGCCTCACTGAAGTCGCGATCGTCGTCTGACTGTGCACGGAAGGCTCACCCGCCACCGGTGGCGGGAACACCCCCGGGCCGCACCGGCGAGGGCCGGGCGCCCGGGTCGTACGACCATAGCGCCCGGCCGGCCCGGCGGGCCCGGTCCGGACACCCCGCCGGGTGCGGGGTGTCCGGTCTCTACTTGGCGTTCGTGAACTCCTCGTACTGCGCGACGACCTCGCTGGTCGGCCCGTCGGCCCGGATCACGCCGGACTCCAGCCAGATGGTCCGCTCGCAGGTCTCCCGGATCGTGCTGATCTGGTGGCTGACCAGGAAGACCGTGCCGGCGCCCGCGCGCAGCTCGCGGACCCGCTGCTCGCTGCGCCGGCGGAAGCGCCGGTCACCGGTCGCGAGCGCCTCGTCGATGAGCAGCACGTCGTGGTTCTTCGCCGAGGAGATCGCGAAGCGCAGGCGGGCCGACATGCCCGAGGAGTACGTGCGCATCGGCAGCGAGGCGAAGTCACCCCGCTCGTTGATGCCCGAGAACTCGATGACCTCGGGCGTCTTCGCGCGTACCTCTTCCGGGGTGAAGCCCATCGCCAGCAGGCCGAGGGCCACGTTCCGCTCGCCGGAGAGGTCGTTGAGCAGGGCGGCGTTGACACCGAGCAGGGACGGCTGCCCCTGGGCGTAGACGGCGCCCTTGTTGACCGGCAGTAGCCCGGCGATCGTGCGCAGCAGGGTGGACTTGCCGGAACCGTTGCTGCCGATGAGGCCGATCGCCTCGCCCCGGTACGCGGTCAAGGTGACGCCCTTGACCGCGTGCACCTCCCGCACGGTGGGGGCCGGCATCCGGGTGACCAGCCGCTTCAGGGCGGTCACCGGCGAGGTGCCACCAGCCGGGCCGGCGCCGTGCACCCGGTAGATGACGTGCGCGTCGTCGACGATGACGGTGGGGATGCGCCGCCCGTCGGCCGTGGTGGTCGCCGAGCGGTCGAGGGTGGTGGGGTCAGCCACGGCCGTACTCCATTTCGCCGCGCCAGAAGTAGAGGAAGCCGCCGACGCCGATCACGACCGCCCAGATGGCGGCCATGAGCCACAGCTGGGGTGCCGGCGAGGTGAGCGGGGCGCCCTCCATCAGGGCGTGCCGGATGAGCTCGATGTAGATCAGCAGAGGGTTCGCGTGGACGATCTCGACCAGCACCGGGCTGGGCAGGTTCTCGGCGAACTTGTCGACGCTGTAGAGCACGCCGGAGCCGTACATCCAGGTCCGCAGGACGAACGGCATCAGCTGCTTGATGTCGGTGAGCTTCGCGCCCACCCGGGCCATCGCCATCGCCAGGCCGGCGTTGAAGAGCGACTGGAGCGCCACCGCCGGCACCACCAGCAGCCACTCGACGGTGATCGGCTCGCCGGTGGCGAGCACGATGCCGATCAGCACCACCATGGCGGTGATCAGGTGCTGGAGCTGGGTCAGGGTGACCGCCAGCGGAAGGCACCCGCGGGGGAAGTGCAGCGCCCGGACCAGGCCCAGGTTGCTGCTGATCGCCTGCACCCCGCCGGAGACCGCGGCCGAGGTGAAGTTGAAGACGAAGAGACCGACGCAGAGGTACGCGATGAAGTTCTCGACGCCGCCTCGAGTGCCCAGGATCACACCGAAGATGAAGAAGTAGACGGCCGCATTGGTCAGCGGTGTCAGCACCTGCCAGATCCGGCCGAGCCGGGTGGTGCTGAACGACGCCACCACCTTGGCGTTCGCGTACGCCGCGATGAAGTGTCGGTAGGACCACAGCTGCCGCATGTACGCGGCCAGAGTGGGCCTGTCCCCGGCGAAGCTCAGGCCGTACCGCGCGGCGAGCTGCGCCTGCGTCAGTCCTGAGTCGGGGTCGGCCACCGCCGTGTGGGCCATGGGTAGGCGCTCCGATCTTCTGGTGTGCGGGATGAGCGCGACAACGGACGGAGGGGCGGAAATGGACGCCCCGCCCGATCGCTGGACGCAAGGTAGTGCATGGTCGCGTCGGGACGCAACCGTTCCGTCCCTGCGCTACATTGTTCCACGTGACGACCGAGAAGAGGCGTGCTCCGGCTGGCGCGGCGGTGCTCCGGGACGACATCACCGCAGCCATCCGGGACGCCGTCATGCAGGAGCTCGCCGTCGTCGGCTACGCACGGTTGTCGATCGAGGCGGTGGCCCGGCGGGCCGGGGTGAGCAAGTCCGCCGTGTACCGACGCTGGAGTTCGAAGCTGGATCTGGTCCTGGAGATCGTCGGGTCGGTCGCCGGGCAGCGGTTCCTGCTTCCGGACACCGGCAGCCTCACCGGTGACCTCGAGCTGGTCTTCATGATCATGTCACGTGCCCTGCGCCACCCGCTGGCGTCCCAGATCATCCCGGACCTGCTGGCCGAGGCGGCCCGCAACCCGCAGATCGGGCAGACGTTGCAGGGTGCCCTGCGCACCTACCAGCAGGCGATGGGCGAACGCCTGATCAGCCGGGCGGTGGCCCGGGGTGAGCTGGCGGCGGGCGTCGACCACTCGGTCGCCACCGACCTGATCGTCGGCCCCCTCTACTGGCGGCTCGCGGTCGCCCGGGTGCCGCTGGAGCCCGCCGACGTGCCACGGCTCGCCGCGGCCGTCGTCGGCGCGCTGCGGGTCGCCGGCCAGCTCCCGGTGCCGAGCCAGAGCGAGTCGTCGTTGGCCCCCCAGCCACAGTGACTGGCTTCCCACTCGTCCCAGACGTACCGCATGTCCCATCCGAATCCGTACCGGTTAGCATCGCGGCCGGACGAGCTCCAACCGACAGGAGGCAGCCCATGCCCGGGCCTAATGCAGAGTTCATCCCCCCAGCCCGGCCGGTGATCGGCGAGGCCGAGATCGAGGCGGCTGTGCGGGTGCTGCGCAGCGGCATGGTGGTCCAGGGCCCTGAGGTGGCGGCCTTCGAGCAGGAGTTCGGCGACCTCGTCGCCGGCCGGCACTGCGTGGCCGTCAACTCCGGCACGTCGGCCCTGCAGCTCACCCTCATGGCGCTCGGCTTCGGCCCGGGTGACGAGGTCGTCGTGCCGTCGTTCTCCTTCGCCGCCAGCGCGAACGCCGTCCGCCTGGTTGGCGCGACGCCGGTCTTCGTCGACATCGAGCCCGGCAGCTTCTGCCTGGACCCCTCGGCCGTCGAGGCGGCCATCACGCCGCGCACGGTCGCCATCATGCCGGTCCACCTGTATGGCCACCCGGCCGCCATGGACCGCATCATGGCCATCGCCGAGCGGCACGGGCTGGCCGTCGTCGAGGACGCGGCCCAGGCGCACGGCGCCGCCCTGGGCGGTAGGCCGGTGGGCGCGTTCGGCACCGCCGGTTGCTTCAGCTTCTACCCCACGAAGAACATGCACAGCCTCGAGGGCGGCATGATCACCACCGCCGACGCCGGTCTCGCGCGCACCCTGCGCCTGCTCCGCAACCAGGGCATGGAGCAGCGGTACGCCAACGAGATCGTCGGTGCGAACATGCGGATGACCGACGTCGCCGCCGCGATCGGCCGGGTGCAGCTGCGCCAGCTGCCGGAGTGGACCGCGCAGCGCCAGGCGAACGCCAAGTTCCTCGACTCGAAGATCACCGGCATGGTGACCCCGCCGGTGGCCGACGGGGCGGTGCACGTGTACCACCAGTACACCGTCCGGGTTCGCGGTGACCG
This sequence comes from Micromonospora sp. NPDC047707, assembly GCF_040704235.1. NCBI lineage: Bacteria > Bacillati > Actinomycetota > Actinomycetes > Micromonosporales > Micromonosporaceae > Micromonospora > Micromonospora sp. NPDC047707. Next base: position 27,798 of record NZ_JBEYSU010000020.1, read on the forward strand.
GGACGCGGCCCAGAAGCGCCTGACCGAGCTGGGCATCGGCAACGCCGTCTACTACCCGACGCCGATCCACCGGCTGCTGCCGTACCTCGACGAGAACGGCAAGCCCGGCCCGTGGGACCTGCCGGAGACCGAGCGGGCCGCCGCCGAGGTGGTCTCGCTGCCGGTGCACCCGTCGCTGAACCAGGACGACCTCGAGCGGATCGCCGAGGGCGCGAACCTCGCCGGGGGTGCCCGATGAGCGGCAAGCAGCTGCGCGCCGGCCTGATCGGCCTGGGCGCGATGGGGCGCAACCACGCCCGGGTGCTCTCCGGCCTCGACGGTGTGGACCTGGTCGGCATCGTCGACCCCGCCGGCGACCCGACCGGCCAGCTCCGCGCGCCGGTGCTGCCCACCCTGGACGAGCTGCTCGCCCTCGGCATCGACTACGCCGTGGTCGCCTGCCCCACCGCGCTGCACGAGCAGATCGGCCTGGAACTGGCCCGCAACGGCGTCAGCGCCCTGATCGAGAAGCCGCTGGCGCAGTCGGTCGAGGCGTCGGTCCGGCTGGTGGAGGCCTTCGAGTCGGCCGGGCTGGTCGCCGGCGTCGGCCACATCGAGCGGTACAACCCGGCCCTGCAGAACCTCCGGCTGCGGCTGGAGGCCGGCGAGTTGGGCGAGGTGTACCAGGTGGTCACCCGCCGGCAGGGCCCGTTCCCGCACCGCATCGCCGACGTCGGCGTGGTGATGGATCTGGCCACCCACGACATCGACCTCACCGGCTGGGTGACCGGGCGGGAGTACACCTCGGTGTCGGCCCGGACGGTGTCCCGCAGCGGCCGCCTGCACGAGGACATGGTCGCCGCGGTCGGGCAGCTGTCCGACGGCACGATGGTCAGCCACCTGGTGAACTGGCTGAGCCCCCTCAAGGAGCGCTCCACCGTGATCACCGGCGACCGGGGCTGCTTCATCGCCGACACGCTGACCGCCGACCTCACCTTCTACGCCAACGCGGCGATCGACATGGAGTGGGAGGCGCTGCGGACCTTCCGCGGCGTCGCGACGGGTGACATGATCCGCTACGCCATCCCGAAGCGGGAGCCACTGCTCGTCGAGCACGAGCGCTTCCGTGACGCCGTGGAGGGCAAGGAGAGCGACATCGTCACCCTGCGGCAGGGCCTGCGGACCGTCCAGGTCGCCGCAGCGCTGCTGGAGTCGGCGTCGGCGGGTGTGACCGTCTCGGTCGCGCCGGCGGACGACGCCGGCCCGCTGCAGGCCACCGTCACGTCCTGACGGCGGACGGTCGAGGAGACAGGGCAGCAGATGGAAGCTGGTAGCGCGCCGCGTCCGACCCGCGGCCGCGTCGTCATGCTCGTCGACAACGGGGTGCAGGGCGACTCGCGGGTGCAGAAGACGGCCCGTTCGGCCGCCGAGGCGGGCTGGGACGTAGTGCTGCTCGGCATCCTCGGCACGGGCGCGCAGGAGAGCTGGTCGATCGGGGACGCGCGGGTCCGGCTGATCCGCGTTCCCCGTCGGCTCGGTCAGCACCCCACCCAGTTGCACCGCTCGTTGCGGCGGCCGCTGGCGTACCCGCCGGGACGGCACGGCGGATACCGCATCGGGCGGATGAAGGCCTGGCAGGCGGCGATCGAGGAACGGCGGGTGGCCCTCGCGGTCGCCCGCCGCTCCGGCGAGGCGTCGCTGCCCCAGCGTCTCGGCGGCCTCGCCGCGCCCCCGGCCGCGCTCGCCGCCAAGGCGCTCGCCCGGTGGGCTCGGTTCCGGGGCGGCGAACTGCACCGCCTGCGGCTGCGCCAGCAGGATCCGAACGACCTCATCACCCGTACGTCGATCCGGTTCTGGCAGGCGGTACTGGGTCCGCGCAGCTGGCGCCGCCTGGACCGTGGTCTGTGGGACTACGAGCTGGCGTTCGGCCCGATGATCGACGAGCTGGAGCCGGACATCATCCACGCCAACGACTTCCGCATGATCGGAGTCGGCGCCCGGGCGACCCGGCGGGCCCGGGCGCGCGGCCGCGGAACCCGGCTCGTGTGGGACGCGCACGAATTCGTCGGCGGCGTCCTCGGTCGCGCCGACAACCCCCGCTGGCTGCCCGCCCAGGTCGCGCACGTGGAGGAGTACATCGGCGCCGCGGACGCCGTCATCACCGTGTCGGCGACCCTGGCCGACCTCCTCCAGCGCACGCACCGGCTCCCGGTCCGGCCCGACGTGGTGCTCAACGCCCCGCCCCGTCCGGTCCCGGGCGGGCTAGACGACGGCGACGTCCGCGCTCGGTGCGGTCTGGGCCCGGGGACGCCGCTACTCGTCTACGGCGGCGGCGTGAACCCGTCACGTGGTGTCGAGCTGATGATCGACGCCCTGCCGCACCTGGCCGGGGTGCACGTCGCCCTGGTCACGCTGCACCCGACCGCCAGCAACGCCGCCTCGGAGGCGCTGCTCGCCCGGGCCGTCGAGACCGGTGTGGCCGACCGGGTGCACCTGCTGCCGTACGTGCCGCACTGGCAGGTGCCGGCCTTCCTGGCGGGCGCCGACGCCGGGGTCATCCCGATCCACCACAAGCCGAACCACGAGCTGGCGCTGATCACCAAGTTCCTCGAGTACTCCCACGCCCGGCTGCCGATCGTCGTCAGCGACGTGCGGACGATGGCCGACACCGTCCGGGAGACCGGCCAGGGGGAGGTCTTCCGCGCCGAGGACGTCCCGGACTACGTCCGGGCGGTTCGGGCGGTCCTGGCCGACCCGGCCCGCTACCAGGCCGCGTACGACCGGCCGGGCCTGCTGGACGGCTGGACCTGGGAGGCGCAGGCCGAGGTGCTGGAGAGCGTCTACCGCCGGGTGCGTCCGGACCTGGCGCCGCCGGCCGCGGACCGGTCGGGCGCGGCAGTGGCCGCCGGCTGACGCCGCCGGAGGCGCAGACCGCGCCGACCCGGCCCCGATCGATGGCGCACCCGGAACGGCGGGGCCCGGCGCACTTTGCCGCCGGGCCCCGGGTGCAGCCCTGGCCTAGCCCTGGTGACCGGGCAGCAACAGCTCGTCGAAGTCGTGCCGGACGACCGACCAGTCCCAGGTCTTGGTGGCGGTTGCGGCCGCCGATGCGCCCTCCGCCCGCCAGACGTCCTCACGTGCGGTGGCCGCCCGGATCCGGGCCGCCGCCTCCTCCGGGGTCTCCACGACCCAGTCGGCGGGGAACAGCGTCCGGGCGCCGGTCGCGCTCCGGGCGAAGAATGGCCAGTCCCGGACGACCGGGACCGCGCCGCTGGCCGCCCCCTCGACCAGCGCGCAGTGGAAGCTCTCCCGCACCGAGCTGCTGACGATGACGCCGACGCCGCGCAGCACCTCCGGAACGTCGTCGACGTGCCCGATGCGGGTCACCGCGCCGGACGGCTCCAGCTCGGCGAGGTCGGCCGAGAGCGCCTGCTGGTACTGGCGGACGGACTCGCTCGCCGTCGGGTCGAGACCGCCGCCGATCAGCAGCAGCCGGTACCGGTCATCCTCCGCCCGCAGCCGGCGGAGCACCTCGATGGTCCACCGCGGGTCCTTCGCGACCGTGCTGGTGCCGATCAGGCCGAGCGTGAAACGGGCCGCCGGGTCCTTCGGACGGTCGAAGCTGCGCAGGTCCATGGCGTTCGGGATGACGTGCAGCGCCGGCGCCTGCTCCCCGGTGAGCGCCGGCACCACCTGGCGGGTGAAGTCCCGGAGGTGGTCGGAGACGAACACCAGGTCGTCCACCCGGGAGAAGTCGATCAGGTGGGGCCAGAAGCTGAACGCCTCAAAGCTGTGCAGCCGCATGACGATCCGGGTGTTCCCGGGATCGACCAGGGTGGTCATCCCGGCGGCGGCGACGCACCAGTCGACGAAGAGCGTGTCCGCCCAGTCGAGGTGCGGGCGCAGCCACTCCTCGACCCGGTTGCCGTACTCGCTGCGGCCCGTGACCAGGTGCTCGACGATCCCGCCCGGGTTGTGCGTGAGCGGCGCCGCGACCTCGTCGTCGGCCAGGTGCAGGTACCGCAGTTCCACCTCGGGCGCCTCCGCGTACCGCTGCCGGATCTCCCGCAGGAAGTGGGCGTTGCCGTTGGTCATGACGAGCAGACGCAGCGGCCGGTCGGCCGGGGGCCGCGCGGCGGCCGTCGCGCGGCCGCGCGGAGTGGCCAGCGCCCGGGCAGCGGCGCTGGCCCGCAGCGGCGCCAGGAACTCGGCCGGCCGCTCGGCCAGCGGCGAGGAGAGCTGGTCGAAGTGCGGTACCCGGTGGAACAACAGCCGCAGCGCCTTGTGCAGCGACTTCGCCGCGCGGGCCGGCTGCCGGGCGAGGAACTCGTCGGCGAGCGCCAGCTCGGCCGCGACCGCCTCGGGGAGGCAGACCGGGACGTGACCCAGGGCCAGCTCGTCGGCGGCCTCCCGGGTCAGCAGGTCGGCGCGGCTCTTCCGGCCGCCGACCCGGCCCGCGGCCGCGGCGGTGGTCGCCGCCGCCAGGCCGGGACGCCCGGCCTGCACCGAGCGCAGGTGCACCCGGTACGCGAGGGCCACGCGGACCCGCTCCGGCAGCCCGGGCGCGGCCACGGCCGAGCGCCAGAACCGCCCGCCCACGCGGCTGCGAAGCACCGCCGGGGCCATCGCGGCCTCCAGCGACTCTCGGGCTCCGGTCACGGCCGCCCGCCGCGCACCGCGCACCGCGATGCCGGCGCGGGCGGACAGCTGCTCCGCCGGACGCCGGGTCACCCGGTGGGTGCCCTCGTGCCGGGCCCGGACGATGCGGCCCGCCGCTCCGATCCCGTTGCAGGCGTCGGCCCTGGGCTGCCGCTGAGCCATCTCCCACACCGTGTGGACGGCGGTCGGGTCGAGCGCGACCAGCACGTCGGCCGTCCGGGTGCGGCGGCGCACCCAGGGATCCGCCCAGGCGCGCAGCCACAGGGCGCGGGACGGCTGCGGGGTCCGGGCCAGTGCCCGGCGGAGCTTCGGGTCCACCGGCTCGGCCGGCAGCGTACGGACCTCGGCGACGGCCGGATCCAGTCCCAGGTTCTCGGCGTCGACGTCCCCGACGACGCCGATCGAGGCACCCTGGTCACGGAACCGGCGCAGCGCGTCGCGCAGCACCGACACCTGCTGCGGCCGTTCACCGACCACGATGAGCACCTTCGTCATGCCTGTCCGCCTTCGCTGGGAACGCCGTCGGTGTCGCGCGCCGGTGCGCCGGTCACCAGCGCGGTCGCCTCCGCGACGGCCGGGGCGAGCTGCGCCCCGCGGGTGAACCGGAGGGCGTGCGCCCGGGCCGCGGAACGCTGGTCGTCGGTGGCCTCGACGGCCAGTCGTGCCGCCGTGATGAACGAGTCCGCGAGGCGGCGCGGGTCCAGGCCGACCGCACCGGTCCACAGTGGGTGCCCGGCGAGCACCCGCGCCGCGTCGTGGTCGACCTCGTGCGCCGAGAGCACGGGCAGGCCACTCGCGGCGTACTCGTACACCTTGCCGGAGGTCACGAAGCGGCCGCCCACCAGCATCAGCACCAGCGCGTCCCACCGGCCGTACGCGGCGGCGACCTCCGCCTTCGGCAGCGGCCCGCCGAACTCGACGCCGTCGCCCTCGGCGGCCCGCAGCAGCTCCATGTGCGCGTTCGCCTCGCGCAGCGCGCCCGCGCCGATGTGCCCGCGCACCTCGAACCGGCTGCGGGTGAGCAGCGGATCCTCCCGGCGGGCCAGCCGCCATCCGGTGAGCACGGAGTCGAGCAGGGCGGGCGCGAAGTTGATCGAACCGAGGTAGCCGAAGGTCAGCCCCGCGGCCGGGTCGGCGCGGTGCGTGGTCGCCGGGACGCAGTCCTCGTCGTAGCCGTTACGCACGACGCGTACGCGGCCCCGCAGGGCCGGGTACCGCTCACGGTAGAAGTCGGCGATCGGCTCGTTGACGCACCAGACCGCCCGGGCCTCGGCCAGCACCTTCGACTCCCAACGACCGGCCGGTGAGGTCTCGGCGAAGGCCGCCCGGCCGCCGATCACGTCCACCGACCAGCCGTCGCGGAAGTCCACCACGTACGGCACCCGGTACTCCTCCCACAGCCGCCAGGTGGCCGCCAGGTTGACGTACGGGGCGCAGGTGGTCATCAGCAGGTCGGCGGCGTGCTCGCGGTGGATGCGCAGCAGCGCCTTCTCCAGCTCCGGCCGCCAGCCGCCGAAGACCGGCTCCGGGAAGACCTGCAACTCCTGCCGGCGCTGCTGCTCGATCCACTGCTGCGGGTGCAGGGAGCGGGCCTCGGAGTACGCGCGGACGTCGGTCTCCAGGTCGGCCCGGGCGAGCGGCAGCCGCTCGACGACGATGCGCGGGTCGACGCCCTCGGAGAGGGTGTGGTCGACGCCGTACTCGCGTTCCCACGACTCGTCGGCGATGGTGACCACTGTGACGTCCCAGCCGCGCGCGGCGAACTGGTTGGCGGTCTCCCGCATCCGGTAAGCGGAGCTCTTGGCTGCGGGCGGGAAGCCGATGGCCAGGTAGATGACGTGCGGGCGGGCGCCCCGGCGGGGCCGCGGGCGGGCGGCCCGGGCCAGGGTGGCGAGGGGGGACAATCTGCTCGGCATGGTGGCGTTCGACGATCTCTTCCTGCGGGTGAGGGGCGGTGCGGGGGATCAGGCGAGGGCGTCGGCCAGGACGTTCACCACCCGGCGGGCGGCCCGCCCGTCCCCGAAGGGCTCGCCGCGGGCGGCGTCCGGCGCCGGTCGGGTGGCCGCCGCGGTCCAGGCCGCCGTGCCCATCAGGTGCGGGTCCGGGGCGAGGCGGTTCCAGTCTCCGTCGAGGGTCTCCGGCCACTCGGTCTCCGGCCGGAGCGTGGTGCACGGGCGGCCCAGCAGGAACGCCTCCTTCTGGAGGCCGCCGGAGTCGGTGAGCACGCCCACCGAACCGAGCACCGCCGCCACCATGCCGGCGTACGGCAGGGGACGGCCGGGCCGGAGCGCGCCGCGCTCGAGCTTGACGCCGTACTCGTCGGCGCGGGCGGACAGGCGCGGGTGGGCCAGCAGCGCCACCGGCACCGGCAGACCGGCCAGCGCGTCGACCAGGGCGGCCAGCCGGTCCGGGTCGTCGGTGTTCTCCGCCCGGTGAAGGGTGGCGACCAGGTACGGCTCGGCCGGATCGATCCCCTCCGGAAGGGCGGGGGCGGGTCGGCCGCCGGCGAGGACGGTGTCCCGCACGGCGAGGCAGACGTCGACCATCACGTCGCCGACCAGCACCGAGCGGCTCGCCAGGCCCTCGGCGGCGAGGTGCCGCAGGGCCTCCTCGGTCGGCGCGAGCAGCAGGTCGGCCGCGTGGTCAGTGAGCACCCGGTTGTGTTCCTCGGGCATCCGCCGGTTGAACGAGCGTAGGCCCGCCTCCAGATGAGCCACCCGCAGGTGCTGCTTGACCGCGGACAGGGCGCCGGCCAGCGTCGAGTTGGTGTCGCCGTACACCAGCACCCAGTCCGGCCGCTCGGCGGCCAGCACCGGGTCGAGGGCGGCGAGAGCGTGCCCGGTCTGCACCCCGTGGCTGCCTGAGCCGATGCCCAGGTGCACGTCGGGCGCGGGGATGCCGAGGCCGGTGAAGAAGACATCGGACAGGTCGACGTCGTAGTGCTGGCCGGTGTGCACGATGACGTGTCGGTGCTCCGTGCCCGCGAACGCGCGGGCGATCGGTGCGAGCTTGACCAGTTGAGGTCGGGCACCGACGACGCTGAGGACCTTCACGTGGCGGTACTCCAAGTCTCCGGGGGCCGGCGCGGCCGGTGTCGTGCCGCACGTTCGGTCGCCGGTGGAGGGGGCCGGCGTCGATCTTCGGCTGCGGTCACCTTACAGACGGAGTCTAGCCAGCCGGAGATGGTGGCTACCGTAGACTCGCCAGGCCCCGGGTGGGGACGACGATGACGAAAGGGACGCGGGCCGGATGATGTCCACAGGTGCCCGGCGCGGGCGGATCGTGATGCTCGTGGACAACGGTGTCAGAGGTGACTCCCGGGTCCAGAAGACGGCCCGGTCCGCCGCCGCCGCCGGTTGGGAGGTGATCCTCCTCGGCCGCTCCCCGTCCGGCCTGTCCGAGACCTGGCGGCTTGGTGACGCCGAGGTCCGGCTGCTGCCCGTCCCCGCCACCCTCGCCAAGCACCGGCACGAGTACCGCCGCCGTTGGCTTCGCGCGCCCCTCGCGTACCCGCCGGGCGGTCTGGCCGCCCACAGGCAGCAGTGGGTGCGGGCCTGGCGGGCCGATCTGGGCCTGCGCGCGGCCGGGTCCGGCTCCACGACCCGGCTGCGCGCCGAGGAGTTCGCCGCCGGTCTGCTTGAACGCTGGGTCGACTTCCGCGCCGCCCAGCGGAAACGCGCACCGCGGACGTTGCACGGCCCCTGGGACCGGGCGTACACGGCGTTCTGGCAGCGACTGATGGGCGACCGCGCGTGGCGGCGCCTGGCGCCCGGCCTGTGGGACTGGGAACTGGCGTTCGGGCCGGTGGTCGACCGGCTGGCGCCGGACCTCATCCACGCCAACGACTTCCGGATGCTCGGGGTCGGGGCGCGCGCCAAGATCCGGGCCCGGGCGCGGCAGCGTGAGATCAAGCTCGTCTGGGACGCCCACGAGTTCCTGCCCGGCGTCCGGCCGGTGGCGCACAACGCCCGCTGGCTCCCGGCGCACGCGGCCCACGAGCGGGAGTACGCGCCCTGCGCCGACGCGGTGCTGACCGTGTCGGACTCGCTGGCCGAGCTGCTGCGTGACACCCACGGCCTGCCCGAGCTGCCGACCGTCGTGCTGAACGCGCCGGAGGCGTACCCGGAGCCGGCGGCGAGCGACGACGCGCCGGGGCCGGACGTGCGGGCGCTCTGCGGGGTGCCGCCGGAGGTGCCGCTGCTGGTCTACAGCGGAGCCGCCGCCGAACAGCGGGGCCTGGGAACGATGGTCGAGGCGCTGCCCCTGCTGGACGGCGCGCACGCCGTGTTCGTGGTCAACCGGCCCACGGGTCCGTACGTCCAGGGACTCGTCGCCCGGGCTGCCGAACTCGGCGTGGCGAACCGGGTGCACGTGCTGCCGTACGTGGCGCACTGGCAGGTCGTGCCGTTCCTGGCCGCGGCCGACGTCGGGGTGATCCCCATCCACCACTGGCCCAACCACGAGATCGCGCTGATCACAAAGTTCTTCGAGTATTCGCACGCGCGCCTCCCCATGGTCGTCAGCGACGTGCGGACAATGGCGGCGACGGTACGGTCGACGGGGCAGGGCGAGGTGTTCCGGGCGGAGGACGTGGACGACTACGCCCGGGCGGTCCGGCTGGTGCTGGCCGACCCGGGGCGCTACCGGGCGGCATATCAGCGGCCCGGGCTGCTGTCCTCGTGGACCTGGGAGGCGCAGGCGGAGATCCTCGACGAGCTCTACGCCCGGCTGCTGCCCGCCGCAGCCGGCGACACCGCCGCCCCGGCCGACACGGCGGCCGTAGGGCACCATGTCGAGATGGGGAGCAGGCCCTCGGCCTGAGCGCCGCCCGACCCAAGGCCCCGGTGCCCCGCCGTGGCCACGACACCGAGCGAAGAAAGCGCGATGCGACGAGATGTGCAGCCCACCGGCCCCGCCGGCCGGCGTCCCCGCCTGCTCTACCTGGCCTTCTTCTTTCCGCCGAGCCGGGCCAGCGGTGTCTTCCGCGCCCGGGCGACGGCCAACCACTACGCGGAGGCCGGCTGGGATGTGACAGTGATCACCGCCCCCCGGGAGTTCTTCAGCTACTACCTGGAGGGCGGCAGCGACGAGACGCTGGAGGCGACCGTCGACCCGCGGGTACGCGTCGAGCGGCCGCCGATGAACACGTACCACTGGGAGACCGACGTCCGCCGGTTCAGCCGGCTCCGCAAGGCCGTGCCCGTGGTAGCCGACCGGTTCTACCGGCGGATGCAGAGCCTGTTCCTGCCGGAGCACTACATCGGCTGGATTCCGGGCCTGCTCAAGCGCGCCTTCGCGCTGCACGCCCGGAACCGTTTCGACCTGGTCGTCGCCACGGGCAACCCGTTTGTATCGTTCGCCGCCGCCTGGTTCCTGGGTCGCTCCTGGCGGGTGCCGTACGTGGTCGACTACCGGGACGCCTGGACCTTCAACCAGTTCACCGAGGAGGTCCGGTTCGGCCCGGGCACGCGTACGGCCACCTGGGAGGCGCGCGTGCTGCGGGACGCCGCCGAGATCGTGTACGTCAACGACGGCATGCGCCAGTGGTACGCCGAGCGCTACCCCTTCGCCGCCGACCGGATGACTGTCGTGCCGAACGGCTGGGAGCCGGAGTTCGTCGGCAGACCCGCGTTCCAGCCGCCCGCCCCGGACCGCCCGCTGCGCTTCGGCTACCTCGGCACGGTGACCCCGTACCTGCCGCTCGGCGTGCTGTTCGAGGGCTGGCGCAAGGCCCGGACCGACCCGGTCATGGCCGACGCCGAGCTGCACGTCCACGGCCACCTCGGCTTCTTCGCCCAGACCGCCGAAACGTTGCGGGAGCAGCTGCTCCAGCACGAGGACGTCGGGGTCCGATACCGGGGCTCGTTCGGCAAGGCCGACGTGGCGCAGGTGTACGCGGAGACCGACGTGCTGGTCTTCTGCGTGCCCGGCGCCAGGTACGTCACATCTGGCAAGGTCTTCGAGTACATGGCCTCCGGCAAGCCGGTCGTATCGGTGCACCGGCCGGACATCGCCGCCGCCGAGGTGCTGCAGGGCTACCCGCTGTGGTTCGCCGGCGAACGGTTGGACGCAGACTCCGTGGCCGAGTCGTTCGTCGCCGCCGCCAAGGCCGCCCGGGAGCAGGACCCGTCCCGGCACGCTGCCGCCCAACAGCATGCCGACATGTACACGAGGAGCGCGACGCTGCAGCCGTGGGAGGCCCGGATGCGCGCGCTGGTCGAGGAGTCCCGTTGAGTACCGAACCCCGTCAGGTCGTCTACCTCGCCCTCGGCCCGCACCGGGTCCGGGCGGCCGAGCAGCACGCGGCCCGGCTGACCGCCGACGGCGCGCGCGTCGCGCTCGTCGTGCCCGACATGCCTGAATGGAGTCACGTCGACCTGCCGGCGGGCGTTGCGGTGCACCGCGTGGAGAGCGGTGACCCGCGGGCCGCGTCCCGGGCCGCCCGGCGGCTGCTGCGCGACCGCAACGGCCCGCTGCGCGGCGCCGACCTGCTCGTCGTCGGCGACCCGTACGGCTTCCCCGCGGCCTGGGACGCGGCCCGGCGGTGGGCCGGCCTCGCCGTCACCTTCGAGCCGGTGCCCGAGCCGGGTCGCCGGCCCGCCCCGGCCGACCTGGCGGTCGTCACGCCCTGGTACCCGTCGGCGAACAACCCGCTGGCCGGTGCGTTCGTGGAGGCCACCATCGGCGCGGTCCGGGCGGAGCATCCGCGGGTGTCCGTCCTGCACACCGAGGACTGGCCGTACCGGTACGACGCCCCGGACGTCGAGGCGATCTCCCTCACCGCCGCGCGCCTGGCCGGACGGGTCGGCCCGCTGGTGCGGGACACGCCGGCGGGGGAGGTCACCCGGGTCCCGGTGCCCATCTCGTCCCGGCGTGACTACGCCGCCTGGGCCCTCGGGCACGTCGAGGCGATGCGCCGTACCCTGCCGACGGGCCAGATCGAGGCCCCGATCGTGCACGGCCACACCGGCATCTACGGCGGCGTGGTCGCCCAGCGGCTGGCCCGGCCCGACGCCCGGGTGGTGATCACCGAGCACGCCAGCTTCCTGCGGCCGATCTTCAAGCAGCCCGCCGCCCGCCGGCTCTACGAGGAGGCGCTGCACCGGGCCGACGTGTTCCTGTGCGTCAGCCGGTACCTGTACGACCAGGTCCGGGACGAGTTCCCGCACCACGAGCACAAGCTGCGCGTCGTTCCCAACGCCATCGACTTCGCCGACTTCGCGCCGCGCACCGAGCCGCCGCGGGACCTGCTGCGGTGGCTGTACGTGGGCCGGCTGAGCGAGCAGAAGGGCGTCGACCGGCTGCTGTCGGCGTTTTTCACCGTGGCGGCCGAGGAGCCGGCGGCCACGCTGACGCTGGTCGGCGCCGGGCCGCTCGTGGAGCGGATCCGCGAGGAGACCGCGCGGAGCCCGTACGGCGACCGGGTGGACCTCCGCCCGGCGGTGTCGCCGGCGGAGGTTCCCAGCCTGATGCGTGCGCACGACCTGCTCGTGCACGCCAGCCCGGCCGAGACGTTCGGGATGACCGTGGTGGAGGCCGTCGCCTGTGGCACGCCGGTTCTGGTGGCGGCGAGCGAGGGCCCGCAGGAGACGTTGAGCGGGCTCAACCGGCGGGCCGGCCTCCTGGTCGAGGTGAGCGAGGACCCGGCGGTGCTCGTGGAGGGCTACCGCGAGCTGCGCAAGCACATCGACGAACTGGACCTGCCGACGGCGCGGGCCACCCTGGTCGAGCGGTACGGGCGGGAGGCGGTCGCGACCCGATTGCGGGAGGTGTACGCGCCGGCCGAGGTGAGCGAGGCGGCCGAGGTGCTGGCGGCCGAGGTGCCCGTACCGGGCGAGGAGGCGGCGCCCGTGGTGGCCGCGACGGACGCCACCGAGGCGACCGGTGGGACCGTGCCGCCCGGTCCGCTGCCGCTGGACACGGGCGCGCCGCGGGTCGTGCTGGTCTCGATCAGCCCCCCGCAGTTCAAGCTCGTCCGGCAGTACGTCCAGCGCCTCCTCGACCGGGGCTACCGGGTCGATGTGATCACCAACGACCCGCTCCAGTGGCGTCGGTCCGAGGTTGACGAGCGGGTGCGCCTGCTGCCGATCGACGCCGGCGAGCGGCGGCGCCCGGTGTACCGGGCCGAGCAGTTGGCCGTCTACCGTGTCCCCGGCAAGGCGATCTCGGTGGCCCGGCGGCGGGCGAAGGGGAGCGAGGCGCTCTGGCCGGAGCTGGTCGTGTCCCGGTTGGAGCGCACCCACAGCTCGGCCGCCCGGTGGTTCCACACGTCGGTCTTCTACCCCGGTTACCGGATTGTGCGTCCCCGCGTGCTGTGGAAGATCGTCTGGCGGGATGTGCTGCCCAAGCTCGACCTCGCCCGTACCGAGCGCGTGGTGGTGGCCGGGGTGTTCGGCGTCTCGATCGGGTGGCAGCTGGGCCGCCTGCGCACCGACCTGACGGTCACCACGTCCCTCGTGCCGCCGGAGCCCGTGTCCCGCTGATCCGCGCGCCCGGCGCCCGAACCGCAGCTCAGGGCAGGGGCGCCGGGCGCCCGGTCGCGGGGTCGCGAGGTGGCGGCAGCTCGGGGTGCGCCTCGCGTAGACTCGCGGAGGCTCGCGGGCCGGCTCCGGCGTGATGAGCCGACGGTCCCGCTCGGTGCGGGCCGTCCACGAAGGCGAACAGCGGTCCGCAGGAGAGGCGGAAACGGGCACGATGGCGATGGACGGCGCTGCCGCGCAGCCGCGCGGGCGGGTGGTCATGCTGGTCGACAACGGTGTGAACGGTGACTCCCGGGTGCAGAAGGCCGCCCGCTCGGCCGCCGAGGCCGGCTGGGAGGTCGTCCTGCTGGGCCGCTCGCCCGTGACCGAGGAGCGGACCTGGCAGCTGGGGCGGGCGCAGGTGCGGTTGCTGTCGATGCCCGCACCGCTGGCGCGGCGGCGGCACGAGTTCCGGCGGGCCTGGCTGCGCTGGCCGCTGGCCTATCCGCCGAACGGCGTCGCCGCCCACCGTCAGCAGAGCGTGAAGGCGTGGCGGGCCGACCTCGCGGTCCGGGCCGCCCAGCTCGCCGTGGCCGCTCCCGGCACCCCCCGGCTGACGCTGCGCCGCCGGCTCCTGCGCGCCGAGCAGGGTCTCGCCAAGCTCTCCGCCACCTGGGTCTCCGGCCGCTACTGGATGTTGACCCAGGCCCGGACGCGGCGGAAGTTCCGCAACCCGTGGGACCGCGCGTACACGCTGTTCTGGGAGTCCGTGAAGGGCGACGGCGCGTGGCGGCGGCTGGAGCCGGGCCTCTGGGACTACGAGCTGGCGTACGGGCCGGTGATCGACGAGCTGGCGCCGGACCTGATCCACGCCAACGACTTCCGGATGCTCGGTGTGGCCGCACGGGCGAAGATCCGGGCCCGGGCGCGAGGCCGCGAGATCAACGTGGTGTGGGACGCCCACGAGTTCCTGCCCGGGCTCAAGCCGTGGCAGGACAACGCCCGCTGGCTGCCCGCCCACATGGCGCACGAGCGGGAGTACGCCCCGTACGCCGACGCGGTGGTGACGGTCTCCGACGGCCTCGCCGAACTGCTCCAGCGCGAGCACCGGCTCGCGGAGACGCCGGACGTCGTGCTCAACGCCCCGGCGGCCGGCTCCGAGGACCTCGACCCGGACGCCGCCGCGCCGGACCTGCGCGCCCGCTGCGGGGTCGGCCCGGACGTGCCGCTGCTGGTCTACAGCGGCGCCGCCGCCCGGCAGCGCGGCCTGGACATCATGGTCGACGCGCTCCCGCGGCTGCCCGGCGTCCACGTCGCGCTGGTGGTCAACAAGCCGGACGGCCCGTACGTGTCCGGGGTGCTGGCCCGCGCCCGGAAGCTCGGCGTCGCCGACCGGGTGCACGCCCTGCCGTACGTGGCGCACTGGCAGGTGGTGCCGTTCCTGGCCGGCGCGGACGCCGGGGTCATCCCGATCCACCACTGGCCCAACCACGAGATCGCGCTGATCACCAAGTTCTTCGAGTACTCGCACGCCCGGCTGCCGATGATCGTCAGCGACGTGAAGACGATGGCCGGCACGGTCCGCTCCACCGGTCAGGGCGAGGTGTTCCGGGCCGAGGACGTGGCCGACTTCGTCCGCGCGGTCACGGCGGTGCTGGCCGACCCGGAGCGCTACCGGGCCGCGTACGACCGGCCGGGCCTGCTCCAGAGCTGGACGTGGGAGGCGCAGGCCGAGGTGCTGGACTCGGTCTACCGCCGGCTGCTGCCGGGTCGCCCGCCCGCGCCGGGGCGCGCCGGCGAGCCCGCTCCGGGCGACCCGCGGCCCGCGCTCGGGGTCGGCACGTGAGCACGCCCGACGTCACGGTCGTCACCGCCGTCTACAACACGATGCCGTACCTGACCCGGTGCCTGACCTCCCTCGTGGAGCAGACGATCGGGCGGGACCGGCTGGAGGTCATCGCCGTCGACGACGGCTCCACCGACGGCAGCGGCCGGGAGCTGGACCGGTTCGCCCGCCTCTACCCGGGCACCGTGAAGGTGGTGCACCAGCCCAACTCCGGCGGCCCGGCCGCGCCGAGCAACCGGGCGCTGGAACTGGCCACCGGCCGGTACGTCTTCTTCATCGGCTCCGACGACTACCTCGGGCCGGAGGCGCTGGAGCGGCTCGTCGCCGCCGCCGACCGGTGGGACTCCGACGTGGTGCTGGGACGCCTGGTCGGCGTGAACAGCCGCTACATCCACCAGGCGATCTACGCGGAGACCAGCGCCGACGTCGACCTGTTCGACTCGGCCCTGCCCTGGTCCCTGTCGAACACCAAGCTGTTCCGCCGGGAGCTGATCGAGCGGTACGGCCTGCGCTACCCGGAGGACATGCCGGTCGGCAGCGACCAGCCGTTCACCATCGAGGCCTGCGTCCGGGCCCGCCGCGTCTCCGTCCTCGCCGACTACGACTACTACTTCGCGGTCCGCCGGCTCAACGCTCGCAACATCACCTACAAGAGCCGCCACCTCGAGCGGCTGCGCTGCGCCGAGGACCTGGTCGCGTTCGTCGCCAAGCTGGTCGAGGCCGGCCCGGAGCGGGACGCGGTGCTGCTGCGTCACTTCACCTGGGAGATCGCCAAGCTGCTGGAGAACGACTTCCTGCGGCTGGAGCGCGACGTCCAGGACCGGGTGGTCGCCGGCGTCCGGGCCCTCGCCGAGGGGCACCTCACCGACCGCATCCGCGACCGGCTCCCGATCGAGGCCCGGGTCCGCCTGGCCGCCGCCCGGTACGGCGACACCGACCACCTGCTCGCGGTGATCCGGCAGGACGCCGAACTGGGCATCCCGCCCGCGGTGGTCGACGGCGACCGCTGGTACGCCGGCTACCCGGGCTTCCGGGACCCGCACCTGCGCATCCCGGACGCCTGGTACGAGATCACCGACACCGCCGCCGACTGGGTCGCCCGGCTCGACACCGTCTCGGCCGCCTTCGAGGGGTCCCGGGCGCTGCTGGTGACCGCCCGCAGCCCGCGGCACGACCTGCCGGAGCTGGCGTCGGCCGTCCGGCTCGCCGCCGGCGACGTTACCGGCGTGACCGTCTCGGTCGTCCCGGACGCCACGGGCACGACCGTGCGGGCCCGTATTCCGTTGGACCGGTTGCTGGACGGCGCCGGCCCCGGCGGTGAGCTGCGCACCGTCCAGACGCACGTGGACGCGTTCGGCGCCACCGGCGTCGCCGCGCTGCGCGGCGCCCGGCGCCCGGTGCCCCAGCGGGCGGTGCTGCGTCGCGGCGCCCGGCTGCACGTCCTGACCACCACCACCAACCACAAGGGCCAGCTCGTCATCGCCGTAGCACCCGTAACGCCGCGCCGGTTGATGGCCCGCCTGCGGCGCAGGCTTCCACTAGGAGGAAAGTAGTAGTCATGAACATCTGCGTCGTCGCCCTCGGGAAGATCGGGCTGCCGTTGGCCGTGCAGTTCGCGTCGAAGGGGCACCGGGTCATCGGTGCCGACGTGTCCGAGCGGGTCGTGAGCCTCGTCAACGACGGTGCGGTGCCGTTCCCCGGCGAGACCGACCTGGACGTCAAGCTCAAGGAGGTGGTCGCCGCCGGTCTGCTGTCGGCCACCACCGACACCGCCACGGCGGTCGCCGAGTCCGAGGCCGTCGTCGTGGTCGTGCCGCTCTTCGTGGACGCCGAGGGCGTCCCGGACTTCGGCTGGATGGACGACGCCACCCGGGCCATCGCGCGGGGCCTCAAGCCGGGCACGCTGGTCAGCTACGAGACCACGCTGCCGGTCGGCACCACCCGCACCCGCTGGGCGCCGATGCTGGAGGAGGGCTCCGGCCTGACCGCCGGCAAGGACTTCCACCTGGTCTTCAGCCCGGAGCGGGTGTTCACCGGCCGGGTCTTCGCCGACCTGCGCCGCTACCCCAAGCTGGTGGGCGGCATCGACGAGACCTCGGCCGCGCGCGGCGTCGAGTTCTACCAGGCCGTGCTCGACTTCGACGAGCGCGCCGACCTGCCCCGCCCGAACGGCGTGTGGGACCTCGGCTCCGCCGAGGCCTCCGAGCTCGCCAAGCTCGCCGAGACCACGTACCGGGACGTCAACATCGGCCTGGCGAACCAGTTCGCGCGGTTCGCCGACAGCGTCGGCGTGGACGTGCTCAAGGTCATCGAGGCCTGCAACTCGCAGCCGTACAGCCACATCCACACGCCGGGCATCGCCGTCGGCGGGCACTGCATCCCGATCTACCCGCGGATGTACCTGTGGAACGACCCGGCCGCCACGGTGGTCCGCTCCGCCCGGGAGGCCAACGCGGCGATGCCGGAGTACGCGGTGGATCTGCTCGCCGCGGCGTACGGCGACCTGACCGACGTGGGTGTCCTGGTGCTGGGCGCGGCGTACCGGGGCGGGGTCAAGGAGACGGCGTTCTCCGGTGTCTTCCCGACCGTCGAGGCGCTGCGCGCCCGGGGTGCCAGGCCGTACGTGTCGGACCCGATGTACAGCTCCGAGGAGCTCGCCGCGCACGGCCTGCCGCCGTACGAGGGCCAGGAGGTCACGGCCGCGTTGATCCAGGCCGACCACGCGGAGTACCGGACCCTGGCCGCGAGCGACCTGCCGTCGGTGCGCGTGCTGGTGGACGGTCGCCGCGTCACCGACCCGGCCCGCTGGGCAGACGTGCGCCGCGTCGTCATCGGCGGCTGATCCCGCTCCGCCTTGGAGGGCCCCGACCGGCCACGGTCGGGGCCCTCCACTGTGGACGCGACGTCCCCCGGGTCAGGGCGGCATCCTCTACAGTGTCGAGGCAGGGCCACCCGTGCCGCCGCCGCTGCACGGCCCGATCCTCCGACCGATGAGGGGATGTGAGGTGATCGAAGAATTCGGCCGGGAGGGCCGAAGCGCCGAAGCCCCGGGCCCGGCTGTCGACGCCGACCAGCCGCCACCGGCGGAGGGCCGGGAAGCACCGGCGGCGGACCATTCGGACCCGTCGGCGCTGCGCTGGGGGATCTGGCCGGTCGTCGCGATGGCCGCCACCGCCGCCGCCCTGTGCGGCTTCTGGTGGTTCAGCCACCACCGGCCGCCGATCCAGTTCGGCGCCTTCAAGCGGCCCCCGATCTACGGCGTCTTCATCCCGGTGTGGGACGAGCTGGCCCTGACCGTGATACCGGCCGGCGTGGTCCTGGCCGCCGTCGCCTGGTTGATCACCACTCGACTACGGATGCCGAAATGGTCGGCACTCGCCCTCGTCGTCGTGTCCGGGGTGACGACGGCGGCCACGATCGCCCTGGTCCGGGGCGAATGGCGCCACCTCACCCGGGGACTGAGCACCGAGCCGGACCGGGTGGCGTACTACACCTCCGACCTGCACTTCGTGTACGAGCTCGGAGTGCGTGGCTTCATCGAGCAACACCCAGACCTCGGCCCGGAGTTCGACTCCTACAACTCCTGGACGCATCCCCCCGGGGTGCTGGTCTTCCTGTACCTGCTCTTCCGGGTCATCGGTGCGTCCCACCCCCTGCGGATCGCCGTCGCGATCGCGGTGGTCGCCTTCGCCGCGGCCGTCTCGGCCTGGCTGATCGGCCGGACCCTGGGCGGGGAGCGGGCCGGCCGGATCGGGGCGGTGCTCTTCGCCGCGGCACCGGGACCGCTCATGCTGTCCTACACCAACCTGGACACCGTTTTCGCGACGGTGATGACGATGAGTGCGGCCCTGTTCGTCCTCGCGATCCACCGGCGGTCCGCGCCGGTCGCCGCCACGGCCGGTGCGGTGCTCGGGGTGGGCACCCTGATGACGTTCGCCACGTCGTTCATCGTCATCGCGGCGACGCTGGCGGTGCTGATCCAGACCGGGCTGCGCACCGGAGCGCGGCTGCTGGGCGCGGCCGTGGCCGGTGGCGTCGCCGTGCTGGCCCTGGCGTGGCTCACGCTCGGCTTCGACGTCTTCGCCTCCTACCAGGCGTCACCACAGGCCGCCCGGCCCTACGACCCGTACTGGATCGTGGCGAGCCCGGCGGCCTGGCTGATCTACGCGGGTCTTCCGCTGGCCGTGCTGGGAATCGCCGGCCTCGTCGTGAAGGTGCCCGGCTCCCGCCGGCCGGTGCTGGTGCTCGTGCTGGTCCTCGTCATGCTCGTCTGGGCGTCGCTGCCGTCGGAACTGACCAAGCTGCGTCCGGGTGAGGTGGAGCGGACCTGGGCCTTCCTCTACCCGCTGGTCGCGGCCTCGGCAGGGCTGGTGGTCGACGCGTGGACCCGGAACCTGCCCCGGCGGTGGGCCGGTGGGGTCGTCGCCGGCCTGGTCGCGCTCTCGGTGGGCCAGGCGGTGTTCCTCCAAGGCCTCTACGAGAACTTCTACTGAACCCGACCGCCCGACAGGACGGGCCCCGACCGAAACGGTCGGGGCCGTCGTCGTCCGCGTGCTCAGCCTTCGGCAAGGCCGGCCGTCGTCGCGTCCGTCAGTGCTGCGCCGGCGGGTTGTCCACGTCGCGGGAGACCACCTCGCCCTTCTCGTTGACCCAGCCCCTCGGGCGGGCCGGGTTCCCGGCCACCAGCTGGTACGGCTTGACGTCCTTGGTCACCACGGACCCGGCGGCGATCATGGCGTACTCGCCGACCTCGATGCCGCAGACGAGGGTGGCGTTGGCGCCGATGGAGGCGCCCCGGCGGACCAGGGTCGGGGTGATGGTCCAGTCCGGGTTCTGCGCGCGGGGCCGGAAGTCGTTGGTGAAGACCGCGCACGGGCCGACGAAGACCTCGTCCTCGAGGGTCACACCCTGGTACACCGAGACGTTGTTCTGAATCTTCACCAGGTCGCCGACCGTCACCCCGGCGTCGACGTACACGTTGCGGCCGATGACGCAGCCCGCGCCCACCTGGGCGGTGGACCGGACGTGGGCCAGGTGCCAGACCTTCGTGCCGTCACCCACCTGGGCGCCGGCCTCCACGTCGGCACTGGGGTGGACGAAGACCGGCGGCCGGTCGTTGGTGTCAGTCATGTCATCTCGCATCGGTCTCGGGGCGCGGCGTCGCGCCACGTCGGGAGCGCCCGGGGGCGGCCAGCCGCGGCCGTCCGGGACGCCGTCACCGGCTCCGCCCGGAACGTCACGATCCGGGCGGACGGACTGGCGTAGCATAGCCACCCGCTCAGCGGCTCAGCCGACCAGCGCCGCCACCGCGTCGGCGACCGGGACGTCCGCCGGCAGCGCCGTCGCGGCCACCACCGCGGTGACCGGTAGCGGCCCGTACAGGTGCGGGAAGAGCGTGCCGCCCCGGGACGGCTCCCAACGCAGCCGCCCGCCCAGCCGGGCCGGGTCGACCGTCAGCAGGGTGAGCCCGGTGGCGCCGGTGAAGTGCCGCCGGGCGGTCTCGGCCACCTGGTCCGGCCCGGACAGGTGGACGAAGCCGTCCTGATGGTCCAGCGCGGTGCCGGTGAAATGCCCGGCGGCGAGCGCGTCGTCCCATTCCGTGGTGGCCAGCAGCTTGTAGATCACACCGGCAGCCTAAGGCTGCCCGCGACCGGCCCTCCCGCTCGGCGCCGCCGTCTGTCACCATTCGTGGTCGGCGGCGGAGACGATTGGGGGTACGCCGGTGCGCATCCTGCTGGTCGAGGACGACCGCCGGGTGGCTGCCGCGCTCTCCGCCGCGCTCACCCGGCGGGGCTACGAGGTGGAACACGCGGCGACGGTCGCCGCCGCGCTCTCCGCCGCCCCCTGCGACCTGGTGCTGCTCGACCTCACCCTGCCCGACGGCGACGGCACCGACCTGTGCCGCGAGCTGCGCCGGCGCAGCAGCCAGCTCGGCATCATCGCGGTGACCGCCCGGGGGGAGGAGCGGGACCGGGTGCTCGGGCTGCGCCTCGGCGCCGACGACTACGTGGTCAAACCGTTCTCGATGGTGGAGCTGCAGGCCCGGATCGAGGCGGTGCTGCGCCGCGCGGCGCACGCGGCCCCGGAGCGGAACCTGATCGAGGTGGGGCCGGTCCGAATCGACGTTGGGGCCCGGACGGTCCGTGTCGACGACCGGGAGGTGGCGCTGACCCGCAAGGAGTTCGACGTGCTGCTCTCCCTGGCCCGGCAGCCGGGCGTGGCCGTGCCCCGCGACCGGATCCTGCTGGACGCCTGGGGCACCACCTGGGCCGACCGGCACACCGTCGAGGTGCACGTGGGTTCGCTGCGCGGCAAGCTGGGCGATGCCCGCCTGGTGGAGACCGTACGCGGGGTCGGCTACCGGCTGCGCGGCGAGTGAGGCGCGGTGCGACGCCGTCTGGTGATCAGCTACCTGCTGCTGATGGTGCTGGTCCTGATCGCCCTGGAGACGCCGCTGGCGGCTACCCTGGCCAGCCGGGAGACCGAGCGGGTCCGTGCGGACCGGCTCGCCGACGCCACCCGCTTCGCCTCGCTGGCCGGGCCGGCGCTGCGCGGCGGCGTCCCCGGCCCGCTGAACAACGAACTGGACAGCTACGACGATCTGTACGGCATCGGCGCCGCCGTGGTGGACCGCGACCGGCGTACCGTCGTGGCGTCGGCGAGCTGGCGCCCCGCGCCCGGCACCCGGGCCGCCCTCGACGTGGCGCTCTCCGGCCAGCAGGCCAGCGGACCCGAGTCGGTGTGGCCGTGGGTGGACGGGCCGATCGTGGTCGCGGTGCCGATCAACGACGGCGGTGAGGTGCTCGGCGCGGTGGTCACCACGACCTCCGCCGCCACGGTCCGGCGGACCGTCACCACCTGGTGGCTGGTGCTCACCGCCGCGGGCCTGCTCGCCGTGCTGGCCTGCGTGCTGACCGCGTTCGGGCTGGCCGGGTGGGTTTTGCGCCCGGTCACCGAGCTGGACGTGGTGACCCACGAGATCGCCGAGGGGGACCGGAACGCCCGGGTGCAGCACCGGCTCGGGCCGCCGGAGCTGCGCCGGCTGGCGGCGAGCTTCAACAACATGGCCGACGCGGTCTCGGACGTGATGGACCGGCAACGGGCGTTCGTGGCGCACGCCAGCCACCAGCTCCGCAACCCGCTGACCGCGCTGCGGCTGCGGGTGGAGGAGCTGGGAACCACCCTCACGGATCCGGACGGCCGCACCGAGCACCGGCTCGCGCTGGAGGAGACCGACCGGCTGGCCCTCGTCCTGGACGCCCTGCTCACCCTGGCCCGGGCGGAGCGCACCGAGAACCTGCGGGTCACCGTCGACGCGGCGGCGATCGCCGCCAGCCGGGTCGCGGCGTGGGATCCGCTCGCCCGCCGGCGGTCGGTCACGCTGCGCCTCGCCGCGGGCGACGCCCCGGCGTACGCCCGTACCGTGCCGACCGCCGTCGACCAGGCGCTGGACGCGCTCATCGACAACGCGGTGAAGTTCAGCGGCGCCGGGGGCGAGGTCACGGTGGCGGTCCGGCACGGCGACGGCGGCACGAGCCTGGAGGTACGCGACACCGGCCCGGGTATGACGGCGAGCCAGCTCGACCAGGCGACCGAGCGGTTCTGGCGGGCGCCGGAGGTCCAGAACATCGACGGTGCCGGGCTCGGCCTGACCATCGTCGCGGTCCTCGTGGACGCCTCCGACGGGCGGCTCACCATGCGCCCGAACTCGCCGCGCGGCCTCACCGCCACGCTGTGGTTCCCGGCGCCGCCCGACGCCGGCGACGCCCCACCCGCCCCCAGCGACGGACGTTAGGAAGGGACCCTTCTACTACCTCAGGCGTTAGGAGGGGACCCTTCCTTACGGTTTCGCGGCGCGGTACCAGGCGGCGGCCCCCGGGTGCAGCCGCAGGGGGGTGGTGGTGATGGCCGAGCGGGGGCTCATCCGGCCGGCCGCCGGGTGGGCCGCGGCCAGTTCCTCCCGCCGTTCCATCAGCAGCCGGGTCACCTCGCGGACCAGCCACTCCGGCAGGTCCGCGCGGACGATCAGGAAGTTGGGATTGGCGACGGTGGTGATCGGCTCCACCCCGTACACCGAGCGCGGGACGTCCCGGGAGACGTAGACGCCGGGGTGGCGGGCGCGCAGCGGCTCGGTCCAGCCACCGAGGTCGACGATCCGGACGTGCCGGTCGCGGGCCAGTTCCGCCACCCCCCGCACCGGGAGGCCGCCGGAGAAGAAGAACGCGTCGATCTGACCCGCACGCAGCGCGGCGACCGAGTCGTCCAGGCCGAGCCGCTCCCAGCGTACGCCCTCGCCGCCCAGCCGTGCGACGTCGAGCAGCCGGGACGCGGTGATCTCGGTGCCGGAGCCCGGCGCGCCCACCGACACCCGCCGGCCGCGCAGGTCGGCGAGCGTGCGGATCCCGCCGGCGGCGTTGGTGACGAGGTGCAGCAGGTCGTCGTACACCCGGGCGACCGCGGCCACCGACGGGTCGGCCCCCGGGGCGGCGGGCAGTACGTCGGCCTGGGTGAAGCCCAGCTCGGCCGAACCGGCGCCGACCCGCCGGACGTTCTCCGCCGACGCCGGGGTCACCACCACGCTGGCGTGGACGTTCGGCAGCTCCCGGTTCAGGATGGTGGCCAGCGACTGCCCGAAGGCGTGGTACACGGCGGTGGGGCTGCCGGTGGCGATGCGGATCTGCAGCGGCGGGGCGGCGTCGTCCCGGCACCCGGGCAGCACGGCCGCCAGCGCCAGGGCCAGCAGCGCCGCGGTGGCTCGGCGGGCACGTGCGTTCACGGGCTGCACTGTGCGCCGTCGGGACGGTCGACCGCAAGCTGGCCCGCCCGGTTCGCCCCGATGCGGCCCGTCAGTCCGCCTCGCGGGGGGCGCCCAACTCGGCGGCCTCCAGGATGCGCTCCCGGTCCGGGCCGTGCGCGACGCTGACCAGGAAGCAGCCGGTCCCGGGACGCAGCAGGGCCGGGACCTCCAGCAGGGCGGCGCCCCGGACGAGCACCGCGGCCAGTTCCCGGTCGGTGAGGCGGACCCCGAGGATGTGCCGGCGTACGTGCCGACCGCCGGCCAGCAGCGCGGCACGCCAGGCCGCCGCCGCGAGGCGGGGCCGCCACACGCGCCGGGCGGCCGACGCGCCGGGCACCGGGCCGCCGAGCAGCTCCCGCCGTCCCTGCCGCCAGCCGGCCTCCAACGCGGTCGCGTACGCGTGCCGCCGCGCCACCGGCACGGTCAGCCGGTGCAGTTCGAAGCGGCGGCGCAGACCGCCCACGGCACGTTCGTGCGTCACGGGCACGTCGAGCCGGTCGAGCAGCTGACGCATCCGCAGGGCGGCGTCCTCGCGGTTGAACTCGACGATCCCGGGCCGGTACGCCGGGGTGGTCCGCCGGGGCCCGGCCACCGTCGGCGGGGTCACGCAGAGCAGAAGGCAGGCCGCCTCGAACGCGTCGGCCAGCGTCAGCCAGTCCAGCGGTGGCGGGATCGACGGCGGCCGGGGTCGGTCGAGCAGGATGGGTTCCACCTCGGGACTCCTTCGGGCGGCGTCGGGGTTCCCCTACCGTGGCCGCTGCCTGCCGCCGGCGGAACACATCCGGCCGAGCTTTGAGGAAATCTTGCGGGAGGCTTGTCCTACAGCTCGGTGACGACGACGTCGACCGCGCGCGGCCGGCCCGCCGCCGACGGCTGCTCCACCACCGTGTACTTCAGGTCCCGCAGCGCCGCCACCAGCCCGTCGGCGGTCCGTGGCCGGGCCCCGGCGGTCAGCAGGTCCCGCACGAGGCGACCCTTGGTGGCCTTGTTGAAGTGGCTGACCACCGACCGGACCGGCACCCCGTCGACGTCCCGCTCGTGCAGCACCCGCACCGTCACGGTCCGGCCGGCGACCGCGCCACGCGGGGTCCAGGTCGCCGCGTACGCGCCGGAGCGCAGGTCCAGCACCGGTCCGTCACCGGCCGCCGCCGTCAGCACCGGCGCCAGCGCCCGCCGCCAGTACGCCGACAGCGCCCCGACACCGGGCAGCCTCGCCCCGACGGGGCACCGGTACGGCGGGATCCGGTCGGTTAGACGGACCGCGCCCCACAGGCCGGAACTGATCAGGACCGTCCGGCGCGCGGCGCGCACCGCGGCCGGCGGCAGCGTGGCGAGGTCGAGGGCCTCGTAGAGCACCCCGGTGTAGAGGCGCTCGGCCGGCGCGGTCGCCGCCTCCCGCAGCCGGGCGTTGCGGCGCAGTTCGCCGCGCTGACCCGGGCTCAACCCGAGCGCGGCCAGGGCCGCCTCCTCGTCGCCGCTGGCGGACACGCCGACCAGTGCCGCCGCCGCCTCCTCGCGGGCCGGGGTCAGCTCCGGCAGCGAGAGGCGGGAGAGGTCGAGCCGTCGGCCGGTGCCGGCGTCGGCCTTGCCCTCCGAGGGCGGCAGCAGGATGAGCATCGGGGGACTCCTCGCTCCCGGTGCCCGCGCACCGGAGGAGGCCAGGGTACGTCCCCGCCCTACCGCCAGGGCCGGACCGGCGTCTCCGGGTGGTACACGCGATACCCGTGGCGACGAGCGCGGCGTCGGCCCGGTCCCGGAGCAGCCGGCTCGGCCCGGCGAGGGCGACCAGGGGACGGCCAGGTCGCCTCCAACATCCCCAGGTAGCGCTGGCCGTACAGGAAGACGGAGTGTTCCGGCCCTCGGCGATGTGCAGGGCGGCGAGCCCGACGGTGGCCTCGTCGCTGTTCGACACCGGAATGGTGTGCAGCGTGAGGACCAGTCGGTAGGCGACGCGGCCACCACGAGCACCAGCGCAACGAAATCGCCTCGCATGGCCGACGTGCGCCGCTTGTGGCAGGGTTGCAACGTGCCACCCACTGCCGCAGGCCAGCTGGCCGTTCCCCAACTGCACCGGGCCGCGCGGCTCGAGGACGCCGTCCACCACCTGGTCGAACGCCGCCTGCGCCGGACCGGCTGGCGGACCAACATCGTCGCCTACACGGGTTACGGCGCGCCCGGTTGGGTCCGCGTGATGTGCCGCGTGCTGCTGGGGCGGCCGGACACCCGGCAGCGGGGCCGGCTGGAAAAGGTCCGGGGCTGGCGCAGCTTCACCACCCTGCCCGCCAAGTACGTCACCGTGACCGTCGAATCGGGCGGGCAGCGGCACGAGACCCGCACCGACCGCAGCGGCTTCGTCGACACCGTGGTCGAGGCGGACCTGCCCCCGGGCTGGGGCTCGGTACGGATCAGCGCGCCCGAGGCGGAGCCCGTCGAGGCGCCGGTGCGCATCCTCGACCCGCAGGTGCGCTTCGGCATCCTGTCCGACATCGACGACACGGTGATGGTCACCGCGCTGCCCCGGCCGCTGCTCGCCGCCTGGAACACGTTCGTCCTGGACGAGCACGCCCGCGCGGCGGTGCCCGGGATGGCGGTGCTCTACGAGCGGCTGGTGACCGCACACCCCGGCGCTCCCGTCTTCTACCTGTCCACCGGGGCGTGGAACGTCGCGCCGACCCTCACCCGCTTCCTGTCCCGGCACCTCTACCCGGCCGGACCGCTGCTGCTGACCGACTGGGGCCCGACCGCCGACCGGTGGTTCCGCAGCGGCCGGGAGCACAAGCGGGCCACCCTGGCCCGGCTGGCCCGCGAGTTCCCCGAGGTGAAGTGGCTGCTGGTCGGCGACGACGGCCAGCACGACCAGGAGATCTACCGGGAGTTCGCCGCCGCCCACCCCGACAACGTGGCCGGGGTGGCGATCCGTCGGCTCTCGCCCACCCAGGCGGTCCTCGCCGGCAGCCTGCCCCACCCCGCCGGTGACAGTTCGTCCGCCGGCCCGCTGGGGCAGAAGTGGCTCTCCGCGCCGGACGGCGCCGGCCTGTGGAAGCTGCTGCGGGACGCGGGCCTGGTCTGACGCCCGTCGCGGCGCTGCCTGTGGAGGGTGCTGCGGGACGCGGAGCCGGTCTGACGGCCGTGCGCCGGCGCCCGCGTCCCGCAGGGCCTCAGTTGGCGCCCGGCACCTCGACCTGAGCCGTGCAGCCCGCCGCAGCCCGGCGCTGCTGGATCAGGTCGACGACCGCCTGCCGGTTGGCGATGCGGGCCGCCGACTGGGCGTCCGGGTTCTGCCGCTGCGCGGCGATGAAGGTCAGGTTGTTGCGCAGCGCGGTGTCCAGACCCTGGCAGCTCTCGGCCGCCTGCCCGGTGCCGGTCGCCACCGCGAACGCCACGCCCGTGGTGACCACGACCGCGGCGAGACCCGCGATCTTGCGCTGCCGCGCGGTCGCCTTCCCGCCCCTGTTGGTTGTGCCCGTCGCCCACGCCATCGAAGCTCCTTCACGTCCCTCGTAACGGCCCGGCATCGGTGAGCGGTACGGGCGGCGCACGCGGATCGTTCAGGGCCGTGCACGCCGGCGCCCACAAGATCAGCAGTGTGTCGCCACCGGCGTCACGGCCAGTGACCGAAGTGACGAGGCGCGACACGTCGACCCGCCACCCGCCTCACAGATCTTGGAAGCTTCCGGCCCCTCCACAGGGGCCGACTCCTTCCAACATCGCCGACGGTGTGCACAAGCTGGGGCGGGGCGTGGGCCAGGTCGGTCCTGGCCCACGCCCCGCTGAGCGTGCTCTTCTCCATGCCGCCGGCATCACGCCTTCCGGCACCCGGTGACAGCCCCATGCCGGCGGCATGGAGTCGATCTCAGTTGTCGTTCAGGCAGCCAGCCGGGCTGGGGTCGTCCACCATGACGGGAGCCGTGGCACCGCCGGCCTTGCCGTTCGCGTTGCCGGCGCCTGCCTTGCCGTTTCCGTTTGCCTTGCCGTTGCCGTTCGCTC
This sequence comes from Micromonospora sp. NPDC047707, assembly GCF_040704235.1. Classification (NCBI taxonomy): domain Bacteria; kingdom Bacillati; phylum Actinomycetota; class Actinomycetes; order Micromonosporales; family Micromonosporaceae; genus Micromonospora; species Micromonospora sp. NPDC047707. The sequence continues at coordinate 55,525 of NZ_JBEYSU010000020.1, forward strand.
CCGCCTCGGCGTCGCCCGCGCCGGCCTCGTCGCCCGCTCCGGCCGCATCGCCAGCGGCGTCGCCCGCACCGGCGTCACCGGCCTCGGCATCGGCGTCGCCCGCACCGGCCTTGTCGCCCGCAGCGTCGCCCGCAGCGTCGCCCGCACCGGCGTCACCGGCCTCGGCGTCGCCCGCACCGGCTTCGGCGTCGTTGCCCGCGTCGGCTTCCTCGCGGGCCTGCTGGATAGCCTCCACGAGCGCTCTGATCTCCTGGATCAGGGCCCGTACCTCCGCCAGTTGGGCCGCGATCTGGTCCGCCGCGTCCTGCTCGGCACCGGCGTCCTCCTCAGCACCGGCACCCTGCTCCGCGCCAGCGTCGGCGCCCGCCTCGCCGTCCTCGCCAGCTCCGGCGTCGTCCGTCCCCGTCTCGCCGGCACCGGCCTCACCCGCGTCCGCGTCAACTCCGGCGTCGCCGGCCTCCTGACCCGCTGCGGCGTCGCCGGCCTCCTGACCGGCGCCCGCCTCGACGTCCGCGTCGGCTCCGGCGTCCTGGCCCGCCTCCTGGTCGGCCTCAGCTCCGGCGCCCGCCGCCTCCACCAGTCCCGCGATCTGCTGGATCAGGCCGCCGATCTGGCCCACGATCGCCGCGGCCCGCTCGGCCCCGCCTCCCGGCGCCGCCGCCTTCCCGGACGCCCGCTGCGCGGCACGTTCGCGCGCCTGTTCCACGATCCCGCCGATCGAGTCGACGATGCCGTCCACCTGCTGCACCCGGGCGGCGGTCGCCCGCGGGTCGTCGATCCGGCCGGCCCGTTCGGCGCGCAACCGCTCGGTGGCCGCCCACGCCTCGTTCGCCCGCGCCGCCACCGCGACGTCCCACGGCACCTCCGGGCAGACCGCACCGGCGACCTCCACCTGACCTGTGCAGCCGGCGGCGGCCCGCCGCTGCTGGAGCAGGTCCACGACCGCCTGCCGGTTGGCGATCCGCGCCGCCGAGTTGGCGTCCGGGTTCTGGCGCTGGCTGGCGATGAACGTGAGGTTGTTGCGTAGGGCGGTGTCGAGCCCCTGGCAGTTCTCCGCCGCCTGGCCGACGCCGGTGGCCACGGCGAACGCCGCTCCGGTCGTCACCGCGATCGCGGCGACCCCGGCGATCTTCCGCTGCCGCGGCGTTACCGTCGTCCTGCTGCTGGTGCGTCTCGTCCACGCCATCGAAGCTCCCTCCGCCTCGTCCGTCAGGAAGTGGCCGGCATCCGATGTGCGGTACGGCAGGGCAGCGGACGGAGTTCAGACAATCTACGCCTGAAGGCCAAACTATCCACTCAGCGTGACGAACTGGGCGACTCAGCGGCACCCGGAGTGACCGTCGGCCGCTGACAGTTGACGATCCACCAGACCTGACGGCGAGGCCCCCGGCGAACCGGACGCCGCGACGTCGACGGAGTCGCGAGGGTCACCGCCGGGCGCCGAGCCGCCGGGACCGCCGAGCCGCCGCCGGATGCGGCCGGGCGGGCGACGCCGCCGCTCAGGCGGGGCGGAGCCAGAGGACGCCGAGCGGAGGTACGCGGAGCGCCGCCGACGCCGGCATCCCGTGCCAGGGCACGTCCTCGGCGCGTACCTGTCCGAGGTTGCCCACGCCGGAGCCGCCGTAGTGGTGGGCGTCGGTGTTGACCACCTCTGCCCACGTCCCACCAGCGGGCAGGCCGACCCGGTACGCCTCCAGCGGCAGCGCGGAGAAGTTCGCCACGCAGACCAGCGTCGCGCCGTCCGGGGCGATCCGGACGAACGAGACGGTGTTGTTGGCGACGTCGTCCCCGGCGATCCAGCGGAACCCGGCGGGCTCGGTGTCCTGCGCCCACAGGGCGGGCGTGTCGCGGTAGACGCGGTTGAGGTCGCCGACCAGCCGCTGGACACCGGCCCGGCCCGGGTCGTTCAGCAGGTACCAGTCGAGGCCGCGCTCCTCGCTCCACTCCCGGTCGTCGGCCAGCTCGCACCCCATGAACAGCAACTGCTTGCCCGGGTGCGCCCACATGTACGCGAGCAGCGCCCGCACGTTCGCGAGCCGCTGCCACGTGTCGCCGGGCATCTTGCCGGCGAGCGAGCCCTTGCCGTGCACCACCTCGTCGTGGCTGATCGGCAGCACGTAGTTCTCGCTCCAGGCGTACGCGAGGGAGAACGTGAGCTGATGGTGGTGGTGCTGCCGGTAGATCGGGTCCTTCGAGGTGTAGAGCAGCGTGTCGTGCATCCAGCCCATGTTCCACTTGAACCCGAAGCCGAGCCCGCCGTCGTCGGTGGACCGGGTGACGCCGGGCCAGGCCGTCGACTCCTCGGCGATCATCACCACGCCGGGGTGGTGCCGGTAGACCGTCGCGTTCGTCTCCTGCATGAACGCGATCGCCTCCAGGTTCTCCCGGCCGCCGTACCGGTTCGGCACCCACTGACCCTCCTGGCGCGAGTAGTCCAGGTAGAGCATCGAGGCCACCGCGTCGACGCGGAGCCCGTCCACGTGGAACTCCTCGCACCAGTAGAGGGCGTTGGCCACGAGGAAGTTGCGCACCTCGCGGCGGCCGAAGTCGAAGACGTAGGTGCCCCAGTCGGGGTGTTCGCCCCGGCGCGGGTCGGGATGCTCGTACAGCGGGGTGCCGTCGAAGCGGGCGAGGGCCCACTCGTCGCGCGGGAAGTGCGCCGGCACCCAGTCGAGGATCACACCGATGCCGGCGCCGTGCAGGGTGTCGACGAGGTGGCGGAACTCGTCCGGGTCGCCGAACCGGGAGGTGGGCGCGTAGTAGCCGGTGACCTGGTAGCCCCACGAGCCGCCGAACGGGTGCTCCATCACCGGCAGGAACTCCACGTGCGTGAAGCCCAGCCCGGTCACGTACGCGGTCAGCTGCTCGGCCAGTTCCCGGTAGCCGAGGCCGGGCCGCCACGAGCCGAGGTGCACCTCGTAGACGCTCATCGGCTCCTGGTGGGGCGCCCGCCGGGCCCGCCGCTCAAGCCAGGCGGCGTCGTTCCACTCGTACGCCGAGTGGTGCACCACCGACGCGGTGGCCGGCGGCACCTCCGCGTACGCCGCAAGGGGGTCGGCCTTGTCCCGCCAGTGCCCGTCGGGCCCCAGGACGCGGTACTTGTACCGGGCGCCGACCCCGACCCCTGGCACGAAGACCTCCCACACGCCGCTGGAGCCGAGCGAGCGCATCGGCCAGCCGTCGTCCGGGGCCCAGCCGGTGAAGTCCCCGACGACCCGGACGCCGCGCGCGTTGGGCGCCCAGACGCTGAACGCCACGCCCTCGTCGAACACCCGGGCGCCGAGCGCCTCCCAGAGCCGCTCGTGCCGGCCTTCGCCGATCAGGTGCAGGTCCAGCTCGCCGAGGGTCGGCGGGTAACGGTACGGGTCGTCGTGCGGCCGCCCGTCGACCTCGACCCGGTAGTCGAGCACCTCACCGGGGACGACCGCCTCGAAGATCCCGGCGTCGTGGACCCGCTTCATCGGGTGCCGCTCCCCGTCGACGAGGACCGCGACGTCGCCGGCGCCGCGGCGCAACGTGCGGATCGTGGTGCGACCGTCGGTCGGGTGGGCCCCGAGCACCGCGTGCGGATCGTGGGTGTGGCCGGCGATCAGCTGGTCCATCGGGCTTCGTCCTTCGAGGTGGGGGCGGTGCCGCCGGAGAGGTCGTCGGGCACGGCCTCGACGGTGAGGTCGGCCGGCGCGGCGGCCGGCGGTGGGGCCGGCGCGGGCGGGACCGGGCGGCGCACGGTGAGCACGTGCGCGGGGTGCAGGTACGGGTCGAGCCGGACAGCGTTGCGTTGACCCCAGTCGTAGCTGGCCCCGGTCAGCTCGTCGTGCACGGTGAACCGCTCGTGCCAGTCGAAGCCCAGCGCGGGCATGTCCAGCGTGGTGTTGCCCCACTGCACGCCGTGCGAGTCGAAGGAGCAGACCATGATCACCGTGTTGCCGGTGTCCGCGTCGCGCTTGGACCAGCAGAGCAGCGCCGGGTTGTCGATGGCGTGGAACACCAGGTTGCGGAGCTGGTGCAGGGCCGGGTTGTCCCGTCGGATCCGGTTGAGGGTGGCGATGAACGGGGCGAGCGAACGCCCCTGCGCCTGCGCGCCGGCCCAGTCGCGGGGGCGCAGCTCGTACTTCTCGTTGTCCAGGTACTCCTCGGCGCCCGGACGGGCGACGTGCTCGAACAGCTCGTAACCGGCGTACATGCCCCAGGACGGGGAGAGCAGCGCGGCCAGCACCGCCCGGATCTTGAACATCGGCGGGCCGCCGTGCTGGAGCGACTCGTGCAGGATGTCCGGCGTGTTCGGCCAGAAGTTCGGTCGCATGTAGTCGACGGCCGCCACCAGCTCCTCGCAGTACGCGCGCATCTCGGCGGCCGACGTCCGCCAGGTGAAGTACGTGTACGACTGGGTGAAGCCGATCCTGCCGAGCCCGTGCATCATGGCCGGCCGGGTGAACGCCTCGGCGAGGAAGAGCACGTCCGGGTCGACCTTCTTGACCTCGGCGATCAGCCAGTGCCAGAAGTTCACCGGCTTGGTGTGCGGGTTGTCGACCCGGAAGACCTTCACGCCCTCGCCGACCCAGTGCAGCACCACCCGCAGGATCTCCGCGCGGATCCCCTCCGGGTCGTTGTCGAAGTTCAGCGGGTAGATGTCCTGGTACTTCTTCGGCGGGTTCTCCGCGTACGCGATCGTGCCGTCGGCGCGGGTGGTGAACCACTCCGGGTGCTCGGTGACCCACGGGTGGTCCGGCGCGCACTGCAACGCCAGGTCCATCGCCACCTCCAGGCCCGCCTCGGCGGCGGCCGCGACGAAGTCCCGGAAGTCCTCCGGCGTACCCAGGTCGGGGTGGATGGCGTCGTGGCCGCCCTCGGCGGCGCCGATGGCCCACGGCGAGCCCACGTCGTCCGGCCCGGCGACGAGCGTGTTGTTGCGGCCCTTGCGGTTGATCCGGCCGACCGGATGGATCGGCGGCAGGTACAGGATGTCGAAGCCCATCGCGGCGACACCCGGCAGGCGCTCGGCGGCGGTGGCGAACGTGCCGGAGCGGGCCGGCGTGTCGACGGTCGCCGGGATCGCGCCCTCCGAGCGGGGGAAGAACTCGTACCAGGCGGAGAAGAGCGCCCGCTTCCGGTCCACCCAGAGCCGGTACCCGTCGCCGGTGGTGACCAGCTCCCGTACCGGGTGCTCCCACAGCAGGTCGGCCAGCTCCAGCGCGGGACCCACCCGGCGGGGGAGCGGCAGCGCCGGATCGGCGAGCGTGGCGACCGCGCCGGCCACCCGCTTCCGGTCGCCCGCGGGCACCAGTTCGGCGGCGGCGGTGAGCACGCGGACGCCCTCGGCGAGGTCGTTGGCCAGGTCCTCGGGGCCCTGCCCGGCGGCGATCTTCTTGGTCACGGCGTTCTGCCACGTCAGGTACGGGTCGGCGAACGCCTCGACGGTGAACGTCCACTCGCCGACCGCGTCCGGCCGGATGCTGGCGTGCCACCGGTCCTGCCCCGGCTCGCCGGGGACCATCCGGGTGAACGGCCGGGCCTGCCCGTCCGGGCCGAGCCAGACCACGTTGCAGCCCAGCGCGTCGTGGCCCTCGCGGTAGGCGCGGGCCGACACCGGGACCAGCTCGCCGACGACCGCCTTGGCCGGGTAGCGGCCGCACGAGACGACGGGGGAGACGTCTTCGATCGGGAAGCGACCAGTCACCGCTCCAACCTACTGCGGAAGATCGCTTCGCGCTCGACCAAGCGCCACGGTCGGTGGCCCGCGCGGCCAGCGGCCGGCGCTGTCAAGAAGGGGCCCTTCCTCTACCGGAGGCGTTAACAGGGGGCCCTTCCTTACATCACCGACCGGTACACCTCCATGGTGCGGTGGGCGATGGTGTGCCAGGAGAAGTGCTCCACCGCGCGTCGCCGCCCGGCCCGGCCGAGCTCGGCGGCCCGCGCGGGGTCGGCCAGCAGCTCGTTGATCCGGGCCGCCAGGTCGGCGACGAACCGCTCCGGGTGCAGCGGCCGGCCGCTGCCGTCCCCGGCCTGTTCGATGGGTACCAGCAGGCCGGTCTCGCCGTCGGCGACGACCTCCGGGATGCCGCCGGTGGCCGTGGCCACCACCGCGGTTTCGCAGGCCATCGCCTCCAGGTTGACGATGCCCATCGGCTCGTAGACGGACGGGCACACGAAGACGGTCGCGTGGGTCAGCACCTGGATCACCTCGTGCTTGGGCAGCATCTCGGCGACCCACACCACGCCGGAGCGGGTGGCCCGCAGCTCGGCGGCCAGGCTCTCCACCTCGGCGGCGATCTCCGGGGTGTCCGGCGCGCCGGCCAGCAGCACGAGCTGGGTGTCGGCGGGCAGCTCGCGCGCGGCCCGCAGCAGGTACGGCAGGCCCTTCTGCCGGGTGATCCGCCCGACGTACACGACGCTGGGTCGGGACGGGTCGATCCCGAGCCGGTCGACGGCGTCGGTGCGCTGGTCCGGGGCGTACTGCGTGGTGTCGATGCCGTTGTGGACCACCTTCACCCGGTCCGGGTTCACCGCCGGGTACGCCATCAGCACGTCCTGCCGCATCCCCGCGCTCACCGCGATCACCGCGTCGGCCGCCTCCACCGCCGTCCGCTCGCACCACGAGGACAGCGTGTACCCGCCGCCGAGCTGCTCGGCCTTCCACGGGCGCAGCGGCTCCAGGCTGTGCGCGGTCACCACGTGCGGCACGCCGTGCAGCAGCTTCGCCGTGTGCCCGCCGAGGTTGGCGTACCAGGTGTGGCTGTGCACCACGTCGGTGCCGGCGCAGCCCGCCGCCATCTCCAGGTCCACGCCCATCGTCCGCAGCGCGGCGTTCGCGCCGGCCAGGCCGGGCGGTTCGGCGTACGCGGTGACCCCCGGTTCGGTGCGCGGCGCGCCGAAGCAGTGGACCCGGACGTCGGCGAGGGCGCGCAACTCGCGGGCCAGGTACTCGACGTGCACCCCGGCCCCGCCGTACACCTCGGGCGGGTACTCGCGGGTGAGCAGGTCGACGCGGAGCCGCGGGACGTCGGTCATGCCGGCACCCTAGTGCAGAAACCAGCGCCGCACCGGGTGCGGAACTGTGCGCGTACGAGTGGTGAAGTCGCGGCAGGGTCGCTAGCGTCGGGACATGGCTGCCAAGGTGCTCGCGATCGTCCTGGCGGGTGGGGAGGGCAAGCGCCTGATGCCGCTCACCACGGACCGGGCCAAGCCGGCCGTCCCGTTCGGCGGGATGTACCGCATGGTCGACTTCGTCCTCTCCAACCTGGCCAACGCCGGATTTCTCAAGATCGTGGTGCTGACCCAGTACAAGTCGCACTCGCTGGACCGGCACATCACCCAGACCTGGCGGATGTCGACCATGCTCGGCAACTACGTCACCCCGGTGCCGGCGCAGCAGCGCCGCGGCCCGTGGTGGTTCGCGGGCTCCGCCGACGCGATCTACCAGAGCTTCAACCTGATCAACGACGAGCAGCCCGACTACGTGATCGTCTTCGGCGCCGACCACATCTACCGGATGGACCCGCGGCAGATGGTGGAGGACCACATCGCCTCCGGCGCCGGGGTCACCGTGGCGGGCATCCGGCAGCCGCTGTCCATGGCCGACCAGTTCGGCGTCATAGAGGTCGGTGCGGACGGCCGGCGCATCCGGGCCTTCCGGGAGAAGCCCACCGACGCCGTGGGCCTGCCCGACGCGCCCGACCAGATCTACGCCTCGATGGGCAACTACGTCTTCACCACGAAGGCGCTCTGCGAGGCGGTGGAGCGCGACGCGGAGGACAAGACCAGCAAGCACGACATGGGCGGCAGCATCATCCCCATGCTCGTCGAGCGGGGCGAGGCGAACGTCTACGACTTCAAGGACAACGAGGTCCCGGGGAGCACCGACCGGGACCGCGGCTACTGGCGTGACGTGGGGACGCTCGACTCGTTCTACGACGCCCACATGGATCTGATCAACGTCCACCCGGTGTTCAACCTGTACAACTTCGACTGGCCGATCTACAGCCAGCAACCGCCCTTCCCGCCGGCGAAGTTCGTCCACCAGTGGGGCGAGCGGGTCGGCCGGGCGGTGGCGTCGATGGTCTCGCCGGGTGCGGTGATCTCCGGCTCCCTGGTGGAGAATTCGGTGATCTCGCCCAAGGTCAAGGTCCACTCCTGGGCGCACGTGGACGGTGCGGTGCTCATGGAGGGCGTCGAGATCGGCCGGCACGCCGTGATCCGCCGGGCCATCCTGGACAAGAACGTGTACGTGCCCGAGGGGTGCGAGATCGGCGTGGACCTGGAGAAGGACCGGCAGCGTTACACCGTCTCCGACAACGGCATCGTCGTCATCGGCAAGGGGCAGAAGGTGGAGCCGTGAGCACGCATCCCCGCGCGGGTCAGCCCGCCCAGCCGTCCGACCTGGTCGACGTGCCGGTGCTGGTCACCGCGTACTACGCGGAGCACCCCGACCCGGAGGACCCGGCGCAGCAGGTCTCCTTCGGCACGTCCGGGCACCGGGGCTCGTCGCTGCGCAACGCCTTCAACTCCGACCACATCCTCGCGGTCACCCAGGCGCTCTGCGACTATCGCCGCGAGCGCGGGCTGGACGGCCCGCTGTTCCTCGGCCGCGACACCCACGCGCTCTCCGCCCCGGCCACGGTCGACGCGCTGGAGGTGCTCGCCGCCAACGAGGTCACCGTGCTCGTCGACAGCCGGGACGGCTACACGCCCACCCCGGCCGTCTCGCACGCCATCCTCACCCACAACCGGGGGCGGACCAGCGGCCTCGCCGACGGCATCGTGATCACCCCGTCGCACAACCCGCCCGATGACGGCGGGTTCAAGTACAACCCGACCCACGGCGGGCCGGCCGACACCGACGTCACGAAGTGGATCCAGGACCGCGCGAACGCGATCCTCGCCGCCGGGCTCAAGGAGGTGCGCCGCATCCCGTACGCGCGGGCGCGCGCCGCCGACACCACCGGCTCGTACGACTTCCTCGCCCGCTACGTCGACGACCTGCCGGCGGCGCTCGACCTCGACGCGGTCCGGGCGGCCGGGGTGCGCATCGGCGCCGACCCGCTCGGCGGCGCCAGCGTCGCCTACTGGGGTGAGATCGCCGAGCGGCACCGCCTCGACCTCACCGTGGTCAATCCCACGGTCGACCCGACGTGGCGGTTCATGACCCTCGACGGTGACGGCAAGATCCGGATGGACTGCTCGTCGCCCAACGCGATGGCGTCGCTGATCGCTGCCCGCGCCGACTACCAGGTCTCCACCGGCAACGACGCCGACGCCGACCGGCACGGCGTCGTCACCCCCGACGGCGGCCTGATGAATCCGAACCACTACCTGGCGGTGGCCATCGCCCACCTGTTCCGCACCCGGGAGCAGTGGGGTCCGGCCGCCGCGGTCGGCAAGACCCTGGTGTCCTCGTCCATGATCGACCGGGTGGCGGCCGACCTGGGGCGCCCGTTGCTGGAGGTGCCGGTCGGCTTCAAGTGGTTCGTGCCCGGCCTGCTCGACGGCGCGGTCGGCTTCGGCGGCGAGGAGAGCGCGGGCGCGTCCTTCCTGCGGCGGGACGGCGGCACGTGGACCACCGACAAGGACGGCATCCTGCTCTGTCTCCTCGCGTCCGAGATCATCGCCACCACCGGCCGGACACCCAGCGAGCACTGGGCCGAGCTGGCCGGTCGTTTCGGCGCGCCCGCGTACGCCCGGATCGACGCCCCGGCCACCCGGGAGCAGAAGGCGGTGCTCGGCAGGCTGTCGCCGGATCAGGTGACGGCGACCGAGCTGGCCGGCGAGCCGATCACCGCCACGCTCACCACCGCACCCGGCAACGGCGCACCCATCGGCGGGCTCAAGGTCACCACCGAGAGCGGCTGGTTCGCGGCCCGCCCCTCCGGCACCGAGGACGTGTACAAGATCTACGCCGAGTCGTTCCAGGGCCCCGACCACCTGACCCGCATCCAGGAGGAGGCGAAGAACCTGGTCTCCGCGGTCCTCGCCAAGGCCTGACCGGGGTCAGCGGGGTGGGGGCAGTTCGCGGCGGTTCAGCTGGTCGCGGAGGTTGGCCGGGAGCAGTTCCCGGAGCTGTTCGGGGAGCAACGGCAGGTCCAGGAGGCTCAGCTTGAGCTGGTTGCGCTCCTGGTGGCGGCGTGGGTTGAAGCGGACCACCAGCCCGGCGTCGCGGCGGTAGGTCACCTCGACCGCGCCCTCGGTCGCCGCGTCCCGGATCACCAGACCGTCCACCTCCACCGCGACCGGCGCGGATCCCGGTGTCAGCTCCAGCCGGATCCGCTCGTCGGGAGAGAGGATCACCGAGCGGGAGATCCCCGCCATCGGCGCGGACGGCGTGACCACCACCGCGTCGCTCGCCGGGGAGACCAGCGGCCCGCCCGCCGCGTAGCTGTACGCGGTCGACCCGGTCGGCGTGCTCACCACCAGCGCGTCGCAGCGGTAGTAGCCGTACCGCTGGCCGTCCACCCCGAGGGTGGCGGTGACGAAACCCGAGCCCGGCTGCCGGACCAGCGCGACGTCGTTGAAGGCCACGAGGTCGTCGCCGCACACGTCACAGGCCAGGCAGCTGTGCCGCTCCACGACGAAGTCCTTGTTCGCCAGCCGCTCCAGCGCCGCCGGCAGGTCCGGTGGCTCCACCTCGACCAGGAAGCCGAGCCGGCCCAGGTGTACGCCGAGCACCGGCTTCGGGTCCCGGACCGCCGAGCGCAGCGCGCCGAGCATCGTGCCGTCCCCACCGATACTGATCAGCGCGTCGCAGACCGTCGCCACCTCGTCGGCGGGAAGCGGTTCCACGGTGGCGGGCACCCGGTGCCGGTCCTCGGACCGGACCGCCAGGGTCATCCGGTGCCGGGCCACCCAGTCGGCGATGATGCCGACCACCTCGGTGACGTCCCGGGTCGGGTGCAGCACCAGCCCGAGCCGGATCCGATCCATGGTCCCAGCTCACCACACTGTGGGCGGGCTCGGCGGCCGGAAACGGCAGGTGCGCCGGCGGTCCGGGTGGACCGCCGGCGCACCGGGGGAGGACCGTCAGCGGCGCGCCGCCCCCGTCAGGTGGGTCAGCGCCCGCTTCACCAGGTCGTCGCGGGCCGCCGGAGCCAGCCCTTCCAGGCCGAACCCGAGGTAGACGGTGTCGGCGGTGACCACCGCCGCGCCCTCCTCGAACGCCTGCTGGCTGCGCGCCCAGTCGGTGGCGTTGCCCGCCGAGCCGGGCGGCGGGCCGGCCACCGTCCAGCCGCCCAGGTCGGTCTCGAACGAGGTCTCGGCGACCGTCGCGCCGTCGACGACCACGCGCGTGTCGTCGAGGAAGACCCCCAGGCCCTGGGTGCCCCAGTCGGAGACGTACGAGATCGACACCTCGACCTTCTTGCCGGCGTACGCGGACAGGTCGGCCACGAACTCCTGCCAGCCGTTCGAAGCGCCGGTCGCGGCGTTCCAACTGCCGGTGGTGCCGGTCGGCGAGCAGTCCGCCCCCTGGTACCGGCCGAGCCACGGGTGCAGCTGCTCCACCCAGCCGGACGCGCAGCTCTCACCGGTGCCGGTGCCGGTCTTCCCGCCCGCGTCCGGCAGGGTCGTCCAGGCGTCGCTGCCCACCTCGTGCGCCTCGACGATCAGGTAGTCCCAGTTCGGCTCGATGTCGTACGAGGTGAAGAAGCGCAGCTCGGCGCTGCTGGCGCCGGTGAGGTCGATGGTGCGGGTGAGCCGTTTGTACGACTCGTCGGCCTGCCCGCTCCACAGGTACCAGTCACCGGTGCGCGGGTCGAACGGCGCGGCACCCGGCCGCTCCCAGCCGACCGGTGCCGAGCTGGCGAACTGCGGGAACTGGTCCCGCGGCAGGAAGCTCGACGTGGTCAGGAACGACGCCGTGTGGTCCTGGTTGGCCGCCGACCCGGGCGCGTTCAGCGTGCCGGCGAAACCGGCGAAGGCGTCGTCCTCGCCGGTCACCGCGTACGGGCCGTCGGCGCCGCTGCCCCCGTCGCTGACGTACGTGTACGCACCCAACCAGTACTGCTGGAAGTCGTTCAGCAGCGGCAGGCAGGTGGCGTCGTCCGGGTCGGTGCACTCCGCCGGCCCGTTCGGCTGGTACGCGTACTGGCCGTTGGCGGCCTGCGCGAACAGCGCGTACTTGCCGCTGAGCAGGAGCTTGCCGCCCTCGTTCAGGTAGTCCCGGACGGCCAGCTCGGTCTCCAGCGCCGACCGGGTCGTCGTCCCCGGCACCTGGCCCGGGGCCCGGGGGATCACGTCGTCACCGGTCTCCCACAGCACCGTCTCGTAGTGCGACAGCACGCCCAGCGGGTGCGGGGCCGCGCGGCCCATCGTGTCGAAGTCGTACACGTCGCTGGTGCGGCCCGCCGCGGTCAGCGCCGCGGCCATCTCGTCGGCGTACTTCGCGGTGGTGACGCCCTGGGCCGGGCTGAGCCCGGTGACGTCCTCCATCGCGAGCACCAAGACGTCGCCACCGATGTCGTCGTGCACCCGGTACGTGAACCGGTCGCTGGTGACCTTCCCGGCTCCCGGCTTGTTGCCGCTGAACCAGACCTCGACCCGGTCGCCCGGCCGGGTGCCGGCCACCGTGCCGCGCAGCTCCGCGTAGTAGTCGTCGTGCGTGTTGCCGTACCGTTCGCCGCCCTGCCACTCGCGCACGCTGACGGTCTTCGGCCGGCTGCCGTTGACCGTGTAGTGCATCCGCACGTTCTTCAGGGCGCGGCGGGTGATCGAGGCGACCTGCTGGCTCCGCCCGTACGACGTGTCGAAGTCGTCGACCACGAAGTCGGCGGTGCTGCGGCCGACCACCGACACCGGGTCGTCGGGGTCGTGCGCGGACTTCGCCACGGCGAGCGCGAACGGCAGGTTCTTCGCCACCTCGGCGGCGATCAGGTCCTCGTCGTCGGGGAAGATGAAGCTGCTGACGCAGTCCTCCGGGCGCCACTCGTCGTCCGGGTCGGAGGCGGCCGCCGCCTGGCAGGTCGACATCTCGGGGGTGAAGCCGAGGGTGCCGTAGCGGACCGTGGCGTGCGTGTCGGTGTCGCCGTTGGTGGTGTACAGCTCCGCCGAGATGTCCGGGTCGTAGCCGGGCACCGCCGGGTTGGCGTCGTCGCCGACCATCGCCTCGTAGATGACGTCGTCCGGGGTGGGCGTGCTCACCTGCCAGCCCACGCCGTAGAGCAGCAACTGGGCGGCGGAGTGGTAGTTGACGAGGAACTCGAAGCCGACCCGCCGGAACAGCTGGTCCAGCGCCTTGGTCTCAGGCTCCGAGTTCGGGCCCGGGCCGCGGTAGGTGTCGCCGTTCGGGTCGGGGGAGGAGCCCTCGTTGTCGTACCCCCACTTGTAGCTGAAGTTGCGGTTGAGGTCGACGCCGTCGGCGGTGGTGATCCGCCCGTCACCGTCGTTGTCCCGCAGGTTCTTGCGCCAGAGGCGGTTGCCGGGCGTGAAGGTGTGGTCGTAGCCGTCCGGGTTGGCGACCGGCACGAACCACAGCTCGGTGGTGTCCACCAGCCGGGTGATGTCGCGGTCGCTGCCGTAGTTGTCCAGCAGGTGGTGCATCAGGCGCCGGGTCATCTCCGGCGTGATCCACTCGCGGGCGTGCTGGGCGCTCGCGTAGAGCACCGCCGGCCGCTTGCCGTCACGGACCTTCTTCGCGTCCTTGGTGACCTTGACCGCGAGGATCGGCTTGCCCTGCACTGACCGGCCGATGGTCTCCACCTTGGTCAGTCGCGGGTACCGCGCGGCGGTGGCGGTGATCTCGTCCCGGATCCCGCCCGGCTCGCTGTAGGAGCGGAACGCCGACCAACCGGCCGCCGCCTGCTCGCGCAGCGCCTGCGAGGCGTCCTTGCCGCGTACCTTCTTGACCTCCAACTTCACGCCCTGGCCGGCCAGTCGTGCCGCCTGCCGCTTGCTGAGCACCGTCTCGATGCGGGTCTGCCCCGACCGGTCGGTCTCGGCGTGGTCGTGACCGAGGTCGACGCCGGCGTGACGCAGCTTCTCCAACTGCTCCGGGTTCACCGTGCCGACGTACACCTCCAGACCGTCGCGGCCGGCCGGGTCGGACGGCGGCCGCGCGCTTGCCGGTGCGGTCAGCGCGAGCGCGCCGACCAGAGTGAACACGCCGACGATCGCCAGCCGTGTGCGCCTCATTGCGCCTCCTGGTGTGGAAGGACCTGTGACGCGAGCTTTTCGATGGCGATGAGATATGTCAATGCCCTTAAGGGCACCGGCTTGCTTGCGGGCGCGTCATCGCGGCTGTCGAGGGCGCGTGACCTGACCGGACAGCCATCGTTGAGCCATCGTCGGCGGAGAACGGGGGACCGGAAATGATCCTGACGTTTTTACTGGTCCTCGGGTGGGCCATGATCCACTATTGGGTCGCCGTCCGCCGCTACGGGCTCCTCTCCCCGGACGGACTGTTCCTCGTGTCCCAGCTGGTGATGCTCTACGGCACGATCCAGTTGGTCGATCCCGCCTCCGAGGTTCAGGTCTTCTATGCGAAGCTGCTCGCGGCGGCGGTCGCCATTTACATCACCGCAAGCTTGTTCACCTACCTCGTTCTGGCGCACAACGAGGCGATCTCCGCCAAGGTCCGGACCTCCTACTCGGGCTACCGGGTGACCCTGGTACCGCCCACGGCAGCGATCCTGGCCGTCGTCGGCATCTCCATCCTTGTTACGGTGGTCTACTTCACGGCGGTCGGGTACAGCGCGTTCCTCGAAGGGCTACGCGGCCAGCTGAGTGGCGCACCCGCGGACATCGCGACACTCCGCCTGGAGTCGTACGCGGGCGACGCATACTTCTTCCCGGGGTACGTCAACCAGTTCAAGAACGTGATCTTACCCTCGTTGACGCTCATCCTGATCGTGTGGGCCTTCAACCGGCGTGGGACCTTCGCGAGGGTCGCCTCGCTGGTGCTCGGGGCGGTAGCTCTGCTCGCGCTGATGGCCACCGGTCAGCGTGGTGCGCTGGTGACGTTCCTGCTGACCTCGATGGTCTACACGTTCCTGCACCACCGTCGCCGGTTGCCGCGAGCGGCCCTGCTGATGCCGCTGGGCATCGGTCTGCCGCTCATGCTGCTGTCCACCTATGTGCTGGCCAGGGGTGACGGGAGTGCCGATAGTCCGCTGCGAACTGCGATCACCGACCTGGGCAGGCGCTTCCTGAACGACAACCAGGCGTCCGGCCTTGCGGCCTTTGTCTACACCGCCGACAGTCCGGTCCGCTATGGCGGGGAATGGTTGCAGGGACTCGCCGGCATCCTGCCGGGAAATCGTGGCAGCACCCTGAGCAACGAGGTCTTCGCCATCCTCTACGGATCGACCCGGGGAACGTCGCCACCCTCGCTGTGGGGCTCGGTCCATTACAACTTTGACACCGCAGGGCTGATCATTTTCGCGGCCCTTTTCGGTGTGCTGCTCCAGCTTCTGACGCAGCGGACCCTGCGCCGCGCTCACTACAACTCCCTGGAACTCGTCGGGTTCTCCGGCACCACCGCGGTTCTCGGCACGTGGATGGCGGGTGGCATCGAGGCTCCCCTCAACGTCGGCCTGGTCAGCTACCTCGCATTGTGGTATTGGGGCAGCCGGATCGGTCGTGGCTACCGGCGATCCGTCATTGTTCGCCGGCAACCCCGGCCGGCCGCCGCACTCGTCACGGTGCCGTCGGGTCTGTCCTATCGGGGGCAGCATGCGTCGCGGCATGCCGCCTTCCGGCAGATCTGACGAGGTGCGCCCGTCACCCGCTGTGCCGCCCGGCAGCAACCCACCGCGCATACGGCCCGCGCGCGGGCCAGCCGGCCTGGTGGGGACCATCCGCGATCGACTCGGTGGAAGCAAGCTGGGTGTACTCAGCATCGCGGCCGGAAGTGGCACCGGCCAGTTGCTCCTACTGCTCGCCGCACCGCTGCTGGCAAGACTCTACAGCCCTGCGGACTTCGGCGCCTTCGCCGTGCTCGCCACCCTGGCGGCGATAGTGGGGACAGTCGCCGCCGGGCGATTCGAGCTGGCGATCCCACTGCCGCAACGCGACCGCGATGCGCTCGCCCTGGTGACCCTCGGCCTCGTGACAACCCTGGTCACCGCATTGCTGGGGACTGTCGTCGTCGCCATGGTGCGGGAGGAGGCCGCTGCACTCTTCGGTCAGCCGGCGCTGCGGTCGTGGCTTTGGTTGACCCCGTGGACCGCCGCTGCCATGGGTGCCGTCCTGGTGCTGAACCAGTTCGCGATCCGGCACCGCCGGTACGTGGCGATCGGCCGGCGCAACCTCCTTCAGTCCGGCGCGATGCTGTTGACGCAGATCGGCGCCGGCGTGGCCGGCTTGAAGGCCGGGGGGATGGCGTTGGGGCTTGGGGCCGGTTATCTCGTCGGTGCCCTCAGCCTGGCCCGGGAGACCCGCCGGATCCGCCCTGGCGAGATCGCGGCGCGACGTTCGACGCTCTGGCGGACCGCGGTGCGTCACCGCCGTTTCCCGCTCCTCATGGGACCGTCCGGGCTCCTCAACGTCATCGGGTTGCAGGTACCGATTCTGCTCATCGCCTATCGCTACGGCGCGGAGGTGGCCGGCTGGCTCGGTCTGACACAACGGGTCCTCGCGCTGCCGGCGGCGCTTCTAGGCATGGCAGTAGCCCAGGTGTACCTCGCGGAGCTGTCGCGCACCGCACGTAGCGGTGACGGCCTACGCATCGAACGGCTGTTCCATCGAGCGAGCCGGCAACTGGCCGTCATCGCCGGTGTCGGGCTCGTGGTCGTCACCCTCGGTGCCCCGCCGGTCTTCGTCTGGCTCTTTGGGGCGCAGTGGGCGAACAGCGGGCTGTACGCACAGGCGCTGGCGGTTTACGCCGCGACGCAGCTCGTCGCATCACCGATGTCGCAGACCCTTGTCGTATTCGGTCGGCAGGGCCTGCAACTGGCTTGGGACGCGGGCCGCGTGCTGCTGGTAACGGGAGCGGTTTGCGCGGTGGCCATGTCCGACGGTTCGCCGCTGTTGGCGGTGTGGGCGTTCGGAATTTCGGCGGCGGCCTCGTACGTGGCCGGTTGGCTCCTCTCGCTGTGGACGGTCCGGCGCCACCGGGCTCAGCAAACGTTGTCTGCGATTCAGGTGTCGGAGTTAGCGCCGGCCCGGGCCGAGTGATGCTCTCGCCAGGTCATCGTCGATGTTCCGAATCGCAACGCATGAACGATTGCTTCGTTCAACCTGATGCCGGCTTACCTGCGCTATCGGGTCGATCTAGGTCGTTTCGCCGCATCAATGAATCGAGTTCTCATGGCAACCGACACGACACTTCTCCTCTTCGACATCTCCCCATACCGCCATTCCACCCGGACGCGGAAGATAGCCATGACCGTCGCGTCTGGTCTTCCAGGCATCGTGCGGGCCGTGACGCTGTCCCGAGCCGGGCGCTTCGGCGCGGCAGACGAGACGGGCCGCTCGTGGATCGACGGTGTCGACGTGGAGCATCTGCCGGTGCGTCGGATTGACGACCGGCGTCGACTCGTCGCGTCGGTACGCAATCTTGTCGGTGTTTACCTGCCCGGGGTGTGGCGACTCCGGCGCCGGGTCCTGGCGACGCCGGCCAAGACGGTGTTCGTCGGTCACATCTCCCTGTTCTGGATCGGGCTGGCGCACCGGCGGCGCTGGGGCAGCCACGTCGTCCTGAACGGACGGGAGCGCCCAGGCGGCATCCGCACCAAGGGCTCGCTGGCCACTTGGTTCTCCCGGGTGGAGCCGCAACTGCTCCGGCGGGTCGCACGCCAACGGGGCCTGACGGTGGTGGCAGTCTGCGAGAGCAACGCGGTCGCCTTCCGGAAGTTGGGCTTCGACGACGTGATGGTGGTGCGCAACGTCCCGCTCGCCTCGTTCGCGCCGGAGTTCGTTCCGCCTCCGTCCGGGCCAGAACTCGTCGTGGCCTGCGTGGGAACCCTCTATCCGGGACGCGGGCTCGAGGCGTTGATCGACGCCGTCGCCGACGCACGATCCGCCGGCGCACGGGTGCGGCTCGAGATAACCGGACCGGCGAGCGAGGACTACCGGCAGGCGCTCCGGAGCCGGATCGTCCGGCTCGGTGCGCAGTCCTACGTCTCCCTGGACGGCCCCTGCTCGGCGGCGGACGTGCCGAGCCGATATCAGCGCGCCCACGTGAGCACCGCTCTGTACCAACCGGTCGACCCGGCCAATGACGGACTCTCCAACAAGCTCTTCGAGGCAGTGGTGGCGGGCCGGCCGGTCATCGCAGGGAACCTGCCCGAGAATCGGGCACTGATCGAAAAGTATCGGGTTGGTTGGGCCGTCCCGGTAGAGCCAGCTCCGCTCAGCGAGCTCCTCGCCCGGCTGGCGGAGGACCTCACTGAGCTACGGGCGCTGGCGCGGCACTGCTTCGTGACCGGCCGGGCGGAGTTCGTCTGGGAGGCCGAGACCGCGCTTCTTCAGAAGCGGTTACTGGAGAACTTCCGCGGCGGAGCGGGCCAATCGGGGGCCACGGCAGAGAAGGGCCGAGGCCGCTGAGCCTCCGGGCGGCAGCTCAGCATCCTCGCGATGTTTAGGTAACTTTGTCTCTTTTGTCTCGTTAGGGCCTGGGTGAGAGTACGCCAACTCAACGGATCGGGGGCCCTCGGGTGACTCTGCTACCTGCTGGAAGTCGGGTGTTGATTACCGGTGGCACCGGTTCCTTCGGACAGACGATGGTGCGCCGCCTCCTCGACCACGAGGTCGGCGAGGTCCGGATCCTCAGTCGCGACGAGGCCAAACAGGACCTCATGCGACACGTCATCGGGGACGACCGGGTGCGCTACCACGTCGGTGACGTCCGGGACCTCGACTCCGTGTCGCGGGCGAGCCGCGGCGTGGACTACGTGTTCCACGCCGCGGCGCTGAAGCAGGTGCCGTCGTGCGAGTTCTTCCCGATCGAGGCGATGCGGACCAACATCGTCGGCAGCGCCAACGTGATCGAGTCCGCCGAACGCCACGGGGCCAGCTCGGTGGTGCTGCTCAGCACCGACAAGGCGGTCTACCCGGTCAACGCGATGGGCATGACGAAGGCCCTGATGGAGAAGGTCGCCCAGGCGCACGCCCGGAACAACCCGCACAGCGCCACCACCGTGTCGTGCGTCCGGTACGGCAACGTCATGTACTCGCGCGGATCGGTCATCCCGCTCTTCATCGAACAGATCAAGGCGGGGCGGGCGCCCACCGTGACCGACCCGGGGATGACCCGCTTCCTGATGTCCCTGGACGAGTCGGTGGACCTGGTGGAGCACGCTTTCCAGAATGCCCGCCCGGGCGACATCTTTATCCGCAAGGCCGCCGCCTGCACGATCGGCGATTTGGCCGAGGCGGTCTGCCAGCTCTTCGACGTGCCGGCCAAGCTGGACGTCATCGGCGTCCGGCACGGCGAGAAGCCGGACGAGACGCTGGCCAGCCGCGAGGAGCTGATGCAGGCCGAGGACTTCGGCGACTTCCTTCGCGTGCCGCTGGACGCCCGCGACCTCAACTACGCGCTGTACGTCTCCGAGGGCGAGCTCGGGAGGGGACCAATTGAGGACTTCAACTCGGCGAACGCCCCGCGGTTGGGCGTACCGGAGATCGTCGAGCTGCTGAAGACGCTGCCCGAGGTCCGCGCGGAGTTGGCCCTGCGGGATCCGGTGTCGGCGTGTTGAGGCTCGCCGTCACCGGCGCCGGGGGCTTCCTCGGCTGGCACGTGCGGGTACTGCTGCGGGCCCTTGGCTGGCCGGAGCCGGCCGTCGTCACCCGCGCCGACCTCGCCGATCCACAGGCGGTCGCGGCGAAGGTGTCCGGCGTCGACCGCGTGCTGCACCTGGCCGGGATCAACCGCGGCGACCCGGCGGAGGTCAGGGCCGGCAACCTCCGGCTCGCCACGCAGCTCGCGGCCGGGTTGCGCGCCGCCGAGGTCCCGCCGGGGTCCGTCGTGTACGCGAACTCGGTACAGGCCGGCAACGGCACGCCGTACGGCGAGGCGAAGGCGGCCGCTGCGCGGATCCTCGCGGACACCGGCCTACCTGTCGACGACGTGCTGCTGCCCAACCTGTACGGCGAACACGGCCGACCGCACTACAACTCCGCGGTCGCCACGTTCTGCCGCCTGCTGGCGGACGGTGGGCAGCCGGAGGTGCACGCCGACCGGGAACTCGGCCTGGTGCACGTGACCGACGCCGCCGCCCGGCTCGCCGGGGTGCCCGCCGCCGGCTCCTGGGATCCGGCGATGCCGCCCCTGCATACGGGGGTCCGCGAACTCGCCGACCGGCTGGCCGGGATGGCCGGGACCTACCGGACCGGCGAGATCCCCGCCCTCACGAGCCGGCATGATGTGCGCCTCTTCAACACCTACCGGTCGCACTGTTTCCCACAGCGGTACCCGCTCGTACCGCCGCGTCGCGCCGACGCGCGCGGCGAACTGGTCGAGACGGTGAAGGTGCACGGGGGAGCAGGGCAGACGTTCTGTTCGACGACGCATCCCGGCGTGACCCGAGGCGACCACTTCCACCTCGCCAAGGTGGAGCGGTTCGTGGTGCTGCGCGGTACGGCGGAGATCAGCCTGCGCCGGGTCTGCGACACCGAGGTGGTGCGGTTCCCCGTGTCCGGCGACGCGCCCGTGTTGGTGGACATGCCCACCATGTGGGTGCACAAGCTGGTCAACACCGGCGACGGCGAACTGGTCACCCTGTTCTGGACCAACGAACTGTTCGACCCGGGGCGCCCCGACACCTGGCCGGAACCGGTGGAGGCGACGATCCCGAAGCCCGTGGCGGTCGTCGCGTGAAGGTCGGCCTGGTCAGCCAGTGGTACCCGCCGGAGGGTGTGTTCATCCCCGGCAACCTGGCCCAGCAACTGGCCGCCCGCGGTCACGACGTCCGGGTGCTCACCACCTTCCCGAGCTATCCGCACGGGCGGATCTACCCGGGCTGGCGGCAGCGCTGGCGGCATGTCGAGACGCAGGGACCCGTCGCGGTGCGGCGGGTTCCCGCGTACCCGAGCCACGACACCTCGGCGCTGCGCCGGGCGGCCAGCCACCTCTCCTTCGGCGGCAGCAGCGCGCTCGCCGGGCCGAGGTGGTTGGGTGGCGTCGACGTCACCTACGTCTACCACCCGCCGCCGACCGCGATCGCCGCTGCCGCGCTGGTCCGGGCCGCCCGGCGGACGCCGATCGTCCTGCACGTGCAGGACATGTGGCCGGATTCCGTACTGCAGTCCGGGATGGCCCCGACGGGCCTGGCCGGCCGGGCGGTGGCGAGTGGCCTGGACGCTCTCATGCGGACGACGTACCGGCTGGCGTCCGCCGTCGTGGTGATCTCACCCGCGATGGCGGACCTGGTGGTGGAGCGGGGCGCCGATCCGGACCGCGTACGCGTGGTGTGGAACTGGACCGACGACGTCCTGTTCCGGCCCGTGCCGGCCACCGACGCGGCCCGGGCGGCGCTCGGCCACCGGGGCCGGTGCACGGTGATGTTCGCCGGGAACCTCGGCCTGCTGCAGGGCGTGGACACGGCGATCCGCGCGGCGGCCGCCGTCCGGGACCAGGTGGACCTGGTCCTGGTCGGCTCGGGCGCCGGCGAGGACGAGGCGCGCCGGCTCGCCGCCGAGCTGGGCGCCGACAACGTCCGGTTCGTCGGCCGCCGCGCCCCCGAGGAGATGGCCGACCTGTACGCGGCGGCCGACTGGCAGCTGGTCTGCCTGCGGGACCTGCCGGCGTTGCGTGGCACCGTCCCGTCGAAGTTGCAGGCGGCGCTGGCGTGCGGCGCCCCGGTGATCGCCTCGCTCGGTGGGGACGCGGCAGCCCTGGTCGACTCGACCGGGTCCGGCCTCGTCTGCCCGCCGGAGGACTGGGCGGCGCTCGCGGGCCGGTTCCTGCAGGCCGCCGACACACCGGCGGCCGACCGCGCCGCCATGGGGCTGCGGGCCCGACGGGCCTACCAGGAACGGATGTGTCTGCGGGTCGGTGTCGACCAGTTCGAGGACATCTTCACGAAGGTGGCAGCGCAGAGAGGACGGTCATGACCCGCGTGATGACGGTGGTGGGCACCCGGCCGGAGATCATCCGGCTCTCCCGGGTGATCGCCCGGCTGGACGAGGCGGTGGACCACGTGCTGGTCCACACCGGTCAGAACTGGGACAGCTCGCTGTCCGACATCTTCTTCAAGGAGCTGCGGATCCGGGAGCCGGACCGCTTCCTCCGCGTCGACACGTCGTCGCTCGGCCGGGTGCTCGGTGGCGTGCTGGTCGGCGTGGAGGGTGCCATCGCCGAGCTGCGGCCGGACGCCCTGCTCGTCCTCGGTGACACGAACAGCTGCATCGGGGCGCTGATGGCCCGCCGGATGCGGGTGCCGGTCTACCACATGGAGGCCGGTAACCGCTGCTTCGACCTCAACGTGCCGGAGGAGACGAACCGCCGGCTGGTCGACCACGTCGCGGACTTCAACCTCGTCTACACCGAGCACGCGCGGCGCAACCTGCTCGCCGAGGGGCTGCACCCGCGCCGGATCCTGCACACCGGCTCGCCCATGCGTGAGGTGCTGGAACACTACCGGGCGGACATCGCCGCCTCGACGATCCTGCGCCAGCTGGATCTCACACCGGGCCGGTACTTCCTGGTCAGCGCGCACCGCGAGGAGAACGTGGACCGCCCGGACCGGCTCGCGCGGCTGCTGGACTGCCTGCGGGCGGTCCGCGACCGCTGGGGGTACCCGGTGCTGGTCTCCACGCATCCGCGGACCCGCAAGCGGCTGGAGGCGCTGGCGCCGGACGCGACGGTGCTGGACGGGATCGCCTTCCACGAGCCGTTCGGCCTGTTCGACTACGTGCACCTGCAGACGAAGGCGTACTGCACGCTCTCCGACAGCGGCACGATCAGCGAGGAGGCGGCGATCCTCGGCTTCGCCGCGGTGACGCTGCGCGAGTCGATCGAACGTCCGGAGGCGCTGGACGCCGGCGGCATCATCATGACCGGCCTGGACCCGGAGGGCGTCGTGGAGGCGGTCCGGGTGACCGTCGACCAGGTCGGCATCCACGGGGTGCCCTGTCCGGTCGACTACCGGGTCCCGGACACCTCCCGCCGGGTCGTCGACTTCATCCTGTCGACCGTCCGCCGGCACCACGACTGGGCGGGCATCCGCCGCTGATCCGGTCGCTCTCCGGCGACCGTCCCCGCTGGCGGCGGCGAACGGCGGCCAGGGGCAGAAATGCGGAGCGGGCCGGCGACCTTCGGGTCGCCGGCCCGCTCCGTCTTGCGGGCGGTCAGCGCGAGAGCGGCACCTGCATCGTCCGGCCGGCGGGCCGGACCGGCGGGTGGCAGAGTTGGGCGAGCTGTGCCACCACCTTCTCCGGGTCGTCGTACGGGTCGAGCCCGCTCACCTCCAGCGGGTCCAGCGCCGGCACCGCGACGTGCGAGATCAGCGGGTGCAGCGGACGGGTGTCGACCTCGCCGGTGCCGAACAGGTCCTCGTGCAGCTTCTCGCCGGGGCGGAGTCCGGTGTAGACGATCGGCACGGTGCTGGCGGCCTGTTCGGCCATCTGACGGGCCAGGTCGGCGATCCGCACCGGCTCACCCATGTCGAGCACCAGCGCCTCGCCGTCCCGGCCGATCTCGGCGGCCTGCAGCACCAGGTGCACCGCCTCCTGCACGGTCATCAGGTAGCGGGTCACCTCCGGGTGCGTGACGGTGAGCGGACGGCCGGCCTCGATCTGCTTCTGGAAGGCGGTGATCACCGAGCCGCGGCTGCTCAGCACGTTGCCGAAGCGGACGCTGAGGAAGGTGCCGGGGAAGCGGGACGCGGCGTGGGCGGTGAGCCGTTCGGTGATCCGCTTGGAGTAGCCGAGGACGCTGATCGGGTCGGCGGCCTTGTCGGTCGAGATGTTCACGAACTTGGCGACGTCCCGGCACGCGTCCAGCACGCTGAGCGTGCCCCACACGTTCGTCATGACCGCCTCGCCCGGGTGCCGCTGCAGGAGGGTGAGGTGCTTCAGGGCCGCGGCGTGGAAGATGACGTCCGGCCGCCGCTCCCGCACGATCCGCCGGATGCGCTCGTCGTCGCGGAGGTCGGCGAGGATCAGCTCCGGCCCGTCGAGCAGGGCCCGCCCGTTCAGCGACATCTGCAGGGCGTGCAGGGCCGACTCGTCGCGGTCGAGCATCATCAACTCGCCCGGGTCGGCCGTCATGACCTGCCGGCACAGCTCCGACCCGATCGAGCCGCCGGCGCCGGTGACCAGGACCCGCAGGCCGGCCAGGCTGTTGTCGGTCAGCGGCAGGTCGCCGACCACCTGGCGACGCCCGAGCAGGTCGCTGATCTGGACGTCGCGGACGTCAGTCACGGTGATCCGGTGGTCGACCAGGTCCCGGACCGGCGGCAGCACCTTGAACGCGGCGCCGGTCTGGAGGGTGGCCTCACGGATCTGCCGGATCAGCGCGGCGTCGGCGTTGGCGACGGAGAAGATCACGGTGGTGGCGCCGGTGCGCCGGACCGCCTCGGCGATGTCCTCCCGGCCGCCGAGCACGCGGACGCCGCCGATGCGCAGGTTGCGCTTGTCGGGGTCGTCGTCGAGCGCGCCGACCGGCAGGCACCGGCCGCGCGGGTCGCCCAGCATCGCCCGCAGCAGCCCCTGACCGGCGTCACCGAGCCCGAACAGCAGCACGGGTGTCGAGGAGCGGACGTCGGGCCGCATCGCCAGGTCGTGACGGTGCCGGTACGCGAACCGCGCGGAGAGCATGAACAGCAGGGCGAGCGCACCGCCCACCACGGGTGTGCTGGCCGGGACCGGCCGGTCGGGCGACGGCAGCAGACCGATCAGCAGGACGGCGGCGGTCGCGGTGGCCGTGCCGGCGAGTCCCTGCACGTCCTGGAGGCTGCCGAGCGGGTGGCGTCCCGAGTGGAGCCGGCGTACCGCGGCGACCGCCACATACATCAGCGCGGCGATGCCGCCGACGGTGGCCGCCCGGCTGAGTTGACCGGGAGGTAGGTGGAACTCGTACCGGGTCCAGACGGCGGTGACGAAACCGCCCACCCAGGCGGCGGTGTCGGTGGCGAGGAAACCCAGGGCGCGGCGGCGCGCCCGGCCCCGGCGGGACCTCTGGGCGGCACGTTCGTCGCTTCCGGTGTCCTGCGGCATGTCTTGCTCCCGTCTCCGACCGCTTCCACCCGAGGGGCAGAAGGACTTTTGTACTTTTTATCCTTGTTGCAGCCCGTATGTAATCGTTTGGGCGATTTGTCGCGAACGCGGTCCATTCAGCCACGGGCTGCTGCCGGGCAGGTGCCGGGATCAGCGCGCGGGAACCCCCTTGACCACGACGCCCTCCGGCACGTCCCGCACCACGCAGGCGCCGGCTCCGACGGTGCTGTCCCGTCCCACCTGGAGGCCTTGGAGCACGGCCGCCGTGGTGCCCACCAGAACGCCCTCCGCCAGCCGGCAGTCCCCGGAGACGGCGGCGAGCGGGTTGACCGACACGAAGTCGGCGAGCACGCTGTCGTGCCCCACGGTGGCGTTCTGGTTGAGGTGCACGTGCCGCCCCAGGGCGACGTTGGTGGTGACCCGGGCCCCCGGGAAGGCGACGAACCCCGGTCCGTACCGGGTGTCCGGGCCCACGGTGGCGTCCGGGTGGACGAGGCTCGCGGCCGGCGTCGCGTACGCGTCGACCCGCGCCGCCACCGCGCGGCGCACCCGCGGGTCGCCGATCCCGATGACGTGGTGGGTGTCCGGTGGCGCGTCGCGCAGCCAGGCCAGCCCACCCAGGTACGGCACGTCCAGGCGCTGGACGCGCTTCAGGTTCTCCTCGGCGGGCCGGTCGTCGAGGAATCCGGCCAGGTGCCAGCGGGGTCCGCCGGCGGCGACCACCGCCCGTGCGATGGTCAGCACCTCCCGACCGTGGCCGCCGCAGCCCACGATCACCAGTGGTGTCACGCGGGCGACACTCCCGTCCGCACGGTCAGGAACTCGTCGATCGCGCCGAGCACGGCGCCGATCTGGCGCTCGGTGAGGGCGCTGCCGCTGGGCAGCGTCAGCCCCTCGGCGAACAGGTCGTCGGCGGCGCCGGTGAGCAGGCTCTCCGATCCCGCGTACGCGGGCTGCCGGTGCATCGGCTTCCACACCGGACGCGTCTCGATGTCCCGGGCGGCGAGATGCGCGGCCAGGTCGGCGGCGCGCCAGCCGGACTGGTCGGGCCGGACCCGGATGACGGTGAGCCAGCAGTTCGACGCGGCGTCGTCCGCGCCGACGAGTTCGACGC
The DNA here is from genome assembly GCF_040704235.1 of Micromonospora sp. NPDC047707. NCBI lineage: Bacteria > Bacillati > Actinomycetota > Actinomycetes > Micromonosporales > Micromonosporaceae > Micromonospora > Micromonospora sp. NPDC047707. Next base: position 81,719 of record NZ_JBEYSU010000020.1, read on the forward strand.
CCGGCACCGGGGCGAAGAGTTTCGCGTACCGGTCGCGCAACTGCCGGCGGCGGCCGATCATCCCGTCCAGCCGCACGAGCTGAGCCCGGCCCAGTGCCGCCAGCAGGTTGCTGAGCCGGTAGTTGTACCCGGTCTCGCGGTGCTCGTAGTGCGCCGCGGGTTCGCGGGCCTGGGTCGCCAGGTGCCGGGCCCGGGTCAGCAGCGACAGGTCGTCGGAGACGAGCATCCCGCCGCCGGACGTGGTCATGATCTTGTTGCCGTTGAACGACAGCGCGCCGACGCGACCGAAGGATCCCGCCGCCCGGCCGCGGTGCGTGGCTCCGAGGGCCTCGGCCGCGTCCTCCACCACGGGCACCCCGGCGTCCTCACAGGCCGGCAGGAGCGACGTGTAGTCCACGCACGCGCCGAACATGTCGACCGGGACGACCGCGGCGATCCGCTCGCCCCGGGCGCGCAGCCGCTGCAGCAAGTCCGCGAGGAGCGGGACGTCGACGTTGCCGGTACGCGGGTCACAGTCGACGAAGACCGGCCGGGCGCCGGTGTACCGGACCGCGTTCGCGGTCGCCACGAATGTCAGCGTGGGGACGACCACCACGGCTCCCGGCTCGACGCCGACCCCGAGCAGGGCCAGGTGCAACGCCGCCGTGCCGGAACTGACCGCCACCGCTCCGCGGGTACCCACCCGGTCGGCGACGTCGCGTTCGAAGGCCTCCAGGTCGGGACCGACAGGGGCGACCCAGCCCGAGCGCAGGGCGGCGATGAGGTACGACTCCTCCAGCGGCCCGACGTCGGGCGGGGAGAGGTACACCGTGCGCGTCATCGGCGTCCGCCCTGCCGTACCGTCACCGCCGGTCCGCGCGGCACCGACGACGACGTGGCCGCCTCGGCGTACCGCGGCGCCGGACCGGCCGGGGTGCCGAGGAACTCCGGTGCGGTGGCGACGCCGGCCGCCGAGATCCCCTCGCGCCGCAGCACGGTACGGACCGTCGCGACCAGGATCGACAGGTCGAGCCGGAGGCTGTGGGTCTCGACGTACTCCACGTCGAGGTCGAACTTCTCCTCCCAGCTCAGGCCGTTGCGGCCGCGGACCTGGGCGAGGCCCGTGACGCCGGGCCGTACCTCGTGCCGGCGAGCCTGGTGGGAGGAGTAGCGGGACAGGTATTCCGGCAGCAGCGGGCGGGGGCCGACGAGGCTCATGTCGCCCCGCAGCACGTTCCAGAGCGTGGGCAACTCGTCCAGGCTGGTGGACCGTAGCCAGCGCCCCAGGGGGGTGAGCCGCTCCGCGTCCGCCACCAGTCCGCGTCGCGGGTCGAGTGGACGCATTGTCCGGAACTTGACCAGCTCGAACGGCTCGCCGTGACGGCCGGCGCGGCACTGGCGGAACAGCACCGGGCGGCCCAGCCCCGCGGCGACGAGCAGCGCGACGACCGCCATCATCGGTGCGAGCAGCACCAGCAGGAAGGCCGCCGCGGCGACGTCGAGGGCCCGCTTGCCCCGATCCGGTCGGACCGATCGTGGCGGGCGTTCAGGCGTCACCAGACCAGGAACCGGCACCGTTGCTACCTCCCGCTGAATCGGCCAGTCGTCACAAAAGGGTTGTATCAGGCACAGACGTGAGAGAGACCCCAAACAGGCACACTCATCCCGTCGGAACAACCGCCGAGGTACGAGTGAGGACACGGGTACGACCACGAGCGGGCAGGTCAGTAGAGTCCGGACACGCTCAGGCGAGAGGAGAGACGTGCTGCACCTGAGGGTGATCGCGCCGCCGGACCGATCCGAGGCGGTGGCGGACCTGCTCGCCACGGAACCCGGCGTGACCCATCTGGCGGTGCTCGCGGGCGCGGCCCGCCAACCGTGCGGTGACCTGATCCTGTGCGACGTCGTGCGCGAGAGCGCCGACGGCGTGCTGCGCACGTTGCAGGAGTTCGGCGTCGAGGCGCAGGGCGGGATCTCCGCCGCCGACGTCGCGCTGACGATCTCCACCGCCGCGGAGCGGGCCGCCCGGGAGGCGCCGGGCAGCGGGGCGGACGCCGTCGTCTGGGACGAGATCGCCGCCAAGACGGGGGAGCAGACGGAGCTCTCCGCCACCTACCTCGTGCTGATCACCGTCGCCACGATGATCGCCGGCATCGGCGTCCTTCTCGACCAGCCGATCCTCATCGTGGGCGCGATGGTCGTCGGCCCCGAGTTCGGTCCGCTCGCCGCGCTCTGCGTCGCGCTGCTGCGCCGCAAGGGACGGGTCGTCGTGCGGTCCGTGCAGGCCCTCGTCGTGGGGTTCCTGGCGGCGATGGCCGTCACGGTGGTCAGCACCTGGGCGTTGACCGCGGCCGACCTGGTGAGCCGCGAGATGCTCCTCGCCGAGCGCCCGCTGACCGACTTCATCTGGCGGCCCGACGCGCTCTCCTGGGTGGTGGGCCTGCTCGCCGGCGTGGCCGGCATGCTCTCGCTCACCTCGAAGAAGTCCGGCAGCCTGGTCGGGGTGCTGATCTCGGTGACCACCGTGCCGGCCGCCGCGAACGTCGCGGTCGCCACGGCGTACGGGGTGTGGCACGAGGCGGCCGGCTCCGCGCTCCAGCTGCTGATCAACCTGTGCGCGATCGTGCTCGCCGGCCTGTTCACGTTGGCGGTGCAGCAGACCTGGTGGCACCTGGCGCGGCGTCGTCGAGTCGCCGGCTGAGCAGCACCCGGAGCGGCACGGACTCCCCGTCGCGCCCACCCACACCGATCACCAGGGGTGCCGGGCCGGGCTGCGGGTCCGCCCCGAACAGCCGGGCACGCAGGCCGCCCGGCACGGTCAGCAGGTGGAACCGGCCGTCGACGTCGACCGCCCGCGTGCGCGCCCGGTCCACGTACCAGCCGCGCAGCCGCGTCCGGTAACGGCCGCGACCGTCGTACGACCGCGCCGTCAGGCGCTCGGCCGGCAGCCCGCGCCGCCGGGCCTCGGCGACGAACCAGGCGACCAACTCCGCCGCCGCCGCGGCCTCGGCCGCCCGCCGGCGCTCGTCGGCCGCCGCGTGCGCCGCCACCGCCCGCTGCCGCCGCTCCCGCCAGTCCAGGCCGTCCTCCGCACCCACGCCCCGACGGTACGCCCCGACGCCGTGTCCCCGGCGACCGTGGTGGTGTCCGAGGCGGACCGGGAACCCCTGTTCGGACGCTGTCGAGCTGCCCCACGCATGGGACCACCGGGTGCCGGGTGCGGACGCCGTCGCGGCTGGTCCGTCGTTGGTGCGCCATCTGTGCGGGCAGCTCGACAGGATGCCATTCGGCTTCCGCCCCGACGTCCGGGTGAAGCGACCGGCTGCCCCATACGGCCGGCTGCCCCGTAGCGACCGGGCTGCCCCAGGGCGGTGGCTGTCGCGGACGGACCAGGGTCCCGATCCGTCCGCGACATCAGCTCCACAGTGGCGGGAGCCGCCTGCACGTACCGGTCAGGCCAGACCGGCCCGGCGCAGCGCGTCGGCCATCGCGCTGTTGGCCGGCGGCGGGGTCGCGCCGCCACGGCCCTGTCGCGGCTGCCCGGCGCGCCCGCCCGACCCGCCCTGGCCGCCGCGCTCCCGGCGACCGCCGTCCGCGCCGCCGCGACCGGCGTCGGCGTCGTCGTCCAGGCGCAGGGTCAGCGAGATGCGCTTGCGGGGTACGTCGACGTCGAGGACCTTCACCTTGACCACATCGCCGGACCTGACCACCTCGTGCGGGTCCTTGACGAACGTGCGGGACATCGCCGACACGTGCACCAGGCCGTCCTGGTGCACGCCGACGTCCACGAACGCGCCGAACGCGGCCACGTTGGTGACCACGCCCTCGAGCACCATGCCCGGCGTCAGGTCGGCGATCGTCTCGACGCCCTCGACGAAGGCCGCGGTGCGGAACTCCGGCCGGGGGTCGCGCCCGGGCTTCTCCAACTCGCCGAGGATGTCGGTGACGGTCGGCAGGCCGAACGTGTCGTCGACGAAGTCGGTGGCCCGCAACCCCCGCAGGATGGCGCTCTTCCCGATGATCGACCGCAGGTCCTGGCCGGTGGCGGTGAGGATCCGCCGCACCACCGGGTACGCCTCCGGGTGCACACTGGACTCATCGAGCGGGTCGTCGCCGCCCGGGATGCGCAGGAAGCCCGCGCACTGCTCGAACGCCTTCGGTCCGAGTCGGGCCACCTTCTTCAGCTCGGCCCGGGTGCGGAACGGCCCGTTGGCGTCCCGGTGCAGCACGATGTTCTCCGCCAGGCCGGCGCCGATACCGGAGACCCGGGTCAGCAGCGGCGCGGAGGCGGTGTTCACGTCGACGCCGACGGCGTTGACGCAGTCCTCGACGACCGCGTCGAGCGACCGCGACAGCTTCACCTCGGACAGGTCGTGCTGGTACTGCCCGACCCCGATCGACCGTGGGTCGATCTTGACCAGCTCGGCGAGCGGGTCCTGGAGGCGGCGGGCGATGGAGACCGCGCCGCGCAGGGACACGTCCAGCCCCGGCAGCTCCTGCGCGGCGTACGCGGACGCCGAGTAGACCGACGCGCCGGCCTCGGAGACGACGATCTTCGTGAGGTTCAGCTGCGGGTGACGTTTGATCACGTCACCGGCGAGCTTGTCGGTCTCCCGGCTCGCGGTGCCGTTGCCGATCGCCACTAGCTCCACCCGGTGCGCGGCGGCCAGCCTCGCCAGGGTCTCGACGGAGGCGTCCCACTGCCGGCGCGGCTCGTGCGGGTAGATGGTGTCGGTGGCGACCACCTTCCCGGTGGCGTCGACGACGGCGACCTTCACGCCGGTCCGCAGGCCCGGGTCCAGACCCATGGTCGGGCGGGCCCCGGCCGGCGCCGCCAGCAGCAGGTCGCGCAGGTTGGTGGCGAAGACGCGGACGGCCTCCTCCTCGGCGGCCTGCCACAGCCGCATCCGCAGGTCCGCGCCGAGGTGGATGAGGATCCGCGTACGCCAGGCCCAACGTACCGTGTCGGCCAGCCACCGGTCGGCCGGGCGCCCCTGGTCGCTGACCCCGAAACGACCGGCGACGGCCGCCTCGTACCGGGTCGGGCCGGTGGCCACCGCGTCGGAGTCACCCTCCGGCTCCGGATCCATCGTCAGGTCCAGCACGCCCTCCTTCTCGCCCCGGAACATGGCGAGGATGCGGTGCGAGGGCAGCTTCGGGTACGGCTCGGCGAAGTCGAAGTAGTCGGCGAACTTGGCACCGGCGGTCTCCTGGCCCTCGCGTACCCGGGACACGAGCCGGCCCCGCGACCACATCTGCTCCCGCAGCGTGCCGATGAGGTCGGCGTCCTCGGCGAACCGCTCGATCAGGATGGCGCGCGCGCCGTCCAGCGCGGCGGCGGCGTCGGCCACCCCCTTCTCCGCGTCGACGAACCCGGCGGCCGTCTCCCGCGGATCCCGCGTCGGGTCGCCGAGCAGCGCGTCGGCGAGCGGCTCCAGGCCGGCCTCGCGGGCGACCTGCGCGCGGGTCCGCCGCTTCGGCTTGTACGGCAGGTAGATGTCCTCCAGCCGGGACTTCGAGTCCGCCGCCATGATCTGTGCTTCCAGAGCCTCGTCGAGCTTGCCCTGGCTGCGGATCGACTCCAGCACGGCGGCCCGCCGCTCGTCGAGCTCGCGCAGGTACCGCAGCCGCTCCTCCAGGGTGCGCAGCTGCGTGTCGTCGAGCAGGCCGGTGGCCTCCTTGCGGTAGCGGGCGATGAAGGGCACGGTCGCGCCGCCGTCGAGCAGCTCCACGGCCGCGCGTACCTGGCGCTCGGCGACGCCGAGCTCCTCGGCGATCCGCTGATGAACAGTGAGGGTCACGATCTCGATCCGCCTTCGGGAGTGGTTTCCGCCGTGCATTCTGCCGCGCTAGCGTGGCGATCATGGAACCACCTGCGGAACCCCGGGCGCGGCGCCTCTTCGGCGGCAGCGCGCGAGCGCTGGGCGACCTGGCGGCCAGCCCGTTCCGGGCCGACCGGGACCGCATCGTCGGCTCGCCCTTCTTCGCCCGCCTCAACGGGGTGACCCAGGTCGTCAGCCCCGGCGGCTCCGGCCTGCTGGTGCACAACCGGCTCACCCACAGCCTCAAGGTGGCGCAGGTGGCCCGGGCGATCGCCGAACGGCTCACCGCCGACGACCGGTACCGGGACCTGCTGGAGAAGCTCGGTGGCTGCGACGCGGACGTGGTGGAGGCCGCCGCGCTCGCCCACGACCTGGGGCACCCGCCCTTCGGGCACCTCGGGGAGCGGGTGCTGGACCGGCTGGCCCGCCAGCGGCTCGGGCTCGCCGACGGGTTCGAGGGCAACGCGCAGTCGTACCGGATCGTCACCTCCACCGAGATCCGCGGCGCCGCGACGACCGGGCTGGACCTGACGGCGGCGGTCCGGGCGGCGATGCTCAAGTACCCGTGGACCCGCCTGGACCACCCGGATCCGCACCCGCGGCTGCTGGAGCCGGCGCCGCGCGGTGCCGCGGCGCCGCCGGACGATCCGGGCAGCGGGTCGACGAAGTTCGGGGCGTACCGCACCGAGGTAGACGACCTGCGCCAGGCGCGGGAGCCGTTCGCCGGGCGGATCGCGGACTGGCAGCAGACCGTCGAGGCGTCGGTGATGGACACGGCCGACGACATCGCGTACGCGATCCACGACGTGGAGGACTTCTACCGGGTGGGGGTGCTCCAGCAGGGCGCGGTCGCCGCCGAGCTGACCGCGTGGCAGCGGGAGGGCGGGAGCCTGCGGGCGATCACCGAACCGGCCCTGGCCACCGCCGCCCGCCGGCCCGGCTCGGCGATCGAGCGGCTGCGCCGCCACCTGCACCGCAAGGACGCCTGGATCACCGACGACGACGCGTTCGCCGCCGCCGTCGAGCACGTCCGCGAAGAACTGGTGGACGGGCTGCTGGCGGTGCCGTTCGACGGGTCGATCGAGGCCGAGCAGTACGTGGCCCGCTTCTCCGCCCGCTGGACGACGCGCCTGGTCGACGCCATCCGGGTGGTGGAGGCGCCGTCGGTGCGGTCCGGGCACGTGCTGCTCGCCCCGGCGCAGTGGCACGAGGTGCAGGTGCTCAAGTTCGTGCACCACCGGTTCGTGCTGGCCCGGCCCGACCTGGCCCTGCACCAGCGCGGCCAGGCGCGGCTGCTCGCCACCCTGGTCGAGGCGCTGCTGGACTGGCTGCTCGACCCGGAGGAGGAGTCACGGCTGCCGCGCCGCCTGCACGACCTGGTCGAGCTGGCCGAGGCGGAGCTGCACCCACGGACGGCGGACCGGCTCGCCAAGGCGCGCGGCCGGGCGATCATCGACTTCGTCGCGCAGCTCACCGACGGCCAGGCGGTGGCGATGCTGGACTCGCTCTCCGGCCGCTCCGGCGCCCTCTGGACCGACGCCTTCGTCCTGTGAGGTGCAAGGAAGGGCCCCTTCTTAACGCCTGCGGTAGAGGAAGGGCCCCCTGTTAACACCCCGCGTCAGGCGACCGCCTGCCACCAACCGTCGACCGGCGGCGGGTCGTCGACGACCACGCGCTCGCCCGGCCGGGGCACCGCCAGCCGTACGTCCCGGGCCTTCGTCTCGGCCCAGAGCCGGTCCACCGGCTCCGACCAGTCGTGCAGCGCCAGGTTGAACGTCGCCCAGTGCACCGGGATCAGCAGCCCGCCCCGCAGGTCCAGGTGGGCGGTGACCGCCTCCTCCGGGAACATGTGGATGCTCGGCCAGGCCCGGTCGTACGCGCCGATCTGCATCAGCGTCACGTCGAACGGCCCGTACGCTGCTCCGATCGCCGCGTACCCGTCGAAGTAGCCGGAGTCGCCGGTGTAGAAGAGGCTGCGGTGCGCGCCGGCGACCACCCACGAACTCCAGAGCGTGCCGTCGCGGCGCAGCCCCCGACCGGAGAAGTGCTGGGCGGGGGCTGCGGTCAGGGTCAGGCTCCCGATCCGGTGGCTGTCCGACCAGTCCAGTTCGACGACGCGGTCGGCCGGCACACCCCACCGGTCGAGGTGGGCGCCGACGCCGAGGGGCACCACGAACGGCGCGTCCTGGCGGGCGGTCAGCTCGCGCACGGTGGCGAGGTCGAGGTGGTCGTAGTGGTCGTGGGAGATCAGGATCGCGTCGAGTGGGGGCAGTTCGTCGAGGCGCACCGGGGGCTGGTGCAGCCGCCGCGGCCCGACCAGGGTGGACGGGGAGCAGCGGTCGCTCCACACCGGGTCGAGCAGCACCCGCCGCCCCTCGATCTCGATCAGGGCGGACGCGTGGCCGTACCAGACGACGTTGAGCTCCCGGGTGGTGTCGCCGGCGGGCGGGTCAGCGGGCCGCAGCAGCGGCACGGCTGCCGTCGGGTGACGCTTCTGCTTGCCGAAGATCAGCTCCCGGACCAGGTTGCGGTCCGGGGCGCCGGCCATCGAGCGGCTGCTCGCCGGGTTGCGGAAGGCGCCCTCGCGGTACTGGGGTGAGCGCACCGCCCGTTCGGCCCGGGCGCCGGTCAGCCGGCCGCCGAGCGCCATCGGGATGTCCCGCGCGACCCAGGCGAGGCCGGCCAGAGCGGCAAGCCCGACCGCTCCGCTCACCCGCCGCCCGAGCGACCGGTCCCGAACCCCGTTCTGTGCTGGTGCCGCCATCGCCGTCCCTCCGCCGTGTTCCGACGTACACGGTAGCCCGGCGTGTTAAGAGGGGACCCCTGCTCTACCTCAGGCGTTAAGAAGGGGCCCTTCCTTACCCCGCGGCATCAGGGCAGGTGGCGGGTGAGGGCGCGGGTTATCCGCCCCAGGTCGGGAAGCCAGCCGCCGCGCAGGCGCTCGCTTCCCGGGGCGGGGGTGAACACCACGCCGTCGTGCGGTTCCACCGGCCGGTCGGTCAGCGCCGCCACCCGCATCAGGGGCCCGACCAGGGCGTCGTAGACGCCGGGCAGCACGGTGAAGCCGAAGCGCATGACGGTGTTGGCCCGGCCCACCGACACCTCCCGCCGGGGGCGGTCGGCGCAGTCGACCATGGCCCGGGCGACCCGTTCCGGAGTGGTGACCGGCAGCGGCGGGCGTCCGAGCCGGCCCAGGTAGTTGGCCGCCCGCTGGTAGACCGGGGTGTCCACGCTGCCCGGGGTGACGATGCAGACGTGCACGCCCGGCGTCTCCCGGGTCTCCTGCTGAAGGACCCGGGCGAGTCCCTGCAGGCCCCACTTGCTCGCCACGTAGCCGCTCAGGTAGGGGGCGGTGATGTGACCGAGCACCGATCCGGTGAGGATCAGCGTGCCGCCGCCGGCCTCCCGGAAGTGCCGCAGCGCCACCCGGGCCACCGTGGCCGCGGCGATCAGGTCGGTGCGGATCGTCTGCTCGAAGACACGTTCCGGCGTCTCCTCGAAGCGCCCGTACGACATCACCGCCGCCGTGTGCGCCCACACGTCGATTCCGCCGAACTCGGCGACGGCCGCCTCGGCGAGCGCCGCCGGGGCGGCCGGCTCGGCGACGTCGGTCGCCACCGTCAGCGCCGGGGCTCCGGCGGCGGCGCACTCGGCGCGTACCTCCTCGAGGGCCTGCGCGGAGCGGGCCGCGAGGACCAGACGGTCCCCGCGGCCGGCGAACTCCCGGACGGCCGCACGGCCGATCCCGCTGGTCGCGCCCGTGACGACCACCGTACGGCTCACGGCGCGAGCACGACCTTGACGCAGCCGTCCTCCTTCTTCTGGAACATCTCGTACGCGCGCGGCGCGTCCGCCAGCGGCAGCCGGTGGGTCCGCAGGTCCTCGACGCCGAGCGGGTCGTCGTCGCCGGAGAGCAGCGGGATGATCTCGTCGGTCCACCGGCGGACGTGGCACTGCCCCATCCGCAGTTGGACGCCCCGGTCGAACATCTCCATCAGCGGCAGCGGGTCGACCTCACCGCCGTACACCCCGGAGACCGAGACGGTGCCGCCGCGCCGGACGGCCTTCAGCGCGGCCTTGAGCACGACCAGCCGGTCCACGCCGAACTTGTCGATCATCGGTTGGGCCAGCTTGTCCGGCAGCAGGCCGGCGGCGGTCTGGGCGATCCTGCCCAGCGGTGCGCCGTGGGCCTCCATGCCCACCGCGTCGATCACCGCGTCCGGCCCGCGCCCGTCGACGAGCTCGATCAGCGCCCCCGGCACGTCGTCGAGTTCGCTGACGTCGAGCACCTCGACGTCGTGTCGGCGGGCCATTTCGAGGCGCTCGGGTACCAGGTCGAGGCCGATCACCCGGCCGGCGCCGAGGTGCCGGCCGATCCGGGCGCAGAACTGGCCCACCGGGCCGAGCCCGAAGACCGCGAGGGTCCCGCCGGGCGGGGTGTCCGCGTACTTCACGGCCTGCCAGGCGGTGGGGAGGATGTCGGAGAGGTAGAGCCACCGCTCGTCGGGGCCGCTCTCCGCGACCTTGACCGGGCCGAACTGGGCGTGCGGCACGCGCAGGTACTCCGCCTGCCCGCCGGGTACGGAGCCGTAGAGCGTGGTGTAGCCGAACAGCGCCGCGCCCTTTCCCTCGGCCGTCACCTGGGTGGTCTCGCACTGCGCGTAGAGCTGGCGTTCGCACATCCAGCAGGAGCCGCAGGAGATGTTGAACGGCACGACCACCCGGTCTCCGGGCTTGAGCCGGGTCACACCGGGGCCGACCTCCTCGACGACGCCCATCGGCTCGTGGCCGAGGACGTCGCCCGGCTTCAGGTACGGCCCGAGCACCTCGTAGAGGTGCAGGTCCGAGCCGCAGATCGCGGTGGAGGTGATCCGGATGATCGCGTCGGTCGGCTCCTCGATCCGGGGGTCGGGCACCTCCTCGACCCGTACGTTCCGCTTGCCCTGCCAGGTCAGTGCCTTCATGTCCGGATGTCTCCTCTCGGCGTCCTCCGAGAGGTGCTACCCGTGCAGCGTCCCTTGAACCGGCCGCGGCCACACCCGACCGCTCTCCGCGCAGATACCGCGAAAGAGTGGCCGCCCGACCTCGGGCAGCCACTCTTTCGCGGTACGGAGGGGGACGCCGCCGGCGGCGTTCGCCTCAGGAGCCGGGGGTGTTGTCGCCCCGCTTGGCGGTTGCCGCGAGGTAGTCGCGGTTCAGCCGGCCGATGGTGTTCAGCGGGATGCCCTTCGGGCAGACCACGGTGCACTCACCGGCGTTGGTGCAGCCGCCGAAGCCGGCCTCGTCGTGTGCGTCCACCATGCCGATCACCCGCGTGTAGCGCTCCGGCTGGCCCTGCGGCAGCAGCGAGAGCTGGGTGACCTTGGCGGCGGTGAAGAGCATGCCGGAGCCGTTCGGGCAGGCCGCCACGCAGGCGCCGCAGCCGATGCAGGCGGCCGACTCGAAGGCGGCGTCCGCGTTGGCCTTGGCGACCGGCACGGAGTGCGCCTCCGGGGCGCTGCCGGTCGGGGCGGTGATGAAGCCGCCCGCCGCGATGATCTTGTCGAACGCGTTGCGGTTGACCACCAGGTCCTTGATGACCGGGAAGGCCCGGGCCCGCCACGGCTCGATGTCGATCGTGTCGCCGTCCTTGAACTGCCGCATGTGCAGCTGGCAGGCGGTGGTGCCGCGCTGCGGGCCGTGCGCGTTGCCGTTGATCATCAGGCCGCACATGCCGCAGATGCCCTCGCGGCAGTCGTGGTCGAACGCCACCGGCTCCTCGCCGGCGAGGATCAGCCGCTCGTTGAGCACGTCGAGCATCTCCAGGAACGACATGTCCGGGGACACGTCGTCGACCTGGTAGGTCACCATCCGACCCTTGTCCTCAGGGCCCTTCTGGCGCCAGATGCGCAGGGTCAGGTTCACTTGTAGCTCCGCTGCGTGGGGTGGACGTATTCGAACTTCAGGTCTTCCTTGTGCAGTACGGGCTGCTCGGCGCCGTACTCCCAGGCCGCCACGTACGCGAACCGCTCGTCGTCGCGCTGGGCCTCGCCGTCGGGGGTCTGGTGCTCGGCCCGGAAGTGACCGCCGCAGGACTCCTCGCGGTGCAGGGCGTCGATGCACATCAGCTCGGCCAGCTCGAAGAAGTCGGCCACTCGGCCGGCCTTCTCCAGCGACTGGTTGAGCCCGTCGGCGTCACCGATGATCCGCACCCGCTGCCAGAACTCGTCGCGCAGCGCCCGGATCTGGTCGATCGCCTTGCGCAGGCCGGCCTCGGAGCGCTCCATGCCGCAGTGTTCCCACATGATCTGGCCCAGCTCGCGGTGGAACGAGTCGACCGTGCGGTCGCCGTTCACCGCCAGCAGACGCTGGATGCGGTCCTCGACGTCGCGCCGCGTCTCGACCGCCGCCGGGTGGCTCGCCTCGACCTTCTCGAACGGCCCCGCCGCCAGGTAGTTGGCGATGGTGTTGGGGAGGACGAAGTAGCCATCGGCGAGGCCCTGCATGAGCGCGGACGCGCCGAGCCGGTTCGCGCCGTGGTCGGAGAAGTTCGCCTCGCCGATCACGAACAGGCCGGGGATGCTCGACTGGAGGTCGTAGTCGACCCACAGGCCGCCCATCGTGTAGTGCACGGCGGGGTAGATCCGCATCGGGACCTCGTACGGGTCCTCGCCGGTGATCCGCTCGTACATCTCGAAGAGGTTGCCGTACTTCGCCTCGATCGCCTTGCGGCCGAGCCGCGCGATCGCGTCCGCGAAGTCCAGGTACACGCCGAGGCCGCCCGGGCCGACGCCGCGGCCCTCGTCGCAGACGTTCTTCGCGGCTCGGGAGGCGATGTCCCGGGGCACCAGGTTGCCGAAGGAGGGGTAGATCCGCTCCAGGTAGTAGTCCCGCTCGTCCTCCGGGATCTCCCGAGGGTCGCGGTTGTCGCCCTTGGCCTTCGGCACCCACACCCGGCCGTCGTTGCGCAGCGACTCGCTCATCAGGGTCAACTTCGACTGGTGGTCGCCGGAGACGGGGATGCAGGTCGGGTGGATCTGCGTGTAGCAGGGGTTGGCGAAGTACGCGCCCTTGCGGTGCGCCCGCCAGGTGGCCGTGACGTTGCAGCCCTTGGCGTTGGTGGAGAGGTAGAAGACGTTGCCGTACCCGCCGGAGGCGAGCACGACCGCGTCGGCGAACTCCGTGGTGATCTCGCCGGTGACCAGGTCCCGCACGACGATGCCCCGGGCCCGGCCGTCGACGATGATCAGCTCCAGCATCTCGTGCCGGGCGTTCATCTCCACGTTGCCGAGGCCGATCTGCCGCTCCAGCGCCTGGTACGCGCCGAGCAGCAGCTGCTGGCCCGTCTGGCCCCGGGCGTAGAAGGTGCGCTGCACCTGGGCGCCGCCGAAGGAGCGGGTGTCGAGCAGGCCGCCGTACTCGCGGGCGAACGGGACGCCCTGGGCGACGCACTGGTCGATGATGTTGACCGAGACCTCGGCCAGCCGGTGCACGTTCGACTCGCGGGAGCGGAAGTCGCCGCCCTTGACGGTGTCGTAGAAGAGCCGGTGCACCGAGTCGCCGTCGTTGCGGTAGTTCTTGGCGGCGTTGATGCCGCCCTGTGCGGCGATCGAGTGCGCGCGGCGCGGGCTGTCCTGGTAGCAGTACGACCTGACCCGGTAGCCCTGCTCGGCCAGGGTGGCCGCGGCCGAGCCGCCGGCCAGGCCGGTGCCGACCACGATCACCGTCATCTTCCGGCGGTTGGCCGGGTTGACGAGCTTCGCCTCGAAGCGGCGGCGTTCCCAGCGGGTCTCGATCGGGCCCTCGGGAGCCTTGGCGTCGGCGATCGGGTCGCCCTGGGTGTAGAGATCCATGGTCAGGACACCAATCCGGTGAGTACGGCGAACGGGACCACGAGGAAGCCGGCGCAGAGCGTGACGGCGAAGACCAGGGCGGCAGTACGCGCCCGCTGCTCACCCTTCGGGGTCTGCTGCCCCAGGCTGCGGAACGCGCTGAACGCCCCGTGCCGCAGGTGGAAGCCCAGCGCGACGATCGCCAGGGTGTAGAAGAGCGTGACGTACCAGCGCTCCGGCGCGAAGTCGGCGACGACGTTGGCGTACGGCTTGGTCGGGTCGCCGACCGGGTTCAGGTGACCGGTGGTCAGGTCGAGCAGGTGGTAGATCACGAAGAGCAGGATGATCACCCCGCCCCAGCGCATGGTGCGGGCCGCGTAGCTGCCCTGGACCTTCGGGCGGTGCGCGTACCGGACGGGGCGAGCGGCGCGGGAGCGCCGGGCCAGCGCGGTGGCGGCGGCGATGTGCGCCACGACGGCGACGGTCAGCACGCCGCGCTGGATCCAGAGGAACCAGACGCCCGGCAGCAGCGGCTTGCCGATGTCGCGCAGCCAGTGCGCGTAGTGGTCGAACGAGGTCTCCCCCGTGAACACCTTCAGGTTGCCGAGCATGTGCAAGATCAGGAACAGCACCAGGAGGATGCCCGTCACCGCCATGACGGCCTTGAGGCCGACGTTGGAACGGATGGGCGACCGCGTTCTCGTGACTACCACACGACCGACGCTAAGAGCCGTTTGATCAGGCGTCCAATGCATCGAACCCGCAGTTTTCATAGCCGTAAGCTATGAAGATGCAGCTCCATCAGCTCCGGTACTTCGTCGCGGTCGCAGAACTACGACATTTCACCCAGGCGGCCGACATGGTCGGCATAACGCAACCCTCACTGAGTAAGCAAATTCACGCTCTGGAGGCCGACCTGGGGGCGCCGCTCTTCGAACGGGTAAGGGGCAAGATCGGGCTCACCACGGCGGGGGAGGTGCTGCTGCCGCTGGCCAAACGGATCCTCGCCGACGTGGACACGGCGACCCGCGAGGTGCAGGAGCTGGTGGGCCTGCGGCGCGGTCGCGTCCGCCTCGGCACCACCCCCAGCCTGGCCACCTCGCTGGCCCCGCCGGTGCTGCGCCGCTTCCGTGACGCCCACCCCACCGTCGACCTGCGCGTCGAGGAGGGCGGCTCGCAGGACCTGGTGCGCGACCTGCTGCGCGGCGACCTCGACCTCGCGCTGATCATCGCGCCCGCCGCGGGCGCCGATCCGGGGCTGCGCACCGACGCGATCCTGACCGAGAGCCTGGTCGTCGCCAGCGTCGACCCGCTGCCCGGCGCCTCGCCCGCCGGCGAGGTCCGCGTCACCGACCTGCGCGACCAGCCGCTGGTGATGTTCCGTGAGGGCTACGACCTGCGCGATGCCACCCTCCAGGCCTGCCGGGACGCCGGCTTCGAGCCCCGGGTCTCGGTCGACGGCGGCGAGTTGGACGCTGTGCTGAGCTTCGTCGAGGCGGGGCTCGGCGCCGCCCTCGTGCCCGGCAGCGTCGTCGCCCGCCGGCCCGGCCTCCACGTCACCCGCCTCGCCCCGCCCGGCGTCCGCCGCACGATCGCCGTGGCCCGCCGCCGCGACGTGGTCCCCACCCACGCCGGCCGCGAACTCCGCCGGATCCTGCTCGACTACGTCCAGCGCGCGGTCGCCGGCCGCGAACTGCCCCCCGGCGTGGAGCCGCTCTAGCCCTGGCCGCCCCCGGCGGCCGCGTCACGACCGGGGCTAACGACGCCAACCATGGTCGTACCGCCCGCCGAGCGTGACGACGAACCGCTCCACAGCGGACTCGTCGTACCCGCTCAGGGTTTCAAGACAACCCCATGCGGTCATCGCGATTCCGTCCGAAAGCTTCTCGGACGGCGCGAGGACCACCTTGTCGGCATGTCGTTTGGCGACCCGTTCCAGGTCGGCGATCGTGGTCTCCGGCGTGGTCTCGGCGTACAGGATGATGACGTGCCCGTGCTCCATGGCGTGCACGGCGAGGCCCTCGGGCACGGCGACCGTGTACCGCCCGGGGGCGAGACTGAAGGCGAAATGTGGGCCGGAGGTGGGCGGCTGTGAGTTGTAGCGCACCTGCTCCATCTCGGACTGGGAGACATGCGGGCTGTCCATGATCGGAAACGCCGTGCCCGCAGGACACGAATGGAGGGCGTCTCCGGGCGGTGATCCGGCCACCGTCCCGACCAGCGTCCGCCAAGGGCCGACCAGCAGCGCGGCCAGCGTCGCGCAGAGCGTCAGTCCGAGGCCGCACCGCCAGAGCCACCGCCTACCCCGCTCGCTCACCGCAACCTCCCGGCACGCCGCAGTCGACGTTCCCGCACCGCGAGCGCGGGGGGACCACCGAACATCACGATCAGGTAGGCGACGACGGCCACGGATTCCCAGAACACGAGGTCCGTCAGAGTGAAAGTCAGGAGGTTGTGGACGACCCACGTTCCCATGGCGAGAAGAAAGCGCAGCTGAAATGTCAGCAGCAACCAGAACACCGCGATCATTCCTGCCAGATACACCAGGCCGAACCAGCGCGCGACCGAACGGTCGTGCGGACTGATGTTCTCGAGTTCCGTTTGCTCCCGTGCGTCGAGTCCCCACAACCGCGCCTTGTTTACCAGCCAGGTCGCTCGATAGAGGTTGTGGCAACGAAGCGCATTTGCCAGCACCGCGTACATGTCGCTGCGTAGGAAGATTCCGCCGCACTGCCAAGCGATGCCCAGGATCTCGAAGAGCACCACGGCGCCGAGGAAACGGTCGAGAACGGCCGGAAGATTCCAGAGATCCTCGCGGTGCCCGAGGCGGGCGACGAGCGCCAATGCCAACACCGTGACATCGAATGCCATGCCGGCGAGGAACGGGCCGTAACGCCGACGCCGGGAGGTCGCCACCAACTGCGTCAAATCGGTCTCGAAGACGAGATAGGCGGCTCGGTAACTGACCCGGAACGTGGCCGGGATCCCGATCGCCCGGCCGGCCAGCCAGTGCCACGCCTCATGCGCCGCCGCGAGGGCGAACCCGACCGGAATGAAGACCAGTACCGACAGCACCGGATCGGTGAGGAACCAGGCGTGTTCGAAGGTTGGCCGGAGGTCGGGTCGGGCGCCGAGAAGAACCCCGACGAGCAGCGCCGCGCTCAGGTAGCCGCCCCACGCCACGGGACCGAACAGGCGCCGGGCGACCTCTGGGCGCACGCCCTCGATCCAACCGATCTGGCGGGTCCGGCGGCCGCCCGTGGGACGCTCTACGGGCGCATCGTCCGGTGGCGACGGCTGTCCGGGCGGATCGAGGAGGCCGGCCTGAGCGAGACCGGAGAGGAAGTCCACGCCGTCGACGGGCGCTCCCGCGGCGGTGCTCGCCCTCGCCGTCGCGTCGTCGAGGGAGCAACCGGCCTGGAGGGCCTGGACGAAGACAGCGCCCGGTTTCGGCACCGCCACGTACCTGCGTAGGTCGGGTCGTCCCAGCACCCATTCCGCGCCGTCCTCGGCGACGACCAGGAGCGACGCCCCCTCAGCCTGGGCGGGGTCGATCGAGGAATGCACTGGGATTGACCCTTCCGGTAATGCCAGTCCTGAGACGGCCACCGTGCGGGGTCGCTTCGAGAAAGTGTTGCGATAGCCCGGCCCGGCTGGCGCCGATGTGATATCGGCGCCAGCCGTCCCCCGCAGGGCGGATTAATGATACGGCGCGTACGTCAGATTGCGCGGTATCTCGTGGTTTCACGTGCTGAACTCAGCACTCCGCGCCACAGCGGATCGTCAGACGGACGTCCTCGATGGGACGAATCTCAATCTTCATTTGTGTCACCCCCGTTCTGTGTCTGGCGGCCCGGTTCCGGAATCCGAATGCGACCCCGTCCCCAAGCATCGTCGACCGTCACGATCCCAAATGCTGTTGCCGGCTGTCAAGATTGCTGCCGTCCTACGATCGCCGATTTTCCAACCCCGGGCCGAGGGGCCCGAGTGCGCTCGCGACGCGGTGGCCCGCCTATCGCCCCTCGGCGTCGTCCATGGCGCGGTAGATGCGCTGCTCGCTGACCGGGTACGGGGTGCCGAGCGCCTGGGCGAAGACGTTCACCCGCAGCTCCTCGATCATCCAGCGGATCTGCCGGACGGCCGTCGACTGCCGCTTCGTCGGCGGCAGCGCGGCGAGCAGGTCGGCGTACTCCTTCTGCACGGTCGTGATCCGGTCCTGCTGCTGCTTGTCGCGGGCCGGGTTGCCGGGCAGCCGGTCCAGCCGGCGCTCGACCGCCGTCAGGTAGCGCAGCAGGTCGGGCAGGCGTGCGTACCCGGTCTCGGTGACGAAGCCGGCGTGCACCAGCCCGGTCAGCTGCGCCCGGATGTCGGCCAGCGCGGCCACCACGGCGAGGTTCCGGGTCGCGCCCAGGCGCTGCTCGATCGCGTACGCGGCGGCGAGCACCTTCCGGACCCGGTCCATGACGTCCACGACGCTGTCCACCAGTCCCGCGCGCACGGTCTCGCGCAGCGCCGCGAACCCCTCGGCGTCCCAGGCGGGCCCGCCCGCGTCGGCGATCAGCTTGTCGATCGCCGCGCCGGCCGCGTCCTCGATCAGCGCCTGCACCCCGCCGTGCGGGTTGCGGCTCAGCGCCAGCTTCGCCTCGTTGGACAGGCGCCCCTGAAGGATCTTCGCCGGGGAGGGCACGGTCAGGCGGAGCAGCCGGCGGGTGCCCGCCCAGTGCGCCGCCTCCTGCTCGGCGGGGGAGTCGAACACCTTCACCCCGACCGTCGCGCCCTCGTCCACCAGTGCCGGGTACGCGGTGACCGCGTACCCGGCCCGTACCTGCTCGATCGTGCGGGGGAGGGTGCCGATGCTCCACTCCGTCAGCCCGGTCCGCGCCACGTCCGGCGCGGCGGCCGCCACCACCTGGCGTACCTCCGCCTTGAGCTGGCGTTGCAGGGCCGGCAGGTCCTTGCCCTCGGCGACCGGCGCGTCGTCGTCGCCGAGCACGCGGAAGGTGACCCGCAGGTGCGGCGGCAGCTTCGCGACGTCCCAGGCGTCCCGGGGCACGGTCACCCCGGTCATCCGACGCAACTGCCGGGTCAGCGCGTCCAGCAGCGGCTCCTCGCCGGCCGGCAGCTGCGCGAGGGCGGCGCGGGCGTAGTCCGGCACCGGGACGAAGTTGCGGCGGATCGCCTTGGGCAGCGAGCGGATCAGCGCGACGACGAGGTCCTCGCGTAGGCCGGGGACCTGCCAGTCGAAGCTCTCCGCCGGCACCTGGTTGAGCAGCGGCAGCGGGATGTCCACGGTCACGCCGTCGGTCGGGGTGCCCGGGTCGAACGTGTACGTGAGCGGCAGGCTCACCCCGTCGGCCCGCCACTCGTCCGGGTAGTCGGCCTCGTCGACCCCGCCTCGACCGGCGTTGACCAGCAGCTCGCGGGTGAAGGTGAGCAGCTCCGGCCGCTGCCGGCGCTCCTTCCTCCACCACGCGTCGAAGTGCCGCCCGGAGACCACGTCGGCCGGGATCCGTTCGTCGTAGAACTGGAAGATCGTCTCGTCGTCGACCAGGATGTCCCGCCGCCGGGCCCGGTTCTCCAGCTCCTCGATCTCCGCGAGCAGCTTCTGGTTGTCCCGCCAGAACTGGTGGTGGGTCTGCCAGTCGCCCTCCACCAGCGCGTGCCGGATGAACAGCTCCCGGCTCAGCGCCGGGTCGATCCGGCCGAAGGTGACCTTGCGGGAGGTGACGATCGGGATCCCGTACAGGGTCACCTTCTCGTAGGCCATCACCGCGGCCTGCTTCTTCTCCCAGTGCGGCTCGCTGTAGCTGCGCTTCACCAGGTGCTGGGCGAGCGGCTCGACCCACTCCGGCTCGATCCGGCCGTTCACCCGGCCCCAGAGCCGGGTGGTCTCCACCAGCTCGGCGGCCATCACCCAGCGCGGCGGCTTCTTGAACAGCGCCGACCCGGGGAACAGCGCGAACTTCGCCCCGCGCGCCCCCAGGTACTCGTGCTTCTGCGGGTCCTTCAGGCCGACGTGGGAGAGCAGCCCGGCCAGCAGCGACTGGTGCACCTTCGGGGTGTCGATCTCCTCCGGCAGGTCCGCGCCGGCCCGGCGCCGCCCGCCGCCGTCGGGCGCGGCCTCCGCCGGCCCGCGCCGGCCCTGCTCCTTCTCCGGGGTACGCAGCACCTGCCGCAGCTGGCTCACGATGTCCTGCCACTCACGGACCCGCAGATAGTTCAGGAACTCCGCCTTGCACATCCGCCGGAACGCGCTCGACGACAGGGCACGCTGCTGTTCGCGCAGGTACCGCCACAGGTTCAGGTACGCGACGAAGTCCGACTCCTTGTCCGCGAACCGTGCGTGGGCCTGGTCGGCCTGGGCCTGCTTCTCGACCGGGCGCTCACGCGGGTCCTGGATCGACAGCGCCGCCGCGATCACGACCACCTCGGTGGCGCACCCGTTGCGCTCGCCCTCGAGCACCATCCGGGCCAACCGGGGGTCCACCGGCAGCTGGGCCAGCCGCCGGCCGAGCGCGGTGAGCCGCTTCGCCGGGTCGGTCTCGGCCGGGTCCAGGGCGCCCAGCTCGTGCAGCAGGTTCACACCGTCGGTGATGTTGCGCCGGTCCGGCGGGTCGATGAACGGGAACGCGGCGATGTCGCCGAGCCCGATCGCCGTCATCTGGAGGATGACCGACGCCAGGTTGGTCCGCAGGATCTCCGGGTCGGTGAACTCGGGGCGGGACAGGAAGTCCTGCTCGTCGTAGAGCCGGACGCAGATGCCGTCCGACGTCCGCCCGCAGCGCCCCTTGCGCTGGTTGGCCGACGCCTGGGAGACCGGCTCGATGGGCAGCCGCTGCACCTTCAGCCGGTGCGAGTAGCGGGAGATACGGGCGGTGCCCGGGTCCACCACGTACTTGATGCCCGGCACCGTCAGCGAGGTCTCCGCGACGTTGGTGGCGAGCACGACCCGGCGCCCGGTGTGCGGGGCGAAGACGCGGTGCTGCTCGGCGGTGCTCAGGCGGGCGTACAGGGGGAGGATCTCGGTGCCCAGCAGCGACCGCTTTTTCTGCACCAGCCTGCCGAGCGCCTCCGCGGTGTCCCGGATCTCCCGCTCGCCGGAGAGGAAGACCAGGATGTCGCCGGGCCCCTCGGCGGCCAGTTCCTCGACCGCGTCGCCGATGGCCTGGATCTGGTCGCGGACGTTCTCCTCGTCCGCCTCGTTCTCGTCCTCCGCCTCGGTCACCTCGACCAGCGGCCGGTACCGCACCTCCACCGGGTAGGTCCGGCCGGACACCTCGACGACCGGGGCGGGGTTGCCCTCGGCGTCGGCGAAGTGCCGGGCGAACCGGTCGGTCTCGATGGTCGCCGAGGTGATGATCACCTTGAGGTCGGGGCGCCGGGGGAGGAGCTGCTTCAGGTAGCCGAGGATGAAGTCGATGTTGAGGCTGCGCTCGTGCGCCTCGTCGACGATGATCGTGTCGTACTGCCGCAGCATCCGGTCGGTCTGCAGCTCGGCGAGCAGGATGCCGTCGGTCATCAGCTTGACCAGGCTGTTCTCGCTGACCTGGTCGGTGAAGCGCACCTTGTAGCCGACCACGTCGCCCAGCTCGGTGCCCAGCTCCTCGGCGATCCGGTCGGCCACCGTCCGCGCGGCGAGCCGGCGCGGCTGGGTGTGCCCGATCAGCCCGTGGATCCCGCGTCCCAGCTCCAGGCAGATCTTGGGCAGTTGGGTCGTCTTGCCGGACCCGGTCTCGCCCGCGACGATCACCACCTGGTGGTCACGGATCGCCGCCGCGATGTCGTCCCGGCGCTCGCTGACCGGCAGCGCCGGCGGGTAGGTGATCGCCGGTACGGCCGCCCGCCGGCCCGCCAGCCGCGCCTCGGCCCGCGCCACGTCCTCGGCGATCTCGGCCAGCGCCGACTCCCGCCGCTGCGGGTCCCGCAGCTTCCGGACACCCTCCAGGCGCCGCTGGAGGCGGCGCTGGTCACGGAACATCAGGGGGCTCAGGCGGCGGTGCAGCTCGCGTACGGAGTCGGGCGCGGCGGAGGCGGCTTCTCTCTGCATGTCGCCGCCAAGGATAGGCAGGCCGGACGCGCAGCGCCCCGGGGTTATCGGCGTGCAGGCCCTAGAGTGGACCGCCGACGTCGACCACCGGGGGCGGGGAGCATGACGATGCGGGACACCGACCGGGCGCTGGTGCAGGCGGCCACGGCGGTCGCGAAGCTGCGCTGCCGCAGCGACCGGCACACCGTGGCGGCGGCCGCGCGGACGACCGACGGGCGGATCTTCAGCGGGGTGAACCTCCGCCACGCCACCGGCGACGTGTGCGCCGAGGTCGTCGCGGTCGGCGCCGCCGCCACCCAGGGCGTCACCGAGCTGGAGACGATCGTCGTCGTGGGGGACCGGGGGCGGGAGGTGCTGCCGCCGTGCGAGCGCTGTCGCCGGCTGCTGCACGACCACCACCCCGCACTGCGGGTCATCGTCGGCGCGGCGGACGCCCTGCGCTGCGTGCCGCTCGCCGAGCTGGCCGCCGGGTCGGCCGCCCCGCCGGACCAGCAGCCGGACGCGACGCCCCGGCACGCCGGCTGACCCGCGCCGGCAGGTCGCCGGTCAGCCGTCGACGGCGCCGGGGCCGCGCGGGCGGGTGCCACCGGCCGTCCCGTCCGTTCGGGTGCGCCGTCGAGGCGCAGCGGTAGCCCGGCTCGCGCAACGGCCGTCAGTCGCCGGCCGCGGCCTCCAGCATCGAACGGGGCACCGGCACGCTCTCGAAGCGGAGGATCCCCTCGGGCACCATCCAGCTCATCACCTGGACGGCCAGCCGTCCGGCGCGGACCGCCGGGTCGTTCGCGTACAGCTCGCGCGCCTCGTCCGGCGAGATCGAGAGCACCACGAAACCGCGCAGCCGCTCGTCGTCTGCGTCGACGAACGGACCGGCGGCGAGCACGAGACCCTGCTCCACCAGCCCGGCCTGATGTGCCAGGTGGGCGTCCTGGAGGCGGTCGAGCGCCTCCTGGGGCAGCTCCGGCGCGTCCGACGGGCGGACCAGGAGGACGACCGTGTGCTGGTCGAATCGCATCTTCCCAGGGTAGGGCCGCGCCGGTCGTGGAGCGCCGCTTCCCCGCGTCGGATCGGATCGACCGCCGCTGGTTAGGTCTCCCTAACCTCGTGAGCTAAGGTAAGGCGCACCTAAGCGCCCTGTTCAGGAGACCCGTGACCACCCTCGCCACCCGGCCCGCCCCGGCCGGTTCCCCCACCCGCGGGCGCGTCGGCCGCCGGTTGGCGATCACCGCCGCGGCGGCGATCGTGTTGGTCCTGGCGGTGCTGGCGAGCTTCGCCCTGGGGAGCCGCCCGCTCAGCGTCGACCAGGTGTGGCACGCACTGGTCGCCCCGGACGCCGGGGAGGCCACCACGATCGTTCGGGACCTCCGGATGCCGCGCACGGCGCTCGGCCTCGCCGTCGGGGCGGCGCTCGCCGTGGCCGGGGTGCTGCTCCAGGCGCTGACCCGCAACCCCCTGGCCGAGCCTCGGATCCTCGGCATCAGCGCCGGCGCCTCGTTCGGCGTCGTGCTCGCCATCTCCGTGTTCGGGGTGTCCACCCTCGCCGGGTACGTCTGGTTCGGCATCACCGGCGCGCTCGGCGCCGGTGTGCTGGTCTTCGCCGTCGCCGCACGCGCCCGCGAGGGCGCCAGCCCGGTCACCCTCGCGCTGGTCGGCGCGGCCCTCGACGCGAGCCTGGCCTCGATCGTGTACGCGCTGCTCAGCATCGACGCGCGCACCTTCGAGGACTACCGGTTCTGGGTCGTCGGCGGGCTCACCGGTCGGGACCTGTCCGTCGCGGCGCAGGTGCTTCCGTTCGTCCTCGCCGGCCTGGTGCTGGCCGCCCTGGTCGCCCGGGGCCTGGACGCCCTCGCCCTCGGTGACGACGTGGCGCGGGGGCTCGGGCACCGGATCGAACTGGTGCGCCTGGGCGGTGGCGCGGCCGCCGTGCTGCTGACCGGTGCAGCGGTCGCCGCCGCCGGGCCGATCGCGTTCGTCGGCCTCGCCGTCCCGCACCTGGCCCGGGCCCTGGTCGGCGCGGACCACCGCTGGACGCTCGCGCTCTCGGCCCTCCTCGGGCCGGCGCTGCTGCTCGGCGCCGACGTGGTCGGCCGGCTCGTCGACCCGCCGGGCGAGGTCCCGGCCGGCATCGTCACCGCGCTGATCGGCGCGCCGCTGCTGGCGATCATGGTCCGTCGCGCCAAGGTGGTGACGGCGTGAGTTGCCCTGTGTCAAGCCATCGCCGGTTGATCTTGGCTGAGCAAGTGTTGGAGGGCTCGGTGCCGGTCGGGGTTGTAGGGGGTGTTGGT
>NZ_JBEYSU010000021.1:0-100717 GCF_040704235.1 Micromonospora sp. NPDC047707
TCGCCTGCTCCCCCCGCCCCCTCGGCCCATCCGCTCTACTGGAGGCGCTGCAGGCGGTTAACTCCCGCCCTGTGTACACCCGGGGCGCGGCCCCCCCCCCCCCCGCGCCCCCGCGCGGCCCCTCCCGGGGCCTGACCTCGAGCACACTTCAGGTCGCAGCCTGACGGCATGACGGCCCCGGAGGGAGCCGCGCTCTTCCACGATCTCCCGACGTCCGTCCAGGTCCCGCCGAGTGGGAGAATGGGGCGTTCGTTCGGCAACCCTCAGCAGGAGAAGGCGGTCAGCGTGTCGGAAACCGGCCCGGAGAGGCTGCGCGCCGACTGTTCCCGGTGCGTCGGGCTCTGCTGCGTGGCCCCGGCGTTCGCGGCCTCGGCGGACTTCGCGATCGACAAGCCGGCCGGCCGGCCCTGCCCGCACCTGGGGTCGGACTCCCGCTGCGGCATCCACGCGCACCTGCGCGACCGCGGCTTCCCGGGCTGCACCGTCTTCGACTGCTTCGGCGCCGGCCAGCGGGTGACCCGGGTGACGTTCGGCGGACGGGACTGGCGGGACGACGCCGCGACCGCACGGACGATGTTCGACACCTTCGCCGTCGTACGGCCGCTGCACGAGCTGCTCTGGTACCTGACCGAGGCGCTGGCGCTGGACCCGCCACCGGACCTGCGCGCGGCGCTGGCGGACGCGCTCGCCGAGACCGACCGGCTGGCCGGCGGCGACCCGGACACGCTGCGGACGCTGGACGTCGACGCGCACCGGGGACGGGTCAACCCGTTGCTGTCCCGCGCCGGGGACCACGCGCGCGCCCGGGGCGGCCGACCCGGCCCGGACCGGCGCGGAGCCGCCCTGTTCGGCGCGGACCTGCGGACCGTGGACCTGCGGCGGGCGAACCTGCGCGGGGCGCTGCTGATCGGTGCCGACCTGCGGGGTGTGCACCTGGGCGGCGCCGACCTGACCGGCGCGGACCTGCGCGGAGCGGACCTGCGCGGCGCGGACCTGTCCGGCAGCCTGTTCGTGCACCAGTCCCAGCTCGACGCGGCACGTGGTGACCGGCACACCGTCCTGCCACCGGGGCGTACCCGCCCCGCGCACTGGACGGCGCTGCCGCTGACCCCGGTCCCCCGCCGCCGACCGACCGCGGCGCGGCGCCGCCCTCGCTGACCGCCCCCACCGCGACCGGTCGACGTTCACGTTTCCACCGGGAAGGGCCGGGTAGGCGGTGCGGGACACGGTCACCATCGCCGATCGGGGAGGCACGGGCGTGGGATACCGAGTGCGGCAGGGTGAGCAGCCGGTCGATCCGGAGCACGCCGAGGACGAGGCCGGTCAGGCCCGGCTGGTCCAGGTCGACGCGGACACCGACGTGCCGCCGCCGGACGGGACGACGACGAAACCGGACATCGTGACCGAGGACGACGGGTCCGGCGTGGCCGGGGGGTCCTCGGGCAGCAGCAGCGGCGGGTCCGGCATGCCGGGCCACCCGGACGCGGCCCGCTGACGTTTCCGTCGAGCCTGACGGGGCAGGAGAGCGCCATGACCGACCAACACCGTTTCGACCTGGCCGACACCGACGAGCCGGACGGCGCCACCGCGATGGAGGCGTCGCTGCGGCCGCCGGGTGAATCCCTGCACACCACCGAGGACATCGGCGACGACTTCGAGGACCTGCCCGCCGAGGACCGGCGGTCGGCCCGGGAGGTCAGCCGCGCCGGGTACGACGTGGCGGAGGTCTCCGGCACCACCGACCCGAACCGGGAGTGAGACCGGGCCGCGCGGCGCGGCCCGGCCCAGCGCCCGGCGTGACAGGGGAGACAGGTCACCCCGCCGGCTCGGTCGCGGGACTCGCACCGGCCGGGGCCGCCGTTCCGGCGACCGGCGCGGGCTCGCCCGGAGCGGTGAGGGGTCCGGTTTCGGGGAAGTGGCAGGCGGTGGCCTGCCGGCCGCCGTCGCGGGGGGTGAGGTCGGGTTCCTGGGTGGCGCAGATGTCGCGGGCTTTCCAGCAGCGGGTGCGGAAGCGGCAGATCCGGGTCAATGTGGCAACGCGACGACCACGGTTGCGGTTGTCATCCGCGCGTTTCATTTTCATGTCGGTTCCTCGACGCCGGGCCGCGGGAACGCCGGCCGACGACCACGAGGGCCGGCGACGGTGTCAGCCGTCGGAGCGGGAGGCCCGGATCGGCGGGGCACCCGTGACGGGCGGAGGGACGGTCCACGTCGCCCGGCGGCGGGACGGCACCAGGCGGTCCCGGAGCCGGGCGGCGGCGTCACCGGCGGTCGCGGCGACCATCGGCAGCAGGCGCGTGGAGCTCATCACCGCGACCTCCTCGGCCGGCGTGGTGGCGCCGTCGAGGAAGCGCAGCACCCGCTCCGGCGGGTTGCGGTCGAAGAGCCGGTCGAAGAAGTCGGGGCCGCCCACGCCGCCCCGGTCCAGCGCCCGCAGTGCGACCGCGTCCATCCACAGGTGACGGCGGGGGTACGCGGGCGCCGGCACCGGCGGCCGGCCGGCGGCCAGCGCACGGGCCACCTGGTCGGCCTGGCGGTGCATGGCGGAGAACGTGAAGCCGGTGGACGGGCGGGTGGCGCCGCCGGCGGTGCCGAGGCGTACCACCCGGGGCGAGGGCCGGGGCTCGAACGGGCCGTCGGTCATCGGGATCACCCCGTTCTCGACCTCCCGTACGGTCAGCCGGGCCGGGTCCAGGCCCAGCAGGTCCCGGTACGCCACCAGCGCCGCGTCGTAACCGGAGTCGGCGAGCAGGCCGGGGGTGAACTCGGTGTACTCCACGAGCGCGTACCGGTCACTGACCGGAAGCACGTACCCGAAGGAGACGCCCCGCGCCGGTTGCGGGGTGCGGAAGTCCATCAGCACCGCCCGCCGCGGGTCGAACACCGGCCGGTCGGCCGCCACCCACCACCCCCGGAAGTGCTGGAGCCAGTTGGTGCGCCCCGACCGCCGGGGCGGGCGGGGCCGTGAGTCGAGCACCCAGGACGCCCGGAACGTCGACCCGGCCGCGTGCACGGTGACGCGTTCGCCGTCGTCGTCGAGGGCCTCCGCCGGGGCGACGACGCGGATCACGTCGAGGCGCTGCTCGGCGGCGGCAGCCCGGTCGTAGACCGGGCCCGAGCGCAGCATGGCGTACCGCAGCGGGGTGAGGTCCAGGACGCGGCGCCGCGCCGGCGTCGCCACCTCGACCTGCGACCAGCTCGCCGCGAGCAGCGGATCGAGGTCGTCGTCGGGCCGGCCCCAGAACGCCCAGGTGCGGTCCTGGCCGCGGCGGTGCACCGGGTCGACGACCGCGACCCGCAGGCCGCGCACGCGGTGCCGGTCGAGGGCGGCGAGCACGAGCGACGCGGCGCCCCCGCCGCCGACCAGGGCGAGGTCGACGTCGACGGGCGCGGCGGTGTGCACCCGTCCACGCTGCCACACGGACGCCGGGGGCCGACCGGCGGCCTTGGTCCACTCGATGCCGGCGGCCTCGCGCAATCCCGGCGGTTACCGACGCCGCCGGGTCGGCGGCATCGGGTCATTCCGGGCCATCGGCCCACGGGTGACCGCCCGGCCCCGGGCGGCATCGACCGGAGCAAGCCACGCGCACGCCCCGTCCCGGCATATCCGCTGCTGCCTCCGCCTCGCGGGTGGACACGTGACGGCAACGAGGATTTCTCATTTTCACCGGATCGAGGGCCCAACCCTCCTAGTGTTGGGCACACCGGTGCTAGTCGCGGAGTTGGCCACCCGAACGACGTCCCACCCAACTGCGGACGAAGAGTGAGGGAAGACGCGTATGAAGGCGAAGACAGTCCTCGTGTCGGCGGCGGTCGGCGTCGGCCTCGGCACGCTCCTGCTGCCCGGCGCCGCGTGGGCGGAGACGACCGTGTCGCCGGCCACCACACCGGCGGGCGGGACGATCGTGTCGCCGGCCACCACCCCGGTGGGCGGAACGGTCATCCTCACCGCCACCACCTGCAACCCGAAGTCCGGCGACGCGATCTTCCGCGTCACCGGCCCCAACCGTGACATCAACGTCCGCTCCACCACGGCCGCGGCCGGCGGCGGGCTCAGCGCGGAACTCTTCACCGCCGGCTTCACGCTCGGCACGTACACGGTGACCGCCACCTGCGGCGACGGAAGCGCCGCCGGCACGGCCACGTTCACGGTCACCCCGATCGGCGGCGCCCAGGCCGGGGGCGGCACGCCCGGTGACCGCACCGGCTCCGTCGCCGCGGGGGTCGCGCTCCTCGGCTCCGCGGCCGGCGGCGCGCTCATCCTGGCCCGCCGCCGCCGGCACGCGGTCACCGCCGCGACCGGCTGAACCGGGCCCGTCCATCCCTGGATACGGGTGCCCGCCCGGCGAGCCGCCGGCGCGGGCACCCGGGCGACGCGCGTACGGAGGTGGGAGTTGTCCCGACGCCGGCCCGGCTGGGCGGTCCGAGTCGTCGCCCTGCTCGCCGCCGCCGGACTGGGCCTGCTGACCAGCGGACTTCCGGCGTCCCCGCCCCGGCCCCGGCCGGGCGACGCCCCGGCCGGCGCGCGCCCCGCGACCCCGCTGCCGCCCCTGCCCCGGGCCGAACCCGTCGAGGTCCGCATCCCGGCGATCGGGGTGCGGGCGCGGCTCGTACCGGTCGGCGCCGACGCCCGCGGGGAACTCGAGGTGCCGCCGCTGGACCGGCCGGGCATCGCCGGGTGGTACCGGCACGGCGTCACGCCCGGCGAGACCGGCAACGCCGTCGTCGTCGGCCACGTCGACACCACCGCCGGTCCGGCGGTCTTCTTCGACCTGGGGCGGCTGCGCCCCGGTGACACCGTCCGGATCGCCCGCGCCGACCGGAGCGTCGCCACCTTCGCCGTCGACGGCGTCGCCGCGTACCCGAAGGAACAGTTCCCCACCGCCCTGGTCTACGGCCCGAGTTCCGCCGCCGGCCTGCGCCTCGTCACCTGCGGCGGCCGCTTCGACCCCGACCGCCGCAGCTACGTCGACAACGTGATCGTCTCCGCCACCCGGGTGCCGTGATCCGGAGTGGGCCCTCCCCGCCCAACGGCCTCAGTCGTCGTCCTTCTCCTCGTCCTGCTTCTCGTCGTCCTTGTCGTCCTGCTTGTCATGCTTCTTGTCGTCGTCCTTCTCGGCCGGGGTGTTCTGGCCGGCCACGGAGAGCACGGAGCCACAGGTCGCGCCGTCGAGCTGGAACTGGCCCGGCAGGGAGTTCACACCCCGGTAGGTCCCCTCCACGGTCGCCGTACGGGACGTCGCCGCCGGCAGCTCACCGATTCGCGCCTGCACCGAGTGGCCCGCCTGCCGCCAACCACCGGGTGAGCCCCGTAGGAGCCGCTGTTCACCGGGGAGGGCGAAGGTGAGCCGGCCGGCGCGGAACGGGACGGTTCCGGTGTTGGCGACGCTGACCGCCGCGGCGAACCGGCCGTCGACGGCCCGACGGACGGTGTATTCGACGGTGCACTCCGGCGCGCGCTCTCCCAGCGCCGCCACGGCCGCCGGCGGGGCAGCCAGCGTCCGGTCTGCCCGGCCGGTGTCAGCCGAGAACGGCGCCGCCACCACGACGCCGGCGGCCACCAGGGCGGCGGCACCGGTGCCCGCGACAGCCGCCCGCCGGGCGGACGGCATGTGCCGCCAGCGACGCAGCGGCGCGTCCAGGGGGCGGCCCGCCCACCAGGCCGCAGCGGCGGCGACCCGGCCCGGCAGGTCCACCGCGGTACGGGTCCGGGTGGCCGCACCGGCGTCGCCGGCCTGGGGCAGCAGGAGGGTGGCGGGAGCCAGGCCCGCCACGGAACCGAGGGCCTCCGCGACCTCGGCCGCCGAAGGGCGCTGGTCCGGGTCCTTGTCCAGGCACCGCCGGCACAGGTCGCCCACCTCGGGCGGCAGGTCGGCGATCCCCGGCAGTGGCGCCGGCTGCTGGTAGCGGTGGGCGGTCAGCATCTGTGTGGTGGTGGCGGCCTGCCACGGCAGCCGGCCGGCCAGGGCGCGGTACAGCAGCAGGCCGAGGGCGTACACGTCGGTGGCGGGCCGTACGGCGCCGCGCTCCAACCGCTCCGGCGCCAGGTACGCCGGTGTGCCGTACAACTGGCCACCGGCCTCGGACTCCCCCGACGTCGCCGAGATGCCGAAGTCGACCAGCCGCACCCCGGCACCGGCGACCACCACGTTGCCGGGCGTGACATCACGGTGGACCACACCCTGTTCGTGTGCCGCGGCGAGCGCGGCGGCGACCTGGGCGCAGATCAGCACGGCCACCCGCCACGGCAACGCGCCGCCGGTGAGCAGCTCCGCCAGGGACCGCCCCTCGACCACCTCCATCACTACGTACGGCAACGGCCGGCCACCGCTGCCGGTCGCGTCGCCGTAGTCGTACACGGCCACGATGTTCGGATGGCGCAGCCGGGCGGCCGCGCGGGCCTCCGCGCGGATGCGGTCCAGCAGCTGCGGGTCGGCGGCCAGGTCGGACGAGAGCACCTTGACCGCGACGTCCCGCCCCAGCACCTCGTCGTGGGCCCGCCAGACCACCGACATGCCGCCCGCGCCGAGCCGCTCCCGCAGCCGGTACCGCCCGCCCAGCAGAGATCCGGTGTCCATAGTCCGTAGCGATGCCCACCGGGCACCTGCGGAAAACACCGGCAGCCGCCGGCTACCCGGGACGACCACGCCACCCCTGGCCGGCCACGCCTTCCTCCGCGCGGAAAGATGACCACCATGGCGAAGCGTGGAGAGCGGGCCGGCCAGGTCGGAACCTGCCCGTGCGGCTCGGGCATGCCCTACCCGGAGTGCTGCGGCCGGCTGCACCGGGGCGAGGCCGACGCGCCGACCGCCGAGGCGCTCATGCGCTCCCGCTACTCCGCCTTCGCGGTCGGGGATGCCGCGTACCTGCTGCGCACCTGGCACTCCACGACCCGCCCGGCGCGGCTACGGCTGGAGACGGACGAGCGCTGGACCGGCCTGGAGGTCGTCGACACCGAGCTGGGCGGCCTGTTCGACACGACCGGCACGGTGGAGTTCC
Organism: Micromonospora sp. NPDC047707; assembly: GCF_040704235.1. Taxonomy (NCBI): domain Bacteria; kingdom Bacillati; phylum Actinomycetota; class Actinomycetes; order Micromonosporales; family Micromonosporaceae; genus Micromonospora; species Micromonospora sp. NPDC047707. The sequence goes on from NZ_JBEYSU010000021.1 coordinate 7,000, forward strand.
GGGCGCACTACCGGGAGCGCGGCCGGCCGGGCACCCTGACCGAGCGCAGCCGGTTCGTCCGGGAGGACGGCCGCTGGGTCTACCTGGACGGCGAGACGCGCTGACGGCCGGGGACGCTCGGACACCCGTGGTGCGGCGTCCGGGTGTCCGACGACCCGTCGGGGCGGCTAGGATGGGGCCGGCGCCGTCCTGCGCCACACCTCCCTCCCGGTGCTCACGCCACCGGCCTCGCGGAGGCAAAGGGGGCCCAGCCCTCGGGACGCACCACCACGTGCCCCACTCCGGCGGGGTCGACGGGAGCGTGAGTCCCTGCGACCGCGCCGTTGACAGGGAGCATGTGATGACCAATCAGCGCGCCTTCAAGGCCCGGGTCCGCGCCCGGATGGACAAGACCGGCGAGAGCTACACCACCGCCCGCCGGCACCTGCTGGCCCGGATGCCCGCCGTCGCACCGGGGACCGAACACCCGGCCGTCGAGGCCGGGACCGAAAACCCGGCCGTCGAGCCATCTGCCGCACCGGCCGCCGCCCCCGGCACCGGGCCGGCCGACCCGCCGGCAGGGTCGCCGGCGGCCGAGGCTTCGCCGGCCGGTGGCGGCACCGCCGGGCAGGTGGCCCGGATCCCGGACGCCCTGCTGCGCGAGCGCACCGGGCGGGGCTGGGAGGAGTGGTTCGGCCTGCTCGACGAGTGGGGCGGGACCGAACACACCCACACCGAGATCGCCCGCTGGCTGGTGGCCGTCCACGAGGTGCCGGGCTGGTGGGCGCAGACCGTCACCGTCGGGTACGAGCAGTCGCGCGGCCTGCGCGCCCCCGGCCAGCAGCGCGGCGGCGCGTACTCGGCCGGGGGCAGCCGCACGGTGGCCGTGCCGGTGGACCGCCTGTTCGCCGCGTTCGCCGACGAGACGCTGCGCCGCCGCTGGCTGCCCGACGTCGACGTGCGGGTGCGTACCGCCACCGCGCCGAAGACGTTCCGCGCCGACTGGGCGGGCGGCCCGACCCGGATCGTGGTCGGGTTCGTGCCGGCCGGCGACACGAAGTCCCGGCTGTCCGTGCTGCACGAGAAGGTCGACAGCGCGGGGCGGGCGGCAAAGCTCAAGGCGTACTGGCGGGAGCGGCTCGACGCGCTCAAGCGCCTCCTCGAGACGGAGGGGGACCGACGGTGACGCGCGGGCCGGCCGCCGGTCAGCCGGCCCGCGCCACGGTCAGCCGACCGGGGTGCCGGTCAGCCCGCGCGGTCAGCGGGCCCGGGTGGCGGGCGAGGCTCGCCGGGCCCGACCGGCCGCCATCAGCAGGGCCATGACGAGGTACGGGCCCGCGGCCACCGCGAACGCGACACCGTTGCCGGCGGCGGTGGCGAGCAGCCCGTACGTGGCGTAGACGGCGATGATCGTCACGTCGGTCGCCATGCCGGCCAGCGACGTGACCGTCGCCCGGCTCGGGCCGGTGATCCGGGCCTGGAGCCGGGCGTCGGCCAGCACGGTCGCCAGTTGGAAGCCGCCGAAGGCGGCACCGACCAGCACGAACCCGACCGGCTGGCCGAGCAGCGCGCCCACCGCCAGCGCGACGGCCGACCCGGCGAGCAGGCCGCCGTAGCCCCGGCGGCCGAGCCGCTCCCCCGCCGGGGCGAGCAGGCCGCCGACCGCCACCCCGACCCAGGTGAGCAGGAGCAGCAGCGGCACGGCCGGCTCGGAGACGCCGGTGTCCCGGGCCAGCAGGGGGGTGTACTCGTCGAGCGCGCCCCACACCGCGGCGACCGCGGCGACCAGCAGCACCGCCGCCCGGACCCGCCGGTCGGCGTGCGCCTCGGCGAGCCCGGCGCGCAGGCTGCCCCACCAGCCGAGGTCGCCGCGGTCGTCATCGTCGCAGTCCGTGCCACCCGACTGGCCGGACCGGCCGAAACCGTCGGAACCACCGGAGTCGCGGGAACCGCCGGAACCGCCGGCAACGCCGGAGCGGGCGGAACCGCCGGAGCGGGCGGCGTCACCGGGCGGACCGGAGCCGGCGTGGTCGGGATCGTGGTGCTCCGGCAGGCGGGTGGCGACCGCGGCGGCGAGCAGGCACGCGAGGACGCTCGCCGCCCCCACGGCCGGGTAGCCGCCGACGGCCAGCACGGGCGCGGCCAGCACGATGGACGCCAGCACGCCGACGGTCTCCGCGGTGCGGGCCCGGCCGATGACGCGCGCGTACCGGCCGGCCGCGCCGAGGTGGTCGAGTTCGGTGAAAACCAGCGCCTCCAGCGCGCCGGAGGCGAGCGCCCCACCGGCGCCCCAGAGCAGGAAACCGGCGGCGAACGCCGGGTACGACGGGACGAGCACCCAGACGGCGAACCCGGCGGCGGTCACCAGCGGCGCGAGGCAGAGCAGCAGCCGCCGCGAGAGCGCGTCCGCGAGCGCGCCGGAGGGGACCTCCAGCAGGATGCCGCTCGCCGACCAGATGACGAACAGGGTGGAGATCTGCCAGACCGACAGGCCGGTGTCGGCGAAGAGGAGCGCGTAGACGGGATAGAGCAGCACGAGGTCGCGCAGGACCGCGTACGCGTAGAGGGTCGCCGCGAGCCGGCGGACCCGGCGGTCGGGCCGCCGGACGGTGGTGGGGGTCATGGAACCTTCCCGTGGGGTGGGAGTGGACGCCGGACGTACGGCGGCCACGGCGGCCCACGGGACGGGCTCTCAGCGGTGGATCAACATCGCCACGTCATGCCGGTGATGCTAGACGGCCCCGGCGCGGGCGACCACACGGTTCGGGGCGGGATCCGTCGTGGATCCCGCCCCGAACACCGGCCGGTCAGCGGCGGAACTTCTCGCTGTCCGCCGGCGGGATGACCACCGTCGCCTCGACGTCGTCGGCCGCCGGTTGCGCCGGTCGCGACGGGACCGGGGTGGCGTCGGCGTCACCGGCACGCGGCACGGGCACGGTCGGGTCGGCGTCCGTCGTCGCCCGCGGCACGACCTGCGTCACGTCGGCACCGGCGCCCAGGTGCGCCTCGGTGTCCCGGCGTCCCGCCTGGTAGGCGCGGGCGTGGGTGGCGATGGCGTGGGACTCCTGCTCGGCCCGGCTCAGCCACGACTCCCAGCGGCTCTGCATCGGACGGACCAGGCCGCCGCCGACCCCGACGACGAGGATGCCGCCGACGGTGGCGAGCACGGCCACGAGCACCGGGGTGGTGATCGCGGTGGCGACGCCGATCTGGTTCAGCGCGGCGATCACGCCGAGGCCGAGGATGAAGACGTACGCGATGGTGGCCAGGATCCGCCCGTACGACAGGCCGCCCAGGGCGCCGCTGACGATGTCGCGGACCGCGTTGGCGATCGCGGCCGCGACCACCACGATCACGATCGCCACGAACGCCCGCGGCAGCCAGGCGATCACGCCGGCGATCAGGTCGGAGATCGGGTTCGGGCCCCAGATGCCGAAGGCGAGCTGGAGCGTCACCAGCAGGATCGCGTAGTAGACGAGCTTGGCCACGATGTCGCTGGCGTCGTACCGGGAGCGGGCGAGCGCGCGGCGGATGCCGCCGCGCTCGACGGCGCGGTCGAAGCCGACCCGCTCCAGCACCTTGTCGACGATCTTGAGGGCTGCCTTGGCGACCAGCCAACCGACCACCAAAATGGCCACGAAGGCGAGGGCCTTGGGCAGGAAGAGCAGCACCGAGCGGAGGGCGTCCCCCGCCGCGTCACCAATGTTCTCTCTCATCGAGTTCCTCCAGGGGCATGCGGTTCGTCCGCCCGACCTACCCCTGGCGCCGACGCGAGAAACCCGGCCTCAGCGGCGGCAGGCGTAGCTGACCTCCGTTCGCGCCTGCGCCGGCGCGGGCTCGGTGATGTTGACCGTCGCCGTCTCGGTGGTGCGGCCGACCCCGGCGAACGACCACCGCAGCGTCAGGTCCACGGTGCGCTGGCCGCGGCCGACCCGTTCGGTGAGCACCGCGCCCGGCGCGCTGCCGGAGCGCAGCCACTGGTAGCGGATCTCACCCGCCCGGCCGTTGGTCGTCACCGTGGCGACCACGTCGACGGTGACGTCGCAGCGGTCACCGGCCGGCTCGGGCACCGCCACGGTCACCCCGTTGATCTCCAGTGGACGGAGCTGCTGCCACAGGTAGAGCCCGACGACCGCCACCAGCACCAGGGTGAGCAGGGTGGACAGCACCGACGTCACGCGCCGCCACAGCGGGCGCCGGCGCGGCGGCGACGCGGACGACGGCCAGGCCGGGGCGGACGGCGGCGCGGCGGGCACACCGGGGCCGAACCGCACCTCGCCGCCCGTCGGGGCTGGTGCTGTTCCCGGGGTACGCGCGCCGCCACGGGAGGTGGGCAGGCCGGTGCGTCCGCCGAAGACGGTTCCCGGTCCGGTAGCCGCGGTGCCCTCCCCCGCCGCGGTGGCGGTCGACTCCCCGCCCGGTGCCGCAGCGGTCGAACTCCAGGTGGGCGCGGCGGTCGTCGGCTCCCACGTCGGCGCGGCGGCGGTCGTGGTCTCCCAGGTCGGGGCGGCGGCGAGGTGGACCGTGCGCTCGTCGGCCGGTTCCGGCGCGCGCAGGTGCACGGTCGCCTCGCCCTGGTGCACGGTCGCCTCGCCGTCGTACGCGGTCCACCCGCCGGCGCGCAGATCCGTCGTCGGCTCCTCGGGAGACCGACGCGCGGCGGGCGGGGCGGCCGACAGGTGCAGGGTCGGCTGACCCTCCGGGCCCGGCGCCGGGGCGGGGACGAACCGGGTCGTGGCCGCGTCCGGCGCCAGCCGGGCGGTGGCCTCGTCGCCGCCCAGACGCACGGTCGCGTCGAGGTGGGTGGTCGGCTCGTCCGGCGTAGGTGGACCGCCCAGGTGCACGGTCGCGCCGTCGTCGGGTGTCCACCCGCCCGGCGTCGTCCGGTCGTCCGGCTGGGTCACGGCAGCCCGCCTCCTGTCGGTGTGCCGGGCGTCGTCAGCCCGGGGTGCAGTACGGGTAGAGCGTCACGTACACCGGGCCGCCCTCCGCCGAGGTGTTGCCGGCCCGGTCGGTCGCGACCACCCGGACCGGGATGCGCGTGCTGTCGGCCGGCCGGGGCAGGTCGCCGAGCACGCCGGTGAACACGCCCCGCCCGGCGGCGCTCATCGTGACCTCGGTGGTGCGGTTGTCCAGCGTGTACCGCAGTCGTACCCGCAGGTCCCCGGCGGCGGTGCGGTCGTCGGAGGCGGTGGCGGTGACGGTGCTCGCGGTGGGCCCGTACGGGCAGCCCTTCGGGTCGAGCTGGGTGGGGCTGGCGCCGACCTTCCCGACCGTCGGGGCGGTCGTGTCCGGTGGAGGCGGCGGGCTGGTGGACGTGGTGGGCGGGGGTGCCGGCGGGGTGGTCGCCGGGGCGGTCGTCGCCGGTGCGCCCGGCGTGGTCGGGTCACCCGGCGCGCCCGGGGTGCCGGTCGCGCCGCCGGTCGGCGCCGCCGTCGTGGGGCCGGCGGTCACCGTGGGAATGGCCGTCGGGTCGGGCGTCGCGGTCGGCGCCCCGGGCGCGGCGCCCGGAGCCGTCGTGACGACGGTGTCGGCGGTGGGCTTCGCGTCGGCCGTCGCGCCGGGCGCCGAGTCCTCCCGGGCGGCGTAGCTCAACCCGGCGCCGCCCAGCACGACGGCCGCCGCTACGACGCCGGCCACCAGGGCAGGGCGGGCCCGGCCGCCGCGCAGCCGCCCCCACCGGCCGGTGCCCGAACTCAACGTCGTGGTCGCCACGCTGGTGGCGCCGCCGGTGCCGTCGCGGAACGGGAAGAGAGCGGCGAGCAGGGCGGCCCGGCGGGCCAGCTCGCGCAGGCCGCGCTCCTCCCACTCCGGCCCGTACGCGTCCGCCGCCACCTGTTCCAGGGCGGCGAGGAAGACCTCCGCCGGCTGGGGACGCTCGTCCGGGCGCTTCGCCATGCCGTGCCGCAGCAGGTCGTGCACCGGCGTCGGGGCCGGGTCGGTGGGGATCGGCTCCTCCGCGTGCTGCCGGCGCAGCGTGAACAGGTCCCGCCCGTCGTACGGGGGCCGGCCGGTCAGGCACTCGTAGAAGGTGGCGGTCGCGGCGTAGATGTCGCAGGCCGGGCTGGCCGGCGCGCCGGTCCACTGCTCGGGCGCCATGTAGCGGGGTGTCCCGGAGACGGTGGCGCCGGAGCCGGTGCCGGCCGGCAGGGCGATCCCGAAGTCGGCGAGCTTGCTGGCGCCCTCGGCGGTGACCAGCACGTTCTCCGGTTTGTAGTCCCGGTGCACCACGTCACGGGCGTGGGCCGCGCCGAGCCCCGCCAGGGATCCCTTGAGGACGACCAGCGCCGCCTCGGGCGTGGTGGCGCCGTTGGCGCGCAGCATCTGGCGCAGGGAGACACCGTTGACCAGTTCCATGACGATGGCCGCGCCGCCGGGCGACTCGACGTACTCGTAGAGGCGCGACACGTGCGGGTTGTCGATCTCGGCCAGCACGCGGGCCTCGGTGCGGAACGCGTCCCGGAACGACGGGGCGTCGCCGACCGCGCCGGTCAGGTACTTGATCGCCACCGGCGTGCCCGTCGCGTCGTGGACGGCGAGGTCGACCCGCCCGGACGCGCCCACGCCGAGCTGCCGCACGGGCGTGTAGCCGGAGACCTGCCAGCCGGTCACGCCAACCCCTCCTCCGACCCGGCAGGGCGGGTCAGCCGCCCGCCCCGCTGCTCATTGTGGTCGGGCCGGCGGGCCGGGCCATCGGCGCATCGGTTGCTTCCCCGGCCCGGACGTCGGGCCGGGGCCGCCCCGGGGACCGGGCTCCCGGGATCATGGTCGGTTACGGACACGGCCCAGTGGTAGCAGGTACCCGCAAGCTCACCGGCCGGGGACCGGGGCGGGACGGCGCGCGTCGTACCTCCACGGCGGGGGCCGGGGAGTGACCCGCCCGCCCGGCCTACCGGCGCGGGCCGCCGTCGCCGCGGTGACCGTCGCCGGGCAGCGGGCCCACCGGCTCCGCCACGACCTCGCCCTGGTCGGCGGACGTGGTACGCGCGTACTTGTCGAAGAAGCGCAGCAACTCCACCGGGAACGGCATCACCAGCGTGCTGTTCTTCTCCGCGGCCACGTCCGACACGGTCTGCAGCAGCCGCAACTGGTACGCCCCCGGGGTGCCGGCCATCATCCGGGATGCGTCGGCCAGCCGCCGGGACGCCTGGTACTCGCCGTCGGCGGCGATGACCCGCGCCCGCCGGTCCCGCTCGGCCTCGGCCTGGCGGGACATCGAGCGCTTCATCCCCTCCGGCAACGCGACGTCCTTGACCTCGACCCGTTCGATGTTCAGCCCCCACGGTTCCTCGGTCGGGGCGTCGATCACCGACTTGAGGTCGGCGTTGACCCTGTCCCGGTCGGAGAGGAGGGTGTCCAGGTCCACCTTGCCGATGACCGACCGCAGCGCGGTCTGCGAGATCTGCAGCACCGCCGCCGGGTACTGGCGCACGTTCACCAGGGCCTTCACCGGGTCCACGACGCGGTAGTAGACCACCGCGTCCACGGTGACGGTCACGTTGTCGCGGGTGATGACGCCCTGCGACGGCACGTCGATCACCGTGGTCTGCATGCTGACCCGGACCATCCGGTCCGCGACGGGGATGATCAGCCGTAGGCCGGGCTGCCGGACGGGCTGCACCACGCGGCCGAACCGGAACACGACACCGCGCTGGTACTGCTGCACGATCCGGATGCTCAACACGCCGAGCAGCACCAGGACCGCGAGCGCGATCACCACGCCGATGACACCGCCTACCATGAAACCCCCGATCGGTACGCCTCCGCGGCGGCCCTTTCCCGCTGCGGGGCGGAATAGTCCTCGGGGAACCGGCCGGGTCACGCGTGGGAGTCGAGCAGCCGGTCGAGGTTCACGGCGGTGCCGATCAGCGACAGGTGGCTGAAGGCCTGCGGGAAGTTGCCGGTCTGCTCGCCGCTGGCCGCGATCTCCTCGGAGTAGAGGCCGAGCGGGCTGGCGTAGGTGAACATCTTCTCGAGGGTCAGCCGGGCGTCGTCGAGCCGGCCGGACTCGGCGAGGGCCTGGACGTACCAGAACGTGCACATGGTGAAGGTGCTCTCGCTGCCGACCAGGCCGTCCGGTGCCGCCTCCGGGTTGTAGCGGTAGACGAGGCTGTCGGAGACGAGCTCGGCGTCCATGGCGCGCAGGGTCGACTGCCACATCGGGTCGGTCGGCGACACGAAGCCGACGGCGGGCATGGCGAGCAGCGCCGCGTCCAGCACCTCGGTGCCGTAGTGCTGGACGAACGCCTGGCGGCCGGGGCGGAAACCCCTCGCCATGATCTGGTGGTAGATGTCGTCGCGGACGGCCGTCCAGCGGTTCGTGTCGCCGGGGCGTCCGTGCCGGTGCGCGAGCCGGACGGCCCGGTCGAGAGCGACCCAGGACATCAGCCGCCCGTAGGTGAAGTCGTGCCGGCCGCCGCGGGTCTCCCAGATCCCGTCCTCGGGCTGGTCCCAGTTGTCGCAGAGCCAGTCCACCAGGCGCGCGGTGTTCCGCCATCCCTCGTGGCCCGGCTGCAGTCCCTGGCCGTCGGCGACGTGGAGAGCGTTGAGCGCCTCTCCGTAGATGTCGAGTTGCAGCTGATTGGCGGCACCGTTGCCCACGCGCACCGGCGCCGAGCCGCGGTAGCCCTCGAAGTGGTCGAGCAATTCCTCGGCGAGGTCCGGCGAGCCGTCGACGCGGTACATGATCTGCAGTGGTCGATCGCTCTCCCCGGCGTCCCGGACCCGGTCGTTGACCCAGCGCATGTACTGCATCGCCTCGTCCTTGAAGCCCAGGCACAGGAGCGAGTGCACCGAGAAGGACGCGTCGCGGATCCAGGTGTAGCGGTAGTCCCAGTTGCGGACGCCGCCGACGTGCTCGGGCAGCCCCGCGGTGGGGGCGGCGATCAGCGCCCCGGTGGGCGCGTACGTCATGAGCTTGAGGGTCATCGCGGACCGCTCCACCATCTCCCGCCAGCGGCCGGTGTACCGGGAGCGGCCCAGCCAGCGCCGCCAGAAGTTGCGGGTCTCCTCGAGCAGTTCCCGCGCCTCGCCGGGGCTGTAGGCGCCGGGCGGATCCGGCGATTCGCCGGTCTCCAGGTGGATACCCCCGGCCTCGCCCTCGTGCAGGGTGGCGATGAGACACAGGCCGTCCTCGCTGCGCTGGCGTTCGTGCTCCTCGGACAGCCGTTCCGCATAGCGGATGGGACTCAGGGCGAGGGAGAGCGTGGAACTGCGCAGGATGCTGCCGTTGGGGTGCACCTCGAGCTGGTAGGGATCACGGCCGTAGTTGAACCGGGGCCGGCAGTCGAGCCGGAACCGCATGCTGCCCCGAACCATGCGGAGCAGCCGCACCAGCCGGTGCCGGTCGGTCGGCTGGTCTCCCGCCACCGGCATGAAGTCCACCAGCTCACCCACGCCGTCCGCGCTCATGAACCGGGTGATCAGGATCGCCGTGCCGGGCAGGTAGAGCTGCTTGCTCACGTAGTCGACGCCGTCCGGCACGATCTGGAAGTAGCCACCCCGGTGCCGGTCCAGCAGTCCGCCGAAGATGCTCGGCGAGTCGAACCGCGGGGCGCAGAACCAGTCGATCGTGCCGTCCATGCTCACCAGCGCCGCGGTCTGCAGGTCGCCGATCAGCCCGTGCGCCTCCACGGCAGGGTACGAGTCCACCCGACCTCCCCAGGTCCTTTCCGACCGCGCGACTACCCCCGACCTCGCCCGGCACACCTCGCATCGGGTCCGGGCACGGAAGCCGGCGCGAGCCGGTCCGGGCTCGGGCCAGCGGCCGGAGATTGGATCTCGCTCCGCCACCGCTGTCCGTCCCTACGATGGGTGCTCGACCGCCCCGAGGGAGGACGTCGGATGCCGGAGCCGTTCACCGACCTGTCCACGCCGCTGGTGGCCGACGCGTGCGTACGGCTGGGGTTGCCGCTGCGGGCCGCGCCCGCCGGGATCCGGCCGGTCGTCGCCGGCCAGCGCGTCGCGGGGCGGGTGCTGCCGGTCCGCCACCACGGAAGCGTGGACGTGTTCCTGGAGGCGTACACCCGGGCGGCGCCCGGTGAGGTGCTGGTGATCGACAACGCCGGGCGGACGGACGAGGCGTGCGTGGGTGACCTGGCGGTGCTGGAGGCCGCGGCGGCCGGGGTCGCCGGGCTGGTGGTGTGGGGCCTGCACCGCGACACCCCCGAGCTGGTGGAGATCGGCGTGCCGGTCTTCAGCTACGGCGCGCTGCCGCTGGGCCCGATGCGACTCGACGACCGGGGTCCCGAGACGCTGACCAGCGCCCGGGTCGGCCCGCACGTGGTCGACGGCGCGGACCTGGTGCTGGCGGACGACGACGGGGTGCTGTTCGTCCCGGCCGCCCGGGCCGAGGAGGTGTCCGCGACCGCCGAGCGGATCCGCCGCACCGAGCGCGTCCAGGCCCAGCGCATCCGGGCCGGCGAGACGCTGCGGGAGCAGACCGCCTTCGCGGAGTACCTGGCCCGCCGCGACGCCGACCCGGGGTACACGTTCCGGGCGCACCTGCGCCGGGTCGGCGGGGCCATCGAGGAGTGACGAATCCGCAGGCCCGGCGGCACGTGAGGGTGGTCATAACGGCTGGACGGCGGATCGTCACGCGCTGCTAGTCTCGGTCCAGGTCATGAGCGCCAGCGCGAAGCCCCGGCTTGCTGGCCGGCAACCCTCGTCCACGTAGGGGTGCCCCGGGTGAGGACCGGGCACCGGAGCGGGCTCCGGTGCAAGCGTGGCCTGGCACCCCAGGTCAGCACCGACCTGGAGGAGAGCCATGTCCGTCCGCACCGTCGCCCCGCCGGCCCTGACCCGGCGTCGTCACGTCGACATGATGCGGGTCTGCAGCGCCGCGTGTAGCTGAGCGCCCCACTCCCTCGCACCGAACCATCCCAGCGGTCCGCCCACCGGCGCACCGCCGGCGGCGCACGCCCGTGCCCGCCCGGACACCCCTCTCGGAGACACCTGTGCGATTCCTTCCTGCCCTGACCCGGGCCGCCGCCCTCGCCGTCGCCGCCGTCCTCGGCGCCGCCACCCTCGCCGCCTGCGGCGGTGACGACGCCACCGGCTCGGCGGACAACCCGTACGGCCTGCTCCAGCCCGGCGTGCTGCGGGCCGGCACGCTCACCGACGCACCGCCGAACGTCTACCTGAAGGACGGGACGTTCACCGGCTTCGACAACGACCTGCTGGTCGCGGCGGCCGACCGGATCGGCCTGAAGGTGGAGTTCGTCGGCACCGACTTCTCGGCGCTGCTCGCCCAGGTGGCGAACCGCAAGTTCGATGTTGGAAGCTCGTCGATCACCATCACCGAGGCGCGGAAGAGGACCGTCGACTTCGGTAACGGCTACGACTTCGGCTACTTCGGACTCGACGTGCCGGCCGGCTCCACCATCACCGGATTCGACCAGCTCGAAGGCAGGCGGGTGGTGGTCGTCCAGGGCACCGTGCAGGACGACTACGCCACCCGCGAGGGCCTCGACCCGGTGCGGGTGCCGGACTACAACGGCGCGATCAACCAGCTCAAGGCGGGCACCGCCGACGCCTGGATCGCCCCGGCGGAGATCGGCGACACGTCCGCCGCGGAGAGCAACGGCAAGATCAAGGTGGCGGCCAAGGAGCTCAGCCCGGCCCCGACCGCGTACGCGTTCGCCAAGGACAACGACAAGCTGCGCGCGGCCCTCGACAAGGCGCTCGACGAGGTCATCGCCGACGGCACCTGGAGCCGGCTGCAGCAGCAGTACTACCCCGGCCGACCGATCCCGCCGGACTTCAAGCCCGGCAGCGGCACGGTACCGGTCGGCTGACAAGGAAGGGCCCCTTGTTAACGCCTGGCGAGGTGAAGGGGCCCCTTCTTAACAGGAGAGAGCGAGCGGGGCGGTAGGAGAGGCGACTGATGGATCCGTTGAGCACCCTGTGGGAGACCTTCTTCGACTGGGACTCCATGCGCGAGGCGCTGCCCGAGATGCTGACCGTCGGGCTGCCCAACACGCTGGTCCTGGCGGTCTCCGCCGCCCTGCTCGGCTCGCTGCTGGGCATGCTGCTGGCGGTCGCGGGCATCTCGCGTACCCGATGGTTGCGCTGGCCGGCCCGCGTCTACACCGACGTCTTCCGCGGCCTGCCGGCGGCGGCGACGATCCTCCTGATCGGCGTCGGGCTGGCGCCACTGGGGATGGAGGTGTGGGGCCCGAACCCGTACCCGCTCGGCATCCTGGCGCTGTCGCTGATCGCGGCGGCGTACATCGGGGAGATCTTCCGGTCCGGCATCCAGTCGGTGGAGGCCGCCCAACTGGACGCCGCCCGGGCCCTCGGCTTCTCGTGGGCCGAGGCGATGCGGGTGGTGATCATCCCGCAGGGCGTCCGCCGCGTGCTGCCCGCGTGGGTCAACCAGCTCATCGCGCTGATCAAGGACTCCAGCCTGGTGTACTTCCTCGGCCTGCTGGCCAGCCAGCGGGAGCTGTTCCGGATCGGGCAGGACCACGCGGCGAACACCGGCAACCAGTCTGCGCTGCTGCTGGCCGGCCTGTTCTACCTGGCGCTGACCGTGCCGTTGACCCATGCCGTCAACTGGATCGACCGGCGGCTGCGGCACGGGCGTCCGGCCGGCCCACCCGGTGACGAGGACGGCGACCTGACGCCCGCCGGCGCGGTGGAGGGGAGCCCCCGATGAGTACGTCGGTCAGTGTGAGCCTCCGCGACGTGCACCTCGCGTTCGGCGCGAACCGCGTGCTGCGCGGCGTCGACCTGGACGTCCCGCGCGGGGCGACCGCCTGCGTGATCGGCCCGTCGGGCTCCGGCAAGTCCACGTTGCTGCGGACGGTCAACCGGCTGATCGAGCCGGACCGCGGTGACGTGCTCCTCGACGGCCGCAGCGTCCTGGGCGACGACCCGGACCGGTTGCGGCAGCGGGTCGGCATGGTGTTCCAGCAGTTCAACCTGTTCCCGCACATGAGCGTGCTGCGCAACGTCACCCTCGCGCTCCGGCGGATCCGGAAGCTGTCCGAGGACGAGGCCGTCGCGGTGGCCCGGCACGAGTTGGACCGGGTCGGCCTCGCCGCCAAGGCGGACGCGCGGCCGGCACAGCTCTCCGGCGGGCAGCAGCAGCGGGTCGCCATCGCCCGCGCGCTGGCGTTGCAGCCGCAGGTGATGCTCTTCGACGAGGCGACGTCGGCGTTGGACCCCGAGCTGGTCAAGGGCGTGCTGTCGCTGATGGCGGAGTTGTCCGCGGGGGGCATGACGATGGTGGTGGTCACGCACGAGATGGGCTTCGCCCGGGAGGTGGCCGACACGGTCGCCTTCATGGACCGGGGCGTGGTGCTGGAGGCGGGTGCGCCAGCCGCGGTGTTCGACTCCGCCCGGCATCCGCGCCTGCGCCGGTTCCTCTCCCAGGTCCTCTGACGAGGGTCCGATCGGCACAGGCCCTAGCGCTGCCGGCGTCCTGGCAATATTCTCCACCTCACGCCCGGCCTTTGGAGCTGGTTTTCACGCGGCTCACTCCCACCCCCGCGTGCCGGGCGCGGAGGAGATGCCATGCACGTCGAGCAGAGCGAACTGGACCGACGCACGCTGCTGCGGGCCGGCCTCGGCGCCGCCACCGTGGCGGTCGTCGGCAGTGAACTCGCCTTCCCGGCCACCGCCCACGCCGACCCGGGCGCCGACCTGGACTGGATCTACAGCTGCGACGAGTGGGGCGCGCGGCCACCCAAGGACCCCCTGGTGGTCAGCGCGATCCCGACCAACAAGATCATCGTGCACCACATGGCGTTCCCGAACGTCACCGACTACAGCGAGGCGCAGGCCATCAAGCTGGCCCGCGACTGCCAGAACCTGCACATCGACGGCAACGGCTGGTCCGACACCGGCCAGCACTTCACCGTCAGCCGCGGCGGGTACGTCCTCGAGGGACGGCGGGGCAGCCTGGAACGGCTCCAGGCCGGCGACCGGCAGATGGTCTCCGCGCACTGCCCGGGCGAGAACGGCCGCGCCATCGGCATCGAGAACGAGGGCACGTACGTCACCGAGACGCCGCCCGAGGCGCTGCTCGACTCGCTGGTCAAACTCTGCACGACCATCTGCCGGCAGTACGGGCTGCACGCCCACGACATCTTCGGCCACTGGGACTTCCGCAACACGCTGTGCCCCGGCGCCGCCTTCTACCGACAGTTCCCGATGCTGCGCCGCCGGGTCTTCGCCGCGCTCGGCACGCGCCTGGCCGACGTGCCGGCCCGCCGCTGGCCGGACCTGTGGCGGTTCGTCGGGTCGCCGTCGGTGCGGGTGGTGCAGTACCTGCTCGCCCACCACGGGTACGCGGTGACCCCGACCAGCGTCTTCGACGCGGCCACCGTCGCCGCCGTGCAGGACTGGCAGGCCCGCAACGGCATCCCGGTCGACGTCGACGCCACCCTCACCACGCCCACCTGGGAGACCCTCGCGCCCGAGCTGGACCACCGCGCCTCCGGCCTGCCGGTCGCCGCGGTGCAGTTCATCCTCAACGCCAAGGGCTACGCCGAGGTCACCGTCACCGGCCAGTACGACCGCGCCACCCGCCAGGCCGTGAAGGACGTGCAGGTCCTGCACCGGCTGCCCGACAACGGCAAGGTCAACACCAGCACGTGGTGTGTGCTGGTGGGCGGGGTCGTCCGCCAGTCCTTCCGCAAGGACGACTGAGCGACGGTGCCGGCGCGGGGGACGCGGCAGCATCTCCCCGCGCCGGCACGGAACTCGCGTTCGTCCGCCTCGTTGGTCACCCTGCCACCCCTTCGCGACGATGGCGCGGAGGCCGACGAAGGAGGACGCGGTGCAGACGCAGCTCAACCCGTACCTGAACTTCCCCGGCAACGCCCGGGAGGCGATGAAGCTCTACCACTCGGTCTTCGGCGGTGACCTCACCGTGACCACCTTCGGGGAGTTCGGCGAGAACGACCCGGCGATCGCCGACAAGGTCATGCACGCCCTGCTGCGCTCCCCCGTCGGCCTGGTGCTGATGGCCTCCGACCTGGCGCCCGGCATGGAGCACCGGCCCGGCACCAACATCTCGATCAGCCTGAGCGGCGACGACGCCGACGAGTTGCGCGGCTACTGGGACGAACTGTCCGCGAGCGGCTCCGTCGTCATGCCGCTGGAGAAGCAGATGTGGGGCGACGAGTTCGGCATGTGCGTCGACCGGTTCGGCATCCAGTGGATGGTCAACATCACCGCGCCGACGCCCTGACCCGCCGGACCGCGTTTGGCGTACCGGCCGGGCGGAGAACAACAGCGGCATGAGCTGGGCCAACCGAGCCGTACCCGCCGCCGTCGCCGCCGTGGCCGCTCTCGCCGCGCGCGACCTGCTGCAACGTGACCACGCGCTGCTGCGCAACTTCCCGGTCCTCGGTCGCGCCCGCTACCTGCTGGAGTCGATCGGGCCGGAGCTGCGCCAGTACATCGTGGCCGGCAACAACGAGGAGCGACCGTTCACGCGCGACCAGCGACGCTGGGTGTACGCGTCGGCGAAGGAGCAGAACAACTACTTCGGGTTCGGCACGGACAACGACATCGAGTACACCCCCGGGTACCCGATCATCAAGCACCGCACGTTCGGCCGGGCGGTGCCGCCGTCGTCCCCCGGCGCCGGGCACGACGTCACGCTCCCCTGCGCGAAGGTGCTCGGCGCCGCCCGGGGCCGGGCCCGCGCGTTCCGTCCGGAGTCGGTGGTCAACATCTCCGGCATGAGCTTCGGCTCCCTCTCGGGCAGGGCGGTCGAGGCGCTGAACCGGGGCGCCGCCCTGGCCGGCTGCCTGCACAACACCGGTGAGGGCGGGCTGTCGCCGTACCACCGCAAGGGCGGTGACCTGGTCTTCCAGATCGGCACCGCGTACTTCGGATGCCGCGACGAGCACGGCCGGTTCAGCCTGGAACGACTCAAGGACCTGGTCGCCGGCGCGCCGGTCAAGGCGCTGGAGATCAAGCTCAGCCAGGGCGCGAAGCCGAGCCTCGGCGGCCTGCTGCCGGCGGCGAAGGTGTCCGCCGAGATCGCCGCGACCCGCGGAATCGCCCAGGGTCGGGACTGCGTCAGCCCGTCGCGGCACGCCGAGTTCTCCGACTGCGACAGCCTCCTGGACTGGGTGGAACTGCTCGCCGCCGAGACCGGCCTGCCGGTGGGCATCAAGTCCGCCGTCGGCGACCTCGGCTTCTGGGAGGAGCTGACCACGCTGATGCGCGACACCGGGCGCGGCGTGGACTTCGTGACGGTCGACGGCGGCGAGGGCGGCACGGGCGCCGCGCCCTTGATCTTCACCGACTCGGTGTCGTTGCCGTTCCAGCAGGGCTTCTCGCGGGTCCACCGGGTCTTCGCCGAGCGGGGCCTGCACGAGCAGGTCGTCTTCGTCGGCGCGGGCAAGCTCGGCCTGCCGGACAACGCCGTGGTGGCGTTCGCCCTCGGCGCCGACATGGTGAACGTCGGCCGTGAGGCGATGCTGGCCATCGGCTGCATCCAGGCCCAGAAGTGCCACACCGACACCTGCCCCACCGGCGTCGCCACCCAGAACGCGTGGCTGGCCCGGGGCCTCGACCCCGCCCGCAAGTCGGTGCGGGCCGCGAACTACATCCGTACGTTGCGGCGCGACCTGATGAAGGTGGCCGAGGCGTGCGGCGTCGAGCACCCCGGGCTGATCGACACGGGCTCAATCGAGGTCCTCGACGGGCGTACCGCCTCCACCCCGCTGGACCAGGTGTACGGGTACCGCCCCGGGTGGGGACTCCCGTCGGCCGCCGACCGGGCCGAGATCGTCCGGCTGATGACGGCCGAGGCGCCGCAGGGCAGCAGCGCACCCCCCTCCCCGACCGCGGTGGGCTGACCACGAAAAATCGCGGGCGCCGCCGGGCGGGTCTCGCCTACGGTGACGCGGTGCTGATCCGACGTGAGTCCCCCGCCGACATCGCCGCCATCCACGCCGTGCACGCCGCCGCGTTCGCGGACCCGCAGCGGCCGGACGCCGTACCGGTGGAGGCCGCCCTGGTCGACGCGCTGCGCGCCGACGCCGGCTGGCTGCCGGCGCTCTCCCTGGTCGCCGTCGTCGACGGCGAGGTGGTGGGGCACGTCGTGGCCACCCGTGGGCACGTCGACGGCGAGCCGGTCGCACTGGGGCTCGGGCCGCTCGGGGTGCTGCCGGTCCGGCAGCGGCGCGGGGTCGGGTCGGCGCTGATGCACGCCGTGCTCGGCGCCGCCGACGCGCTCGACGAGCCGCTCGTGGTGCTCCTCGGCCACCTCGACTACTACCCGCGGTTCGGGTTCCGCCCCGCGGTCGACCTGGGCGTCACCCCACCGGTGCCGGCGTGGGGCGCCCACTTCCAGGCCCGCCCGATGACGGCCTGGCGGGACACCATCAAGGGCGAGTTCGCGTACGCGGCTCCGTTCGCGGACCTGTAGGCTGCCCGGCTCCCGCCGATCCGACCGGCACCCGCCCGACCGGTCCCGCCCCAGCTGGGAGACTGGACGGGCGTCTGGAGGTTCCGGGTGCTGGCTGTCGGGAGGTCGCCGTGGCGGTGGACGTGGTGTCGGAGGTCGTCATCGACCGTCCGGTCGCCCGGGTGGCGGCGTTCGCGGGCGACCCGACGAACGCTCCGGCCTGGTACGTGAACATCGGGTCGGTGGAGTGGCTGACGCCCCCGCCGCCGCGGGTCGGCTCGCGGGTGGCGTTCGTGGCGCAGTTCCTCGGCCGTCGGCTGGCCTACACGTACGAGATCGTCGACCTGGTGCCCGACGACCGGTTGGTGATGCGCACGGCGGAGGGCCCCTTCCCGATGGAGACCACCTACCGCTGGGAAGCGCTGGACGGCGGCCGCACCCGCATGACGCTGCGCAACCGGGGCGAGCCGAGCGGTTTCGCCTCGATCGCCGCCCCGGTGCTGGCCGGGGCGATGCGCCGGGCGAACCGCAAGGACCTGGCACGGCTCAAGGGCCTGCTGGAACGACCGGAGCGGTGAGCGGCGGCGTTCCGGCAGGTCGTCGCACGAATTAGAACATGTGTGCGAACATGGGTGCGTGTCGACCGAGGCCACCGTCCTGCACGCCGACCTGGACGCGTTCTACGCGTCGGTGGAGCAGCGGGACGACCCACGCCTTCGCGGCCGGCCGGTCATCGTCGGCGGCGGCGTGGTGCTCGCCTGCAGCTACGAGGCCAAGGCGCGGGGCGTCCGCAGCGCGATGAACGGCCGGCAGGCCCGCCGGCTCTGCCCCGACGCGGTCGTGGTGCCGCCCCGGATGGCGGCGTACACGGCGGCCAGCCGCGCGGTGTTCGAGATCTTCCGGCGCACCACGCCGCTGGTGGAGGGGCTCTCGGTCGACGAGGCGTTCCTCGAGGTGGGCGGCCTGCGCCGGCTGGCGGGTCCACCGGCCGACATCGCCGTCCGGCTGCGCCGGGAGGTCCGCGAGCAGGTCGGCCTGCCGATCACGGTCGGCGTCGCCCGGACGAAATTCCTCGCCAAGGTGGCCAGCGGCGTCGCCAAGCCCGACGGGCTTCTTGTCGTCCCACCCGGGCAGGAACTGGCGTTCCTGCACCCGTTGCCGGTCGAGCGGCTGTGGGGCGTGGGCCCGGTGACGGCGGCGAAGCTGCGCGAGCGGGGCGTCCGCACCGTCGGTCAGGTGGCCCGGCTCGGGGAGGCGACGCTGGTGACGCTGCTCGGCGCGGGAGCCGGCCGGCACCTGCACGCGCTGGCGCACAACCGCGACCCGCGGCCGGTGCAGGTGGGGCGCCGGCGGTCGTCGATGGGCGCGCAGCACGCCCTCGGCCGCGGCCCGCACTCCCCCGCCGACCTGGACGCGATCCTTTCCGGTCTGGTGGACCGGGTGACCCGTCGGATGCGGGCGGCCGCCCGCTCGGGGCGCACCATGATGCTGCGGCTGCGCTTCGCCGACTACACGCGGGCGACCCGCTCGCACACGATTGGCAAGGCGACGGCGGACACGGCGCCGCTGCTGGCCACCGCGCGGTCGCTGCTGCGGGCGGCGCTGCCGGAGATCGAGCGGCGAGGCGTCACGCTGATCGGCGTCTCGGTCGGCAACCTGGACGACGCCCCGGTCCAGCCGCCGCTGCCGTTCGAACGCGACCCGGGGGCCGACCTGGACGCCGCCGTGGACGCGGTGCGCAGCCGCTTCGGCTCGGCCGCGCTGACCCGGGCGACCCTGCTCGGCCGGGACCCCGGCGTGGAGATGCCGCTGCTGCCCGACTGACGGTAAACGGGCAGGCCGGGCGGCAGACTGAGGTCATGCCGCGATTGGCCGGCCCTTCCGACAGCGATCCCGCCCGTCCGCCCCTGTCGGCGTGGCGGTTCGTGCTCTGGTTCGGTGTCGTGGCGATGCTCGCCGACGTCGTTTACGAGGGCGCGCGGTCGATCACCGGGCCGCTCCTGGCCGGCCTGGGGGCGAGCGCACTGACGGTGGGCGTCATCACCGGCGTGGGCGAGGCGTCCGCGCTGGTGCTGCGGTTGGTGTCCGGGCCGCTGGCGGACCGTACCGGCCGTTTCTGGGCGTGGGCCCTCGCCGGGTACGGGCTCACCGTCGTGAGCGTCCCGCTGCTGGGCGTCGCCTCGGTGGTCTGGGTGGCCGGAACGCTGGTCGTCGCGGAACGGGTGGGCAAGGCAATCCGCCAGCCGGCCAAGGACACGCTGCTCTCCCACGCCGCCGCCGTGACCGGTCGCGGTCGCGGTTTCGCGGCGCACGAGGCACTGGACCAGGCGGGAGCGCTGGTCGGGCCGCTGGCCGTGGCCGCCGTGCTGGCGGCGAGCGGCGGCGACTACGGGCCGGCGCTGCTCGCGCTCGCGGTGCCGGGAGCGCTCACTCTCATCGTCCTGGTGTGGTTGCGGATGCGGGTTCCGCACCCGACCCGCTACGAGAGCGGCGGGCCCCCCGAGCGGCCGCGACGGCGGGACCGGGCGGCGCCGCGGGAGGCGAGCCGACTGCCGGGCAGGTTCTGGGTGTACGCCGCCTTCGCGGGGCTGACCATGACCGGCTTCGCCACCTTCGGGGTGCTCTCCTTCCACCTGGTGGAGGCGGACCTGCTGCCCGCGACGGCGGTGCCGGTGCTCTACGCCGCCGCGATGGTCGTCGACGCGGTCGCCGCCGTCGCCACCGGGTGGGCGTACGACCGGTACGGCGCGCGGATCCTGGTCGTCCTGCCGATCGTGGCCGCCACCGTCCCCGCGCTCGCCTTCTCCCCCACGGTCGGGCCGGCGGTGGCCGGCGTGCTGGTGTGGGGCGCCGTGCTCGGCGTGCAGGAGTCGACGTTGAAGGCCACCGTCGCGGATCTGGTGGGTCCGGGCCGGCGCGCGACGGCCTACGGCGTCTTCGGAGCGGTGGTCGGCGTCGCGGCGGCCGTGGGTGGCGCGCTGACCGGCGGGCTGTACGAGACGTCCGTGCCGCTGCTCGTGGCGGTGACCGCGACGGTCCAGGCGGTCGCGCTGGGCGTGCTGGTGACCGTCCTGCGCCGGGACCGGGTCGGCTCGCCGCGCCGGGGCGGTGTCGGAGGTGCGGGTTGACGTGCGGACGTGACCGGACCTGGGGATGTCCCACCCGAGCTTCTCGACCGGCTGCGACAGATCTGTCTCGGCCTGCCCCAGGCGTGCTGCCCGGGTGGCACCCCCGGTGCTTCCGGGCGGCCCCGCCCGCTGAGGCAGCGGGTGGCCGGGGGCTCCGATCGACGCGCCCGCGACGGCGGTCGGTCACGGTGCGTACGCCGTCAGGCGGCCGGCGGTCCCCCGGTCGGTCGGGCTTCGGGCCCGTGTGTCGTACCGCCGGAACCCCGCCGTGTCCGCTCTCGTTACGTGACCGCGAGCCCCGGCCGCCCTCCCGGCGGCGACGCTCGGCGGAGGTGAGCGGTGTCGGAACGTCACGATCCGGTGACTCCCGCGTGGGTATGCCGGGACTGCGGGCAGAGTTGGCCGTGCCCGACCCGCCGCCAGTTGCTGCTCCGGGAGTACGGGCCGCAGCCGGCCAACCTCAGTGTCTACCTGGCGGCCTGCCTGACCGCCGCCACCGCGGACCTGCGGTCGCCGCCGGCCGCCCTGCGGGAGCGGTTCCTCGGCTGGATCCCGCACCCGCGCCACCGCGCGTTCTGAATTGTCGGTTCCCGGTCGGGCCCCTGCTGAACAACCACGATGACCGTGCCCGCCGACGGGTACCGGATTTGTCACACAACCGTCATGCGGCCGAAGGGTGACCGCGAATCTGGGCCGGCAGGTTGTGGGCTGAACGGATGCGTCGCGGGCCCGACGGAGGCGGCGACACCGTACCCGGTGAGCCCGCAGCTGAAGGAGGGACCGGCACGATGACGGTCGTCCGGGGCGACGAGCGAACGACACTGGTCTGCGACATCTGCGGGGACACGGTCGTCGAAACGGGAGGCGGCCCGGCGGACGGTGGCGTGGTCTGGACCATGGTCGCCGACCACGGCTGGAGCGGCTCGCCCCTCGCCGACGGCCCCCACCGATGCGCCCACTGCACCATGGCGGCGAGGTCCGGCCACGCGGTGCCGGACGGGCCGGGGACCGGCGGGATCCTCGGAATCGACCACCGTGGGGACGCGACCGTGATCACGTGCGCGGGCGACATCGACGTCGACGGCGAGGACACCATGCGCACCGCCCTGCGCCACGCGACCGACATGGGCGGGCACGTCGTCGTGGATCTCACCCACGTGCACCTGATCGACTCGACCGGGCTGGGCCTGCTGGTCCGCGCGCACCGCGACGCCGCCGCCCGCGGCGCCACCGTGAGCCTCGCCGCGCCGTCGCCGTTCCTCCGCACCGTCCTGCGGACGCTACGCCTCGACGGGATGTTCCCGGTGTACGACAGCCGCGCCGAAGCGGTCGCCCAGCTGAGCGGGCGGGCCGGGTCCGCGGCGTCCGGGGGCCGGCCCTGATCCCGAGCAACGAGCCCCGCTTCGGCCTGGAGGTCCCCGTGGCGTCGATGTCGATCACCGTGACCATCCTGTCCGCCGGCGTCGTGGTCCTGGTACTACGGGGCGGCATGCGCGGCGCGGACGTCGACACTCTCCGCGACGCGCTGCACCGGGTGCTGCGCGACCGGCCCCGGGAGGTGCACCTCGACCTCTCCGGCGTGGTCGACGTCGAGCCGTCCGCCGCCGCCGCCGTCACCGCCGCCGCCCTCGAGGCGGAGCGGACCGGGACGATGGTGCGGGTCGTCCATGCCTCCCCGCCGGTACGGCAGCGGATGACGACGGCCGGCGCGGACGGTCTGCTGCGCTGACGGTTTGCCGGCGGGACGGGCGGGAACGCCAGGGTCCGGGCGGCACGAGCGCGTCCTTGTGCCGCAGCCGACACGGGGAGGTTGACATGGGTGACCGCGAACGGCTCCACGACCTGCGCCAGAAGGCCCACGACGCGGGCATCGAGGGCAACTCGAAGATGACCGAGGACCAGCTCCGCGACGCGTTGCGCCGGGTCGGCAGGGGCGCCGACCCGCAGCTGGCCAAGCAGCAGGCCAAGCGCTGACGGTACGGCACGTCCCGCGCCGGTCCGGTACCCGAGCCGGCGCGGGACGTCGTGCCCGGATCAGCTCATCGTCGCCAGCAGGTCCCGGCATGCCTGCTCGCAGGCGCGGCAGGCGTCGGCGCAGATCCGGCAGTGCTCGTGCCGGTCCGCGTGCCGGGCGCACTCGTCGCCACACGCCCGGCAGGCGGTCGCGCACGCCTCCAGCAGGCTGCGGCTGATGTTCGCGTCGTACCCGGTGTGCCGGGACAGGACCCGTGCCGTCGTGGTGCACACGTCGGCGCAGTCCAGGTTGGTGCGGACGCACTTCGCCAGTTCGGCGACCATGTCCTCGCTCAGGCAGGCGTCGGCGCAGGCGGTGCAGGCCTGCGCGCAGTCGTTGAGGGCGTCGATCACCGCGGCCAGCCTCTTACGGTCCAGGTTGATCGACTTCGGGTACGTCTCCAGCATCGGCATGGTGGTGCCGGTCATGGCTTCTCCTCTCGGGATCGTCGTCTCAACGTCGTACCCCTTCCCTCACGCCGCACTCCCGGACGTCCGGGAGCCCCCACCGGTGACGGACGGCTCGACCGACGTCGGTGGCAGCGCGGGCGGGGTGGGCTCGGCAGCTTCGGACGACGTGGTGGTTCGCGGGGTGGGCGTCGGTTCCGCCGTCACCGGCGGCTCGGACGTGGCCGACGGCTCCGACGTCACCGGCGGCTCCGACGTGGCCGACGGGACCGACGTGACCGGCGGCTCCGACGGCGGCGGCGCGCTGGTCGGCGGCGCGGTGGTCGGTGGGTCCGACGGCGGCGTCGGCGTCGGCGCGGCGCCGGACGGAGTGGTCACCGACGGTGACGGCGGCACGGGCGCCCCGCCCGCTCCGCGACCACTGCTGCGGGCGTCGCCCGCCGGTGGCCCGCCGGCGGAGCCCCGGCCGGCCGTCCCCGTCGGCGCCGCGGCCGGGACGGCCGCGACGGACGGGAGCACGGACGTCCGGACGTGCGTGCCCGTGCGGTCGCAGACGACGTCGCCCACCGTGAACCGGCGGGGTGGCTCGTGTCCACCGGTGTCCGCCCGGCCGTGCAGCGTCGCGGTCAGGTCCCCTCCCGGTACGGGCGGCTCGGCGAGGCGGAGCGTCACCCGCCGCTCGTCCCGGGTCCAGGCGGCGCCGACGACGTCGAGGAGCCGCTGCCCCTCCGGAAGGGTGAAGGTCAGCGTGCGGTGCTGCGTGCCCGGACCGCCGATGCCCGTCACGGTGATCCGTGCCGTGAAGCCGCCGTCGGCTCCCTGCTGCGCCAGGTAGCGGGTTCGGCAGCCGGCCCCGGACGGGGCCGGGTCGGCGGATCGGTCCTCGGCGGTGACCAGTCCCGGCAACAGCCCGGCGAGCGCGGCGGCCGCCGCGGCGGGAGCCGCGAGGCGAACGCCACGGCGTACGCCTCGCGCCGGCCGGCTCGCGACCCGCGGGCGCGCGCGCCGGGTGGGGCCCGGGACGGTCCGGGCGGGCACCGCGGGTCGGGCACCACCGGCCGTCGGGTCCACCGCCACGGTCGTCCCGGTGAGCGGCCCGAGCGCCGACGCCAGCTCCGCCGCTGTCGGCCGCCGGCCGGGATCCGTCTCCAGGCACGCGCGGACCAGCTCCACGTGGGGCGCCGCGAGCCCCGGGAGGGCGACGCTGGCTGCCGGTTCGTGGGGGGCCCGCTCCGGCACCTGACCGGTGAGGCACTCGGCGAGGACGACGCCGAGCGCGAACACGTCGCCCGCCGGCGCCGCCTCCGCGCCGGCCGCCTGCTCCGGCGGCAGGTAGGCCGGCGTACCCCAGACCAGCCCGTCCGGGTCCGCCACGTCCTCGCCCACGCCGGCGGCGATTCCGAAGTCGACGACCTTCACCCCGCTTCGGGTGAGCATGATGTTGCCGGGCTTGACGTCGCGGTGCACCACGCCGTGCGCGTGGGCGGCGGCGAGGGCCGCCGCCACCTGCCGACCGGCCCGCAGCACCTCCGGTGCCGGGAGCGGCCCGTCACCGCGGAGCCGGGCGGCCAGGGTCCGCCCGTCGACGAACTCCATCACCAGGAACGGAGTGGGGGTGCGGGTCAGGTGCCACTGCTCGCCGTAGTCGTAGACCCGGGCGACGTTCGGGTGGTCGAAACGGGCGGCGGCCAACGCCTCATGGCGGATCCGGTCCCGGGCCGCCGGGTCGCCCAGCGCCGACGACAACAGCTTCACCGCCACGGTACGCTGCAACCGCAGGTCGTAGCCGCGCCAGACGGTCGCCATGCCTCCCCGGCCGACCGGCTCGTCGAGCCGGTAACGCCGTTGCAGACAACGCACCGCCCTGCCCCCTCCCGGTCCGGCACCCTCGCGGGCGCCGTGTCGCTGTCGGTCGACATCGGAGCCGGAGCCCCGGTCGACCATCGCGCTACCCGGCCCCCGGCCGGCGAAAACTCCGATCGGGAGCCCGCCCGGTGTTGTCACACGACCGTCACGTTGCCGCGCGACGGCCGTCACACCTCGGAGCGTTCCTGGTGACAGGAGCACTGTCGACGGTCACGACGAAGGCAGGTGATCACCATGGTCGGGCAGCACGGCGTCCGCCGCGCGGCGATCGCCGCGGGACTGGTCGCCGCCCTGCTGTCGGGCGGCTGCTCCCGGGACCCCGGCCCCGAACCGCCGCGGCGGCCCGCCAGCACCAGCCCGCCGAGCACGCTCGCCCGTGCCGCCGTCGGCGACCGGCTCACCGTGACCGCCGCCGTCGAGCGGGTCATCGACGAGGGCGCGATCGTCGTCCGGGACGTCGACCTGAGCGACGGCCCACTGCTCGTGCTGACCCGGCAGGCCGTCGAGGCGACGCCACCGCAGCTGGTCACCGTCGAGGGAACCGTCATCCTGTTCTCGTCCGGCGACCTCGCCGCGGAGTTCGCCCCGCACCCGTACCGCGCGTTCGACGGGAAGAAGGCGCTGGCTGCCGGGACCGTCACCGTGTGGCGGTGACGATCCGTCTCCGGCGGCCACCGCTCCCGAGGGTGTCATCCGTACCGACCTGCCCTGCCCGCGACGGCGGGCACGGGCGACACCCGATGGCGTCGCAGACGGCGGATTCCCGCGCCGGGCCCCCGGGCGGGGCATAGCGTGGGCAGGGACGCGACCGGACCGGAGGGAGAGTGCCGTGACCGAGCCGGAGGAGGGCCGGGAGAAGAGCCCGAAGACCGACCGGGTGCTGTTCTCGCCCGACGGCGACCCGCACCACACCGTGGCCCAGGCACCCCAGCCGGACGAGCATCTGGAGGTGACGGTCACGCACGACGACCGCACCGACGTCGTCGACGACGAACAGTCATGACGGTCACGCGTCCGGATGCTTCTCCAGCGTCGACGCGGAGTAGTGGATGGTCTGCGCCACCGGCAGGCCGTCCGGCCGACTTCTGACCGAGCCGGTCAGCGCAGGCGGTCGGCTGTGGTGAAACCGCCCCTGGGCCAGCATCGCGGACGGAAACTGACCGGGTGAGCGTTCCGCCGCCCCTCCGCCGCTCGCGGTGGCTCATGCCGGTGGCACCCGGCAGCCGGGTCACCCGGCTGGAGCTGTTCTACGACCTGATCTTCGTCTTCGCGTTCCTCAACGTGACCGGTCTCGTGTCCCGGGAACTGACCCCCGTCTCCGTGCTGTCCGGCACGATCGTCCTGGCGCTGCTCTGGTTCTGCTGGACCGGGTTCGCGTCGCTCGGCAACGTCGTCCGCGCCGACCACGGGTTCCTGCCGCCGCTCGGCTTCGGCATCATGGCGGCGGCGTTCATCCTGGCGATCACCATTCCGCAGGCCTTCATCGACCAACCCGACGACCTGCCCGGCCCGGTGGTGTTCGCGGTCTCCTACCTGGCCGTACGCGGCCTCACGTCGGCCGGGTTCCTCTACGTGCTCAGCCGGGCGGGCCGTTCCCGCCGGCAACTGGTCGTCATCACCGCCCCGGCGGTGCTGGCCGCCCTGCTGGTCGGGCTGGCCACCACCGCGCCCTGGTGGGTTCCGGCCGACGCGGTCCTCGCCGCACGCCTGACGCTGTGGGGCGCCGCCCTGCTGGTCGAGTACTCGGTCGGCCTGTTCCTGCCGTACGCCCGCTGGGGGGTCGCCTCGGCGGGGCACTGGGCGGAGCGGCACGCCCTGATCATCCTGATCGCCCTCGGTGAGGCGGTCATCGCGCTGGGGCTGGGACCGGGCCGCTTCGACCGGCTCGCCCTGACCGGGCCGGTCATCACCGGCTCCGTCCTCGGCATCGCGTTGCTCGCCGCGATGTGGTGGTTGCACTTCGACACCCTCGCGCCCAGTGTCGAGCATGCGATGCACGGCACCCGGGGCCCGAGCCGGATACCCCTGGCCCGGGACGTCTTCACCTACCTGCACCTGCTGGTCCTGGTCGGAATCGTGATGACCGCGCTCGGGCTCAAGCTCGTGCTCGAGGAGGTCGCCGCGCCCGGCGTCGAACCGCTGCCGGGGCCCAGCGCCATCACCCTGTACGGCGGCGTCGCCCTCTTTCTCCTTGCCGACGCGCTCGTCGCCGCGCGCACCTTCCGCCGGTTCCGGCGCTCCAATCTCGTCGCCGCGCCGGCACTGGCTGTGCTGGTCGTGCCGGCGACCCTGGTCACCCCGCTCATCGCGCTGGGCGTGCTCGTCGTCTTCTGCGGCGTCGTCGCCCTGGTCCAGCGGTTCACCGGAGCGGATGCCCGCGAGCGGATCAAGGACTCGGTCCGCCAGGAGGAGCGGGTGACCGAGAGGGCGCTCAGCGAGTGGCGCTGCCAGCATCTCTGACCGCTACCGCCCCTCGTCGCGCACATCGGCGAGACTGCTGCCGTCGCCGAGGCCGCTGCGGGTGATGACGCTGAGGCTGCCGTCCGTCTCCAGCACCACCGCCGCGAGTTCACCGAGGTCGCCGGCGCCCTGGCTGCGGGCGACCTGCCGGATCTCACTCTCCGCCACCCGGACCCGGCGCATGGTGTCGTACCGTGGCCGCCCGTCCCGCAGCAGCATGGTCGGCCGGGCCTTCAGCAGCCGCTGCGACGGGGGCCAGCGGACGGCGAGCAGGGCGACCGCGTACTGCAACGCCACCAGCAGGGCCAGCGCGAGGATCCCCTCGACCAGCGAGACGTCCCGCGACAGCAGTATCGTCGCCAGCGTCGAGCCCAATGCCACCGTGACGACGAGGTCGAACGCGTTGAGCTTGGACAGCGTCCGTTTCCCGGACACCCGCAGGATCACCACCAGTGCCGGATAGACGAGCACGGCGACGAGGAGCAGGCGCAGCAGGTCGGCGGGGTTCTTCAACACCATCCCCGGGAGCTACCCCACACGTCCGGCGGTATCCGCCCGCGCGCCGGATTCGGTCAGCCGGTGGCCCACGGCGAGGTCGGCTGCAGGACGGCCTCCCGCAGGGCCTCCGTGCGCCACCGGGTCACCTCCTGGTACTCCGGATCGGCGACCATCCGGCTGAAGGCCGTACGGCTCGGGTAGCGCACCAGCAGCACCGCGTCCCAGGCCTGGCCCTCCTCGGCCACCAGGGCCGGGCCACCGTCTCCGGCGTAGAGCACCTCGCCGCCGTACCGCGGCAGGAACGTCTCCCGCAGCGCCGCGGCGTACCGCTCGTACGACTCCCGCCCGCCCTCGGCGAAGCGCAGGAGGTTGAGCATCACCACCGGCTCCTCAGGGGTGGCTGCCAGGAACTGCTTCAGGTCGCGACCGGTCGGGTCGACTGCCATCAGTGCGCCTCCAGTCCGCTGTCCGGGTGGCGATCATCAGACCACAGGTCACCGGCGGTCGAAAAGGGAGCCGGCGCGGTGGTTGTCGGCCCCCCGATGACGGGTAGGGCGGACGGAGCAATGCCTCCACGTGCCGGATGAAACTCCTATATCGTCGCAAATTAGTGCTGCCACTGACCGTGCCCGGAAGACGAGGAAACCATGGCAGATCGAGGGCGCCGGAGTTTCGCCCGCCCCTGGAAGCGCCGTCCCGCCGGCCGCGCCGGGCGACGGTTCGGAGCCGTCGTACGGATGGTCGCGGCGCTGGTGCTGGCCGGCGGCGCGTACACGGTGTTCGCGCCCCAGGCGCAAGCGCAGGAGGAGCCGCGGTTGAGTGCCGCCGCGGCGGAGGGTGAGGCGCTGTTCGAGGTCGGCTGCATCACCTGCCACGGTCGCTCCGCCGGCGGGGTGGAGGGGCGGGGCCCGAGCCTGATCAACGTGGGTGGGGCTTCGGTGGAGTTCCAGGTGGGCACCGGCCGGATGCCGCTGGCCCGGCAGGAGGCACAGGCACAGCGCAAACCCGAGCTGTACACCGACGAGCAGGTGCGCCAGCTGGCCGCGTACATCGACTCGCTGGGGGTCGGCCCGGTGGTGCCGGACGACGTGGACGCCCTGGTCAAGGACGCGAACCTCGCCCGCGGCGGTGAGCTGTTCCGGATCAACTGTTCGCAGTGCCACGCGTTCGGTGGCGGTGGCGGGGCCCTGTCGTCGGGCAAGTACGCGCCGAGCCTCTACCCGGCGAGCGACCGGATCATCTACGCGGCGATGCTCAGCGGGCCGCAGAACATGCCGGTGTTCGGCGACACCACGCTGACCCCGGACCAGAAGGCGGACATCATCGCCTACATCCAGCAGGTGATCCAGACCGACACCGACCCCGGCGGGTTCGACCTCGGGCGGTACGGTCCCTCCACCGAGGGCCTGGCGGTCTTCCTGGTCGGCATCGTCGCGCTGGTCTTCGCCAGTCTGTGGATCGCGGGCAAGTCGTGAGCGAGCAGCACGTGACGCGGCAACAGCGGGGGGCGGTCGACGTCAACGACCGGTCGCTGTCGCGCTTCGACATCGTCCGGGAAGGCGCCCGCCGCGACGACATCGAGATCGTCCACTACGAGCCGCAGGTCGTGTCCGGCTCGAAGGCCGAGCGCCGGCTGGTACGGATCGTCGCGGCGCTGTTCCTGATCGCCGGGCTGGCGGCGACCGCGTTCCTCGCGGTCTACATCTGGTGGCCGTGGCGCTACCGACTGGTCGCCGACATCGAGGAGTACTACACGCCGCTGCTCGGGGCGACCCTGGGCATCGCGCTGCTGGGTGTCGGCTTCGGCGTTCTCGTGTGGGGCAAGAAGCTACTGCCCAAGGAGGTGTCCATCCAGGACCGGCACGAGGGCGCCGTGTCCCCCGACGAGCAGCGCATCACCGGTCAGACCATGCTCTACATGGCCGACGAACTCGGCGTGCGGCGTCGACCGCTGCTCGGAGTCTCGCTGCTCGCCGGGCTCGTCCCCGTCGGCGCGGTCGTCGCCGCACCCCTGGTCGGCGGCCTCATCCGCGACCCGCACACCGGCCGGGAGCTGCACCAGACCGGCTTCGCGCCCGCCGACGAGCAGGGCGCCATCACCCGGGTCCGCCTGGTCCGCGAGGACGGGCGTCCCGTGCGCCCCTCCGACCTGCTCGCCGGCGGCCAGGTCACCGTCTTCCCCGGCATCCCGCACGGCGTCAGCAACCAGTACGCCGACTCGGTCACGCTGCTCATCCACCTGCGCGCCGAGGACGCGATCACCGCCCGCCTCAACAACCGCGACGCCGGCAAGTTCGACTGGATGTGGGGCAACTACATCGCCTACTCGAAGATCTGCACCCACGCCGGCTGCCCCGCCAGCCTCTACGAACAGCAGACCAACCGGCTGCTCTGCCCCTGCCACCAGTCCCAG
This sequence comes from Micromonospora sp. NPDC047707, assembly GCF_040704235.1. NCBI lineage: Bacteria > Bacillati > Actinomycetota > Actinomycetes > Micromonosporales > Micromonosporaceae > Micromonospora > Micromonospora sp. NPDC047707. The sequence continues at coordinate 37,139 of NZ_JBEYSU010000021.1, forward strand.
TTCCTCATCACCAACAACGCCGAACCCGTCTTCGGCCCGGCCAACCGCCGCCTGCCCCAGCTGCCGATCGAGGTGGACGAGGAGGGTTTCTTCGTCGCCACCGCCGACTACCAGGAGCCGATCGGCCCCGACTTCTGGGAGCGCCCCTGACCGCGCCGCCGGCCGGCGGCGGGCGGACGTCCGGCGCCGGTCACCCGTCCGGTGGGCACAGCCGGTTGCTGACGTCGTGGACGTCCGCGGCACCCCAGGCGAGGGTGTGGGCGTGGGCGCTCACGTCGGCCGAGCTGACCGTCCCCTCCAGGATGACCACCCGGTTCTGCACCTCGATGCAGATGCGCTCGTGGCGCAGCACCGGATCCCGCTGCATCTGCTCGAGCAGCCGGCAGGCCAACCGGGCGTCCTCCGAGGCGGGGGTGTTCTGGAACAGCGATGGCAGGTCGTCGGGGAAGAACCAGGGGTACGTCACGACTTACTCCTCACGTCTTGATGACCTGCGGAGAGCCCTACCCCCACGCTTCGCCGTCAATACGACAAGGTCGTGACGATTCGTGCCCGCGACGGTGACGAGTCACCGCGGCCCGCACCGGCCACCGCCGGACCGAACACCGCCACCCGCTGACGCCGTGCCCACCCACCGCCGGCCCCTGCCGCCCACCCGGCTCCCCGGATGACCGGCCGCCAGGGCGACGAGCGGTCCCGCGACGCCGTCCTCAACGGTCTCGCCCGGCGGCTGGACAAGCCGATGGGCGCCCTCGGCGTGCTCTTCCTGCTGGTCGTGCTCGGTCAGTCACTCGCCCGGCACCCCACCCTGTCCACCGCCCTGACCGTCACCAGCTGGGTCCTGTGGGCGGTGTTCGTGGCCGAGTTCGCCCTGCGCGCCTGGCTCGCCCGGCACCGCCCCCGCGCCTTCTGGCGCCGCAACTGGTGGCAGGTCATCTTCCTCGCCGTACCGTTCCTGCGGTTCGCCCGGGCCGCCGCCACCCTGCGCGCCACCCGCGCCGGCGGCGTCATCACCGCCGCCGTCCGCGGCTCCCGCTCCGCCGGACGCCTGCTCACCGACCGGCTCGCCTGGCTGGCGATCATCACCACCACGGTCATCCTGTCCGTCGGGCAGTTGCTCGTTCTCACCGGCTCCTACCGGACGTACGGGCAGGCGCTGCACGACGTCGCCCTCACCACCATCACGGGCGAGCCGCTCACCGCCACCGACCCGCTCGCCCAGGTCGTCGAACTGATGCTCGCGGTCTACTCGGTGGTCGTCTTCGCCACCCTGGCCGGAGCGCTGGGAGCGTTCTTCCTCAGCTCGGAACGACAACGGGACGAGGGTGACCGGGAGCAGCGGGAGTGACGGCCTGCGGCACCCCCCGGTCCGGGCGGTACGTCGTACGCCGGGCGGAACCGTCCCGCGTACGCCAGGATCAGGGCGTGACGCCCGGGATCTGGACGCCGTGAGTCGGCCCCGCAGCCCAGCGGCGCTGGCCGCCGACGTGCTGGCCAGCTTCTGGCTGCTGCCGGCGGTCTGCGCCGTGGGGGCGGTGGCGGCGGCGATCGGCCTGTCGGTGCTGGAGCTGCACCTGGACCTCCCCGTCGAGTGGCTCCTGCCCGGCGGGCCGGCCGGCGCCCGGTCGCTGCTGTCGTCGATCATCACGGCGATGATCTCCTTCACGGCGCTGGTCTTCTCCATCACGGTCGTGGCCCTGCAACTCGCCAGCAGCCAGTACTCGCCCCGGGTGCTGCGCACCTTCCTGCAGGACCGGACCATCCAGGCGACGCTGGGCACGTTCGTCGCGACCTTCCTGTTCGCGATGGTCGTCCTCGCCGCGCTGCCGGCCCGGCACGAGCAGCGGCTGCCGGAGTTGTCGCTCGCCGTCTCGATGTCGCTCGTCCTGGGCAGCAGCGGGATGTTCATCTACTACCTGCACCACATCACCACCGTGATGCGGGTGTCGCACATCATCGCGTCGATCGGCGCGCAGACGCGCCGGACCATCGAGCGACACCTGCCGGACGACGAACATCCGCCGCTGCGGGTCACCGGCGACGTCGTGCAGGTCCTGCCGGCTCCGGTGCCGGGCATGGTCACCGACGTCGACGTCGCCCGGCTCGCCCGGCTGGCCCGGGAACACGGCTGCGCCATCTCGGTCGTCCCCACACCGGGCGATTTCGTGGTCGCGGGCGCGCCGCTGTTCCGCGCGCACCGGTGTCCGGGCGACGAACCTCGCCCGCTGCCCGCCGATCGCGCCGCACGCACGGTGACCATCGGTGTGGAACGCACCCCGGGTCAGGACGTCGGCTTCGGCTTCCGGCAACTCGCCGACATCGCCGAGCGGGCCCTCTCCCCTGCCTCGAACGACGTCACCACCGCGACCCGCGCCGTACAGGAGGCCCACGACCTGCTCCGCCGGCTCGCCACCCGCCCCGAGCGGGCCCGCACGGTCCGCGACGACGACGGAACCGTCCGGGTACAGGTGAACAGCCTGCCGTTCGACACGTACCTGGCGATGATCGTCGACGACGTGCGCGCGACCGCGGGCCCGCAGCCACGGATCACCCGCCTGCTGGACACACTCCTCGACGACCTGTACGCCGTCGCGCTGCCCACCCACCGGCCCGCGATCCGGCGTCGCATGCCACACGGGTGACGCACACCAGCGAGGTCCTCCGCCGCCTCACGACGGCGGCGTCGTCCGGGGTGGTGGCACGGGGCGGGCGGCGGCATCCTCGGTCGGCGTGCCGTCCGGCGATTCGAGGCGCTGGCGCAGCGCCGCGATCTCCCGCCGCAGCGCGGCGATGTCCTCGGCGGTGGCGGCGGGTTGCTGGCCGCGGCCGGAGACCCGGTCGACGATCCAGGTGGCGAGGGAGCCGGTCACGAAACCGATCAGCCCGATACCGCCGATCATCAGGCCGACCGCCACGAACCGTCCCTCGGTCGTGACCGGGTAGAAGTCGCCGTATCCGACCGTGGTGATGGTCACGGCCGCCCACCACAGGGCGTCCCCGTAGCTGGTGATGGAGGAGTCCGGGGCGTACCGCTCGGCGTCGAGGACCGCCAGGGCCGCGACCACCACCAGCAGCAGGGTGGTCGCCGCCACGTAGACGCCGAGCCGGCCGCGGACCCAGATCTCGGTACGCCGGCTCAGCGTGAGCACGACCGTCACCAACCGCAACGCCCGTAGCGGGCGGAGCACCGGCAGGAGCAGCACCGCGAGATCGAACAGGTGCTCGCGGACGAACCGCCGTCGATCCGGCTGCTGAACGAAGCGGACACCGATGTCGAGCCAGAACAGCAGCCAGATGGCGAGGGTCGTCAGCTGGCAGGCGCGCCTCCAGCCCGCCCCGAGCTGCGGATCCAGGATCGGCGCCGCGTAAGCCGCCAGGAACACCAGGGAGAGAACGGTCAACGGCAGCGCGGTCACCCGCTCCCAGCGGGTGGTCCGCACCGCCGGTGAGCCGGTGGAGCCGGCATTTCCCATGGTCACCCCTCCGACCATAAATGCGTGTACCCGTGCAATCATTGGCCGGTGCGACTCTACGTGGAGCCGGCGGAGTCCCCGACGGCGGTGGACGAGGGCCTCGTGGATGCCCTGGCGGCACTGAGCCGATCGCTGGTCGGCATCACCGTCCGCTCGCTCGGGGTCCTGGACGTCGACCTCACGATGTCGCAGTACCGGACCCTCGTCCTCCTCGCGTCCCGGGGGCCGGTCCGGGTCGTCGACCTTGCCGTGGCGCTGCAGGTCCACCCGTCCACCGTCACCCGGACCTGTGACCGCCTGGTCCGTCGCGGTCTGGTGGCACGGCGACCGGGCGAGAGCGACCGGCGGGTTTCCTGGCTCAGCCTCACGACGGCGGGCAAGGACATCGTCGGCGCTGTGATCCAGCACCGCACCGCCGAGATCCGGCGCCTGGTGGCGACGACCGGGGTGCGGGCCGGCGGCGGGCTGAGGGAATCGGTCGAGGTACTGGTGGCGGCAGCCGGCGAACCGGACGAACGACAGTGGCGACGGCACTGGGAACGATGCGCCGGGCCGCCCGCCCCGCCGACATGAGCCTGCCACTCGAATGGGCCTTCCGACGCGACTTCCGCGCCGGCTCCACCCGGATCGTGCTCGCCGGTGGCTGCCCGCCCGACGCGGAACCGCTGCTGGCCGCCGTCCTGCGGGACGGCGACGTCGACGCCCCGCTGGCCCTCGTCATCGACCTGCGGGACCTTCCCGCCGTCGCGGTCGCGTCAGCCGGCACGGTGATCGTCCCCTGGGCCGCCGCCCGCGCCGGCGGGCCGGTCCTGACCGTCGAGCCGCCGACGCACGCCGCCGGCCTGCTGCCGGCCGGCACCGGTCGGGATCCGCAAGGGGCACCTGGTCGCCGCCGGGCCCACCTGAACCTGCCCGCGCACCCGGATTCCCCCGCCGCCGCGCGCCGGCTCGTCGCCGACCGCTGTCGGGCGTGGGGTCGCCCGGCGATGACGGAGCGCGCCGTCATCGTCACGTCCGAGCTCGTCAGCAACGCCGTGGAACACGCCGGCACCGAGCTCGACGTCACGCTGGTGGAACAGGCGGGGGCGGTGCGGGTGAGTGTGCGGGACCGCGCCGCCGACCGCCCGGACCCGGCCGCAAACGGGAACCTGCTCGCCGAGCGGGGCCGTGGCATCCCCATCGTCGCGGCCCTCGCCTCCGACTGGGGCTTCGTGACCGTCGGCGACGGCAAGACGACCTGGGCCGTCGTCGGGGGCGACCTTCCGGCCGACGGGTGACCTGGGGCGCGTCCGGACCGCACCGGGACGGCCGGATGTTGCGCCGCAACATGCGCCGTGAGCTGGTCACCGAGGAGGAGCTGTACGCCAAGCTGCGCGAGCAGGGCGTCGACGACATCGCCGACGCGCGTGAGGTCCGGATGGAGTCCGACGGCGAGTTCAGCGTCATCACCCGCTGCGGGCAGGGCGGCGCCGGCGGGAGGTCCCGCAGGCGGGGTGCGGCCTGACCGGTCACCGTCCCACGGCCGTGTCGCCGCGCCGGAGCCGGCCGCGGGCGATCAGCTCCACGGTGAGCACCACCGCGACCACCTCCACGGCGAGCAGGCCGATGAGCACGAACAGCTGGGTCACTCCGGCGGTGAGCGGGTCGGCGCCGCCGAGCAGCACCCCGACGAACGCCCCGGGCAGGGTGACCAGGCCGACCGTGCGGGTCTGGTCGAGCGCCGGGATCAGCGCCTGACCCGCCGCCGGCCGGCACACCAGCAGCGCCGCGTCGCGTGGGGGCAGGCCCAGGGCGAGGGCCGCTTCCACCTCGCCGCGGCGGCCGGTCAGGTCGTCGAGGGCCCGGCGGCCGGCCAGCGAGGTGGCCGTCATCGCCCCGCCGATCAGGATGCCGGCGACCGGGATGACCGCGATCCCCCGCAGCGGCAGCAGGCCGGTCAGGAGCAGGGCCGCCACGAGCGGCAGGCTGCCCGTGACGATCGGCGTGCCGGCCCACCAGCCCCGCCGGCCGCCGGTGATCCGGCGGCCGGCGGTCACCGTGGCGACGGCGCACATGAGCAGCACGAAGCCCGCGGTCGCCCACATCGACCCGACGATCGCGGCGATCGCCACCGACACCGCCGCCAGTTGCAGCGTGGCGCGCACGGCGGCGGTCACGATCTGCCGCCCGTGCCCCAGCCGGCCGGCCGTCGCGACGGCCGCGGCCAGCGCCGTCAGGACGACCAGCGCGACGGCCAGCCTCGGCCCGATCACCAGCATCGTCGACGTCATGCGCCAGTGCTTACCCGATCCGGTCCGGCTGCGTGGTGGGATGCCGCCCACACGGCCGGCCGCCGGCGCCCGGGCCCGAGCACGGTGGCGGGTCGGCCCACCCGCTTCGCCACGACCGCGACGAGCTATCCCCGCGCCAGCTCGGCCAGCCGGTCGACCTGGCGCGGGTCGGCCAGCGCCGAACCGACCCCGACCACCCGGGCGCCGGCGGCGAGGAAGTCGGCGGCGTTGGTGGCGTCGATCCCGCCGGTGGCCACGAAGCGCAGGTCGGGCAGCGGTCCGGCGACCGCCCGTTTTGGAACCGGTTCGTCGGCCGGGACAAGACACTGCTGATCGGCTCGTCCAACACCGTCGGCCCGGACGTCGGGCGGCTGAACGTGACCCTGCACCACAACCTCTTCGACGGGGTCCGCCAACGCCTGCCCCGGGTCCGCTTCGGCCAGGTCGACGTCTACAACAACCACTACCGGCTGGCCGGCGACGGGTTCGCCTACGCGATCGGGATCGGCGTGCGGTCGGCGGTGCACGTCGAGCGCAACGCCTTCACCCTCGGCGCGGGGATCACCGCCGCCGACCTGCCTTACGACTGGGGCGGCACCGCGGTCACCACCCGCGGCAACGTCGTCGACCCGGCCGACGGCCCGGCCCGCCCGGTGGACCTGGCGGGCGCCTACAACGCCGCCCACGACCCCGACCTGGCACCCGACGCCGGGTGGACGCCCACCCTGCGCCACGGCCCGGTGCTGCCGGCCGTGGCCGTGCCGTACGTCGTCGGGGCGTTCGCCGGCGCCGACCGCCTGCTGCCCTGACCACCCTCCCGTCCACACCGTGGTAGCCGGTCACGGCGGTGTCCGGCGGCCGCCGGGCACCGCCGTAACCCGGACGGGTGGCCGGACGGCGTTCCCGGCCGCCCGCCGCCCCCGCGTCCCTAAGGTTCGACAGGTGTCGTGGGAAAACGGGGAGACCGGCATGTCGGCCTACCCGGCAATCGAGGATCACGGTCTCATCGGGGACCTGCAGACCGCCGCCCTGGTCACCCGCAACGGCACCATCGACTGGTTCTGTGCGCCCCGGTTCGACTCGCCGAGCATCTTCGGGGCGCTGCTGGACCGCCGGCGCGGCGGGTACTTCTCGATCGTGCCGGACGGGGTGCGGTACATCAGCAAGCAGCTCTACCTGCCGGACACGCCGATTCTCATCACCCGCTTCATCAGCGCGGACGGCGTCAGCGAGATCGTCGACTTCATGCCGGTGACCGGCGAGCGGCCCACCGACCAGCACCGGATCATCCGGACCATCAACATGGTGCGGGGCAGCATGCGGTTCCGCGCCGAGTGCTGCCCCCGCTTCGACTACGGCCGGGAGCGGCACGAGTTGGACGTGCACGCGGACGGTGCCGTCTTCCGGAGCCCGTCGGCCACCCTGACGCTGCACACCTCCCATCCCGACGGCCGGCTTATCCCGATCGAGAACCTGCAGAACCTCGACGGGGACCTGATCGCCTTCACCACCCTGCAGGAGGGGGACACGGGCGCGATCGTCATGGAGACCGCCGGCACCCAGGCGCCCCGCCGCTTCAGCCGGGAAGAGGTCCAGGCGCTGTTCGAGTTCACCCGCGACTACTGGCGCCAGTGGCTCGACCGGTCCCGGTACACCGGGCGGTGGCGGGAGATGGTGGAACGGTCCGCGATCACCCTCAAGCTCATGACGTACGCGCCGACCGGCGCAATGATCGCCGCACCGACCGCCTCCCTGCCCGAGGAGATCGGGGGGACCCGCAACTGGGACTACCGCTACACCTGGATCCGCGACACCTCGTTCTCGGTGCACGCCCTGCTCGGGCTGGGCTTCACCGAGGAGGCGGCCCGGTACACCAACTGGCTCGACGAGCGCATCCGCGAGGCCGGCGACCACGCGGCACCCCTCAAGATCATGTACCGGGTGGACGGCTCGTCCGACCTGCACGAGGAGGTCCTCGACCACCTGGAGGGGTACATGGGGTCGGGGCCGGTCCGGATCGGCAACGGCGCCGCCGACCAGCTCCAGCTCGACATCCACGGCGAGGCCCTGGACGCCATGCTCTTCGCCGACGAGCAGGGCATCCGCGCCTCGCACCAGGTGTGGCGCAGCACCGTCCGGATGGTCGACTGGCTCTGCGACAACTGGGACCAGCCGGACGCGGGCATCTGGGAGAGCCGCAGCCACCCCCGTGACTACACCTTCGGCCGCCTGATGTCCTGGGTGGCCATGGACCGGGCGATCCGCCTCTCCACCCGCCACGGCCGCCCCGGCGACGTGTCCCGCTGGGTCCGCGAACGGGACGCGATCTACAACCAGATCATGTTGCGGGGGTACGACTGGAACCGCCGCTCCTTCGTCCAGGCGTACGGGGAGCACGTCCTCGACGCCGCCCTGCTCATCATGCCGTCGGTCGGGTTCGTCACCCCGAGCGACCCGCTGTGGCAGTCCACCTTGCAGGCCATCGACCGGGACCTGGTCTCCGACAGCCTCGTGCACCGGTACAAGCCCTCCGAGGCGCCGGACGGGCTCCCCGGCGACGAGGGCACCTTCAACATGTGCACCTTCTGGTACGTCGCCGCCCTGGCCTGCTCCGGGCGACTCGACGACGCCCTGCTCACGTTCGAGAAGATGTTCACCTTCAGCAACCACCTGCGCCTCTACGCGGAGGAGATCGCCCTCACCGGCCAGCAGATCGGCAACTTCCCGCAGGCGTTCAGCCATCTCTCCCTGATCACCACGGCCCTGGCGCTCAACGACATGCTGGACGCCCGCAACCGGCGGGGGTGACCGGCGCTCACTCCACGTCGGTGTGGTTGTCCGACCACCGGCCGCCCACCGGTGGGGTGTCCAGGCGCAGCGCGCCGTCGGCGTTGCCGGCGAGGTCGTTGTCCTCGATCCGGCAGGCCACGCAGCTGCCCCGCCCGGTGATCCACAGGCCGTACGTCTGGGTTCCGGCGCCGGTGTCCCACACCCGGTTGCCCCGTACGGTCGCCGAATCGAGCGGGGCGTTGACGGTGATCCCGGCGCGGACCGGCGGCGGGGCGGGCAGCTCGTACCGGCTGCCGGGCTCCGGCACCGCTTCGTTCCACCCGCTGGCGGCGTCCGGCCGCACCTCGGCGAGGCTGAGCTCGGTGGCGCTGTTGCCGGCGACCACGGCCGTCCGCCCGCCGACGTGGACGACCTTGCCCCGGTGACCGTCCGGTGGCCAGGTCGCGCCGACGTCGGTCACCGTCCTGCGCCCGTACCGCACGGAGGCTCCCGACCCGCTCGTGGCCGGGGCGCAGCGGCGGCCGTTGTCGCGGATCCGGTTGCCGACCAGGAAGGCGTCGACCATCGGCCGGTCGACCCGGACGGCGTCGAGACCGTTGTCGGCGAGGTCGTTGCCGTCGACCACGACGGCCACGGCCGGACCCCGGTAGCCGTTGCCCAGGTCGTGCTCGTGGAAGCCGTACCCGCCGTTGCCGCTGATCCGGTTTCCCCGGATCGTGTACGGGCCCGGCGTGTTTCCCATGCTGATGCCGTCGCCGACGTTGCGGTCGACGACGCAGTCGGTGAGGATCCCGCCGCGGCCGGCGACGCCGGCGGTGCCGTTGGCGGAGACGTCGAAGCCCGCCTCCAGGTTGCCGGTCAGCGTGCAGGCGGAGACGACGAGACCGTCGGCGCCCCAGTCGGAGATGCCGAAGCGGTTGGCCTGGCTGTGGCAGCCGACGATGCGGTAGCCGCGCGGCGGCGTCCAGTCCGGCTTCTGGAGTTCCAGGAAGATCCCGTTGGTGCCGTTGCCCAGCGTGGTGCAGTTGGCGATGGTGCAGCGCTCGATCTCGCCCCACCCGCCGACGCCGATGCCGATGCCCGCACCGCCCATCTGGAGGCCGTTGTCCAGGCGGCCGCAGCCGACCACGACCACCCCGTCGATCAGCGTGTCCTGGAGGAAGTCGCAGCCCAGGCCGGTGGCGCCGGTGTGGTGGATGTAGAGGTTGCGGAACACGCCCCGCACGACGTACTGCAGGCCCAGGCCCTTGGCGAGGTAGCTGTACTCGGTCATCGCCACGCCCGAGCCGTCGATCTCGAAGTCGGCGAAGGTGCACTCGGCGATGTGCCGGTCCCGGTCCGCGCCGTGCTGCACCGTGGTCCAGAAGGCGAGCGGCACCGGGTCGGACCGGTTGCCCTCGTTGCTGAGCAGGAAGCGGGTCGCCGCCGGGCCGGCCCCGATGAGTGACACGCCGCTGCGCCACACCGTGCCGGCGTCCCGGATCGCGTAGATCCCGGGCGGGCAGTAGATCACCCGGGCCCGTCCGTCGGCCGCGTACCCCTCGCCGAGCCGGTCCACCAGCGCCGCCAGGGCCGGCTGGTCGTTGGTCACCCCGTCCCCGCGCAGCCCGTGGTCCCGGGCGTCGCACCAGAGGGGCGCCCCGGCCACGGGCGTGAGCCGCTTCGGCACCGCGGTGGACAGACCCTGGTGGGACACGGCGGGCTCCTCCGACCGTCGATCGGCTGTCGGGCGCCGCCCGTGTTCCCGTTGCCGGCCCCGGGAAACCCGTCAGGCCGCACGCGCGCGGAAGGCCGAGCCGGCGAGCGACGCCACGGCGAGGACGACGAGCCCGGTCCCGGCCGTGACGAGCGGGACGACGTCGACCGCACCGAACCGGGCGCAGAGGCTGCCCAGGGCCGAGCCGGCGAGGATCCCGACCTGGAAGAGGATGCTGTGCAGGGCGCTGGCGGTCTCCGCCCGCCCGCCGTCGACCCGGCGCAGGACGGCCAGCGCGGTGAGGACCGCGAGCAGCGAGAACGACGCGCCGGAGAGGACCAGCAGCGCCGCGCCCGGCACCGTGGCGCCCACCCGGCTGCTCAGCCACAGCGCCGCCGGCACCACGGTGAACGCCGCCGCGGCCACCCGCACGCTGGCGACCGGCCCGGCGTCGGCGAGCCGGCCCCCGGCCGCGCTGCCGGCCACCGACGCGATCCCGTAGCAGAGCAGGACGAGCGAGAGGCCGGCGTCCCGGACGCCGAGTTCGCGGTCGGCGTACGGCGCCAGGTAGGTGAAGAACGCGAAGTGCCCGGCGACGGCGAGCAGGGTGACGGCCAGGACGGTCGGCAGCCCCGCCGTGCGCAGCGTGACGGCCAGCCGGCCGTCGGTGCCCGGGCCACGGTCGCCGGGCAGCGCCGGCAGCGTCCGGGCGAGGGCCCCGGCGAGGGCGAGCGAGGCGACGACGACGGTCGCCGCGGCGGCGCGCCATCCCCACGCCTGGCCGACGAGGGTGACCAGGGGGGTCCCGACCACCAGGGCGCTGGCCCCGCCGACCGCGACCCGGCTGCCCGCGCGGCCCTGGCGGTGCGGGGCGGCGAGGCGGGTCGCCACCGGCATCGCGACCGCGAAGTAGACACCGTGCGCGGCCGCCGACACGCACCGCCCGGCCATCAGGACGGCGACGGTCGGCGCCAACGCGGTGACGAGGTGCCCGAGCGCGAAGGTGGCGGCGCAGGCGACCAGGACCCGGCGCCGGTCCCAGCGGGCGAGCAGCCGGGTCAGCGGTACGGCGGTGGCCGCCGCGACGGCGGCGTAGACGGCCACCGAGAGACCGACCACGCTCGGCGCGGCGGGCAGGTCCGCGGCGATCTGCCCGAGCAGCCCCACCGGCAGCGTCTCACCGGTGACGAGGGCGAAGGCGGTCGCCGCGAGGACGAACGCCGCGACCCCGTCCCGTGCGGCGGGCCGGTCGGCCGGCCGGTGGTGCGGGGAGGTGACCGCGGGGGCTGCTGCGCTCATGCCGTTCCTTTCGGCGCGCGCCCGGCGCGGCAGCGGTCGTGCCCCCGGGAGCGGGTGTCGACCGGCCGCCGCGTCGCGGCCCGATCATCATGCGGACGCCAGCGTCTCACACCCGCCGCGGGCACCCGGAACGCGGCTCCGGCGGTGTGCGCGGGCACACCGCCGGAGACCCGGTCCACGCCCGGCGGTGCGACCGACCGCCCGGGGACACGTCAGGCGGCGAGCGCCACCGCCGGCACGTCCGGTGCGCCGGACCGGACGGCGTCTGCGGCCTCGTCGTCGGCCTGCTCGTGCGCCGCCCGCTCGGCGTGCACCCGGGCCACGTAGTGGGCCACCTCCCGGTCGACCCGCTCGGCGTCCCAGCCGAGCACCGGCGCCATCAGCTCGGCGGCCGGGCCGGCGGCGGCGAGCCCGCGGTCGAAGGTCTCGATCGAGATGTGCGTACGCCGGGTGAGCACGTCCTCCAGGTGCAGGGCGCCCTCGGCGGACGCCGCGTACACGATCTCCACGCGCAGGTAGTCGTCGGCGCCGTCGAGCGGCTCGGCCAGCGCCGGGTCCTCCCGCAGCAGGTCCAGCACCTCGTCGACGGCGGCGCCGTGGCGGCGCAGCAGGTGCTCGACCCGCTCGGCGGACAGGCCGTGCTGCCGGGCGATCCGGCGGCGCTGGTTCCACCGGGCGACGTAGCCCTCGGCCCCGTGCAGCGGCACCCGGTCGGTGCACGAGGCGGGCACGCCCTCGCCGAGACCGCGCACCGCCTCGTCGACCGCGTCCCGCGCCATCACCCGGTACGTCGTGTACTTGCCGCCGGCGACCATGACCAGTCCCGGCACCGGGCTGGCCACGGTGTGCTCCCGGGACAGCTTGGCCGTGGCGTCGGAGTGCCCGGACAGCAGCGGGCGCAGGCCCGCGTACACGCCCTCGACGTCGCCGCGGGTCAGCGGGGTGGCCAGGACCTCGTTGACCCGCTCCAGCAGGTAGTCGATGTCGCGGCTGGTGGCGGCGGGGTGCGCCTTGTCCAGGTCCCAGTCGGTGTCGGTGGTGCCGATCAGCCAGTGCCGGCCCCACGGGATCACGAACAGAACGCTGGTCTCGGTGCGCAGGATCAGGCCGGTGGTGGAGTGGATCCGGTCGCGGGGCACCACCAGGTGGATGCCCTTCGACGCGCGGACCTGCACCGGGCCGCGCTCGCCGACGAGTGCCTGGATGTCGTCGGTCCACACGCCGGTGGCGTTGATGACCTGCCGGGCGCGGACCTCGAAGACCCGGTCGGTCTCCAGGTCGTGCACCCGCGCGCCGATGACCCGGTCGCCGTCGCGCAGGAAGCCCACGACGCGGGCCCGGGACAGCGGGTGGGCGCCGTGCGCCGCGGCGGTGCGGACCAGGCAGGTCACCAGCCGGGCGTCGTCGACCTGGGCGTCGTAGTACTGCAACGCGCCGACCAGCGCCTCCGGCCGCAGCGACGGGCAGGCGCGGACCGCGCCGCGCCGGGTGAGGTGCCGGTGGGCCGGTACGCCCCGGGCGTGGTTGCCGGAGAGGCTCATCGTGTCGTAGAGCAGGACGCCGGCTCCCGCGTACAGCCGCTCCCACCCGCGGTGGCGCAGCGGGTAGAGGAACGGCACCGGGCGGACCAGGTGCGGGGCGAGCCGTTGCAGCAACAGGCCGCGCTCGCGCAGCGCCTCGCGGACCAGGCCGAAGTCGAGCATCTCCAGGTAGCGCAGGCCGCCGTGGATCAGCTTGCTGGAGCGGCTGGACGTGCCGCTGGCCCAGTCACGGGCCTCGACGAGCCCGACCGACAGGCCCCGGGTGACGGCGTCGAGGGCGCAGCCGGCGCCGGTGACGCCGCCGCCGACCACCAGGACGTCCAGTTCCTGACCGCTGCTGAGCGCGGCCAGGGACCGCTCGCGGGCGGCCGGTGACAGTGTCGCGGAGTGCATGCGTTCGTTCTCCTGTTTCTGGGCGGCCGGCGCGGACGTCGGCCGGTCCGGGCGGCCGGCGGGGGACGCCGGCCGCCCGGTCCTCGGGTGGGGGTGTTGCTGATCAGTCGACGTCGACCCAGTCGAGGGTGCGCTGGACCGCCTTCTTCCAGCGGCCGTAGCCGTTCTCGCGCTGCTCGGGCGACCAGCTGGGCTGCCAGCGCCTGCTCTCGTTCCAGTTCTCCCGCAGCTCGTCGGTGTTCTTCCAGAAGCCGACGGCGAGGCCGGCGGCGTACGCGGCGCCGAGCGCGGTGGTCTCGGCGACCACCGGCCGGCTCACCGGCACGCCGAGGATGTCGGCCTGCATCTGCATGCACAGGTCGTTGACGGTGACGCCGCCGTCGACCTTGAGGACGTCCAGGGGCACCCCGGAGTCCTTCTCCATGGCCTCGGCCACGTCCCGGCTCTGGTAGCAGATGGACTCCAGCGTGGCCCGGGCGATGTGGGCGTCGGTGTTGAACCGGGACAGCCCGACGATCGCGCCGCGGGCGTCGGAGCGCCAGTACGGGGCGAACAGCCCCGAGAACGCCGGTACGAAGTACACGCCGCCGTTGTCCTCGACCTGGCGGGCGAGGATCTCGCTCTGCGCCGCCGTGCTGATGATCTTGAGCTGGTCGCGCAGCCACTGCACCGCCGACCCGGTGACCGCGATGGAGCCCTCCAGGGCGTACACCGGGGCATCGGTGCCGAACTGGTAGCACACCGTGGTGAGCAGGCCGGCCTTGGACCGGACGATCTCGGTGCCGGTGTTGAGCAGCATGAAGTTGCCGGTGCCGTACGTGTTCTTGGCCTCGCCGGGGGCGAAGCAGACCTGCCCGACGGTGGCGGCCTGCTGGTCGCCGAGGTCTCCGGTGAGCGGGACCGGGCCGGTGAACGGGCCGTGCGGCGCGGTGGTCCCGTACGTGTTCGGGTCCGACGACGGCCGGATCTGCGGCAGCATGGCGCGCGGGATGCCGAAGAACGACAGCAGTTCGTCGTCCCAGTCCAGCGTCTCCAGGTTCATCAGCATGGTGCGGCTGGCGTTGGTGGGGTCGGTGACGTGCACCCCGCCCTCGGTGCCGCCGGTGAGGTTCCACAGCAGCCAGGTGTCGGTGTTGCCGAAGATCGCCTCACCGCGCTCGGCGTCCTCCCGGACCCCCTCGACGTTCTCCAGGATCCACTGGATCTTGCCGCCGGAGAAGTACGTCGCCGGCGGCAGGCCGGCCTTGCGCCGGATGACATCGCCCTTGCCCTCGCGCTCCAGCGCGGAGGCGATCCGGTCGGTCCGGGTGTCCTGCCAGACGATGGCGTTGTAGTAGGGGCGGCCGGTGCGGCGGTTCCACACGACGGTGGTCTCGCGCTGGTTGGTGATGCCCAGTGCGGCGAGGTCGGCGGCGCTGAGGCCGCGCTCGTTCATCGCGGTCTGGATGACGGTCTGGGTCCGCTCCCAGATCTCCAGCGGGTTGTGCTCGACCCAGCCGGCCTGCGGCAGGATCTGCTGGTGCTCGAGCTGGTGGCGGCCGATCTCGTTGCCACCGTGGTCGAAGATCATGAAACGGGTGCTGGTGGTGCCCTGGTCCACCGCGCCGACGAAGTCAGCCATGCGGGAGGTCTCCTCTGCGGGTCGTAGGGGGATGTGTCGATCAGACGCGGGCGGGCTCGGGCTCCGCAACCGTCTCGGTTGCGAGAGTGCCCGGCTCCGGCTCGTCGCTCGGCAGGAACCGGCCGATGAGCAGCTCGTAGAGGCCGGCGCCGAGAACACCGCCGACGAGCGGCCCGACGATGGGCACCCAGAAGTACGGATATCCGCCGGCGTCCTGGAACGCCGTCTCGTACCCGGTCAGGAACGACGCGAGGCGGGGGCCGAAGTCACGGGCGGGGTTGATCGCGTAGCCGGCGTTGACCGCGAAGGCCATGCCGATCGCGACGACGATCAGGCCGACGATCAGCGGGGCGAGGTTGGAACCGGGCAGGGAGTTGCGGGCGTCGGTGACGGCGAGCACGAGGAACAGGAGGATCGCCGTACCGATGATCTGGTCGCGCAGCGCGCCCCACTCGGTGACGCCGGCGCCCGGCAGGGTGGAGAAGACGCCCTGGCTCTTGCTGGTGAGGCCCGGGTCGAACCGGGACAGCACCTCGCTGTAGTTCCAGCGGATGATCAGGGCCGCGACGAACGCGCCGGCGGTCTGGGCCAGCGCGTACGGCATGACCTTGCGCCAGGAGAAGCCCTTGAAGACGGCGAGGGCGAGGGTCACCGCGGGGTTGAGGTGGGCACCGCTGATCCGGCCGGCGACGTAGACGCCGAGGGTCACGCCGAGGCCCCAGGCCCAGGCGATGCTGTCGAATTCGCCGGTGCCGGCGGCGGCGACCTGGGCGACGACGCCCACGCCGAACAGGATCAGGATGGCGGTGCCGGCGAACTCGGCGGCAAGTTCGCCGAGCAGGCCCGGCGCTCTCAATCGCTGTGTCATGGTGCCTCCAGGGGGGGGTGGCGGCCCTCCGCTAGCAGGGGGACGGGCGGAGGGCCGGTCGGTGTCGGCGAGGTGTCGGACGTCGCCGTGCGGTGAACCGTAGGAAACGCAGGAAGGCGGGTCAACGAACCCCGGTCGACAATGTCGAACACTGTTGCGATGGCCCGAACGCGATTAGCATTCCGGCCCATGCCGGGTCAGGTGCAGTCCATCGCACGTGCCGCGGCGATCCTCCGCCTGCTGGCCAGCAGTTCCGGCCGGCTCGGCATCGGAGAGATCGCCCGCTCCCTCGACCTGCCCAAGGGCACGGCGCACGGCATCGTGCGCACCCTCCAGGACGTCGGGTTCGTGGAGCAGGACAAGACCTCCGGCAAGTACCAGCTCGGCGCCGCCCTGCTGCACCTCGGCACGAGCTACCTCGACGTCAACGAACTCCGCTCCCGCTCCATCAACTGGGCGGACCCCCTCGCCGCGCGCAGCGGCGAGGCAGTCCGCATCGGCACCCTGCTGGACGGCAAGGTGCTGGTGGTCCACCACGTGTTCCGCCCCGACGACACCCTCCAGACCCTGGACGTCGGGTCGCTGCTGCCCCCGCACGCCACCGCGCTCGGCAAGGTCCTGCTCGCCTACGACGTGGGCGCCGCCAACACGGTCATGCAGGGCGAGCCCGAGCCCTACACCCGCCGCACCCTGGTCACCGCACGGGCCCTCACCCGGGCCCTCAGCGAGATCCGGGACAACGGCTGGGGAGCCGAGATCGAGGAGATGACCCCCGGCAAGGCCGGCATCGCCGCGCCGATCCGCGGCTACGGCGGCCTGGTCGTGGGCGCGATCGGACTCTCCGGCCCGGTGGACCGCATCTGCGACGGATCGGGAGTCCCCCGCCCGACCCTCGTCACGTACGTCCGCGACGCCGCCCGCGCGGTGTCCCGTGATCTCGGCGCCGCGCGCTGGTGATCAGCCCACCCCACCACCCGGCTTCACGAAGGACGAGCCATGACCGAGAGCTACGTCGTCGCCATCGACCAGGGAACGACCTCCACCCGCTGCATCGTGTTCGACCGCCGCGGCAACCTCGTCTCGGTGGCCCAGCGGGAGCACCAGCAGCACTTCCCCCGGCCCGGCTGGGTGGAGCACGACGCCGCGGAGATCTGGCGCAACGTGGGCCGGGTCGTCCCCCGCGCCCTCGCCCAGGCCGGCGTCACCGCCGACCAGATCGCCGCGATCGGCATCGCCAACCAGCGCGAGAGCACGATCGTCTGGGACCGGCGCACCGGCGTCCCGGTGGCGCCCGCGATCATCTGGCAGGACACCCGCACCGACGCGGTGGTGGAGACCCTGACCCGCTCCCCCGGCGCCGAGGACGTCCAGCGGCTCTGCGGGCTGCCACTGACCACGTACTTCTCCGGGCCGAAGCTGCGCTGGCTGCTCGACCACACGCCCGGCCTCGCCGAGCGGGCCGAGCGCGGCGAGGTGCTCTTCGGGACGATGGAGAGCTGGCTGATCTGGAACCTCACCGGCGGCCCGGACGGCGGCCTGCACCTGACCGACGTCACCAACGCCAGCCGCACCATGCTGATGGACCTGCGGACCCTCGACTGGCACCCGGACCTGCTGGCCTTCTTCGGTGTCCCCGCCGCCATGCTGCCCGAGATCCGCTCCTCCTCCGAGGTGTACGGCACCGCCACGACCGTCCTGCCGGGCGTCCGGATCGCGGCGGCCCTCGGCGACCAGCAGGCGGCCCTGTTCGGGCAGACCTGCTTCGCCCCCGGCGACGCCAAGTGCACCTACGGCACCGGCAGTTTCCTGCTGCTCAACACCGGCGCCGAGCCGGTGCACTCCAGTCACGGGCTGCTCACCACCGTCGGCTACCGGATCGGCGACGAGCCCGCCGTGTACGCCCTCGAAGGGTCCATCGCGATCACCGGGTCCCTGGTGCAGTGGTTCCGCGACCGGCTGGAGCTGATCAGCACCGCGCCGGAGATCGAGACCCTCGCCCGGACGGTCGACGACAACGGCGGCTGCTACATCGTGCCCGCCTTCTCGGGGCTGTTCGCGCCGCACTGGCGCAGCGAGGCGCGCGGGGTGATCGTCGGGCTGACCTCGTACATCACCAAGGGGCACCTGGCCCGCGCGGTGCTGGAGGCGACCGGTTGGCAGACCCGCGAGGTGGTCGACGCGATGAACGCCGACTCCGGGCTGGACCTGACGGCCCTGCGGGTGGACGGCGGGATGACCGCGAACAACCTGCTGATGCAGTTCGTCGCGGACGTGCTCGCCGTGCCGGTGGTACGCCCGATGGTGGCCGAGACGGTCTCCCTCGGCGCCGCGTACGCGGCCGGGCTCGCGGTCGGGTACTGGCCCGACCTGGAGGGCCTGCGCCGCAACTGGCACCTCGCCGCCCGGTGGACGCCGGAGATGGACGCCACGGTCCGCGACCAGGAGCGGGAGAACTGGCAACGCGCCGTCGAGCGGACCTTCGGGTGGATCAAGCCTGAGGCCCGGGCCGCGAACGGCTGACCCGGTGCCATGGCCGTGCCGCGCCTGTCACCGGGCCTCGCAGATCCGGCCGGTCATCGCCGGATCACCCTCCCGGCCGGCGGCCCAGATCAGGTTCACGTCGAGGATGAGCGGCGGCGCCTGCCAGGCGGCGCTGAACCGTTGCACCACCTCGTACCCCCCGAGGGGTTGGTCGACCGGCTCGCCGGCGAGGAAGTGGATGGACTGTTCGTAGACGTCGTCCCGGTTGAGGAGGCCGCCGTGCAGGGCCGGGACCTCGACGACCGGAACGTCCGTGTACTCGCCGGGCGGCGCCTCGGCCGCGCCGACCAGGGGCAGGAAGGCGATGATGCGAACGCCGGGAACCGGGCAGAGGATGCGGTTGCGGTAGAAGGGCGCCTCGGCGATGACGGACCGGATGAACGGCTCGTCCGGGCCGGTGTCGATCTCGCTGACCAGGTTCGTCACGGCGGCGATGCCGCGCAGCTCCCAGCCGGCCACCACGCCCCACCCTTCGTGCCAGGGTGGCGGGTAGTAGGCGCGGCCGGGCCAGATCAGCGGGCTGTACAACATCACCGCCGCCACCGGCCCGGGGGCGAGCTTGTCGAGGTATGTCCGGATCACCAGCGCACCCTCGCTCTCCCCGGCGAGAGCGATCGGCCGACCGGTCCGCTGGTGCAGCGCCTCGACCTGCTGCGCCAGCAGGGCCGCGCTGGAGTCCAGCGAACGGTGGGTCGCCTCCGGCCGGTACGGCAACGGCCGGCCGGAGCCGTCGATGCCGGCGTACGAGAAGCGTTCCACCCGCGGGTCGACCGGTGGCTGCCCGTCCCAGCTCGACTCGAAGCCGGCCAGGACGATCACCGCGTAGGGCACCCGGTCCGGGAGCGGGTACCGGACGAGCGGCGGGGTCCACGCCCCCCTCGTCCCCGCCGCGAGTCCGACCAGCGGTGGTACTCCCACCGCGGCGACCATGGTGAGCACGATCGCGATCGGCGCCACCGGCACCCGTGCCCAGTGGGCTGGCTCGTGCTGGACGGCCGCCCGCACCGTCCGCCGCCACAACAGTCCGTTGACCACACCGGCCAGACCCGCCACGAGGATCCGCGACCAGCCCGGCACGCTCACGATCACGGCGCTGGCAAGGGTGAGCACCAGGAAGTTCAGCAGCGACCAGCCGAGGAGCCGGGCCGACGGCAGCCCTCGCCACCAGTGCTGGACGACCCCCGCCCGCTGGAGGAACGGCGCGATGACCAGCATCGGAACCACCGATGCGAACAGGTACCAGGAGAGCGCCACCGCGGAGAACGCGACGGAGATGGCCGCCCACGGCGAGATGATCAGGATGGCGATCGCCGCGACCTCCAGGTTGCGCAGCACCAGCCAGCGCCACGACGGGCGATCCAGCTCCGCCGGCCAGGCCAGTGCCGTCAGGCCGGCGGACAGCACGCCCCGCACGGCGACAGCGACCACCAGGCCGAGCAGGAACATCGCCCACGAGTTGTGGTAGACGAGCAGCCAGCGCAGGTCGTGGTACGAGTCGTACGGCCAGACGGCGGTGGCCTGCGGAGCCAGCGGCTGCGCGGCGAAGAACCCGAGGCCCAGCAGGGCGCCCATCTCCAGCATCGGCGGCACCGCGGCCAGCAGCAGCAGCGCGGGGCCGCGACGGGAGCCGGCCATGGTGACGTGCATTGTCCGTAGGATGCCCGGTCGCGGTTACCGTGCGTGCAGCTTCCCGGCAACAGGCCTTGACGGTGACCTACGGCACACCATTCAATGTGCAGGTGGCACGGTGCCACGTCGGAGCGGCCTCGCCACGGGACTCCGCCACTTCGACCGGTTTCGCTCTGGCGTCACCCGGCGGCACCCGCCGGGTGCGGTAGGTGCGGGGGGCAATCGGTGAACGAGCGCCGCCGACGCATGCGGCTCAGCGCGGCCCTGCACGTCGTCTCGCACGGGGTCGCCGTCCTGTACTGCCTTCTCACCCTGGACCAGCCGCACCGGGGCAAGATGCTGGTGATGTACGGCTGCGGCATGGCGGGCGGCGCGGTGGGCCTGTGGGCCGCGCGGCGGGTGACCACGAAAGCGGCCGGCTACCGCACCTCCGGCGTCATCATGATGGTCACCCTCGTCGCACTGGCGCTGGGTTCACACTGGGACGGCGGGGCGGCCGCACCCGCCGCCCTGGGCTTCGTGACCACCGTGGTCTTCGTGGCCACCCAGACTCCCGGCCTGCGGCTCATGATCGCGCTCGAGGTGCTCACCCTCGGGACGTACGTGGGGGTCGCCGCCGTCGGCGAGCCGATGCGGCCCGGTCACCTCTTCATCAACGTCGCCGGGATGATCGTGCTGATCTCGGTCTGTTCCACGCAGGCCCGCAAGGTCGCCCGGCAACGCTCCCAGCTCCGCGCTCTCGCGACCCTGGATCCGCTGACCGGCGCGCTGAACCGGCGCGGACTGGCGGAGTTCGCCTCCACCCTGTTCGTTCCCCGGTGCCGTCCCGGCCCGTCCCTGCTCTGCCTGGACCTCGACGACTTCAAGCTCGTCAACGACCGGTACGGGCACGCGGCCGGTGACCAGCTGCTCCAGACGACGGTGGCGGCGGTCCGCCGGACGGTCCGCCCCGATGACGTGGTCGCCCGGATCGGCGGCGACGAGTTCGTCGTCGTCCTGGTCGAGGCGGACGCGGCGACCGCGCAGGCGGTGACGGCCCGGGTCGACGCGGCGGTGGGCCAGCAGGCCGGTGTCAGCATCGGCTGGGCCACCGCCCCGTACGACGGGACGACGCTGGAGTCGTTGATGCACGCCGCCGACCAACGCCTCTACCGGGTCAAGCAGGAGAAGCACCGGGCCACCGGCACCCACCTGCCGTCCCGTCAGCCGGACACCCTCGGCGTGCTCCCGTAGGCGCCGCGGTCGGAGGCGGGTCTAGAGTGAGGCCACGGGCGGGAACTGCCCGCACCGGCCGGTGATCGCAGCACCGCCGAGGGGGGACCGTGAGCGACCCTGCGCCTCGCAGCCGCGCCCCGGCCGACGGGGCCGACGGCGGGCCGGCGCGCGGCGAGCGGCCTCCCGACCGGTCCGACGTGTCCCCTGCGACGGTGGTGGCCGCGGGTCCCGAGGCCGTGCACGCCCAGCTGAGCGGTCGCTACGGTCGCCTGCGGATCAGCAGCGGCGGCGGGCCCCACGTCCTACGGCTCGCCGAATCCCGGCTCGGCCCGGTCCGCCTGGACCGGCTGGTGTTCCAGATGCACTTCGACGCGGACGTCGAGCCGCCGGGCGCCGTCCACGTCGGGCTGCTCACCTCGGGAGCGATCAGCTTCCGCTCGGCCGTCGGCCCCGAGCGGGCCCTCCGCCCCGGGGACGTCTTCCTGCCGGCGCCACCCGACCAGCCGTACACCGCCCGGGTCCGCGACGCCGCCGCACACGTGGCGGTGTTCACCACCGACCTGGCCGACCAGGTCGCCGAGACCGCACCCGGCCGGGCGCCGGAGCCGGTGCGCTTCCTGGACCTCCGCCCGGTGTCCGCGGAAGCCGCCGCCGCGTGGCGGCGCACCTTCGCCTACGTCCGGGGCGAGTTCCTGACCATCCCGGAGGTGGCGGCCAACCCGCTGCTGGTCGGCAACGCGGCGCGACTGCTCGTCGCGGCCACCCTGTCGGCCTTCCCCACCACCGCGCTGACCGAACCCACCATCGAGGACCGGCGGGACGCCGGCGTGTGGGCGTTACGCCGGGCCGTCGCGTTCATCGACGACCACGCCGCCCTCGACATCAGCGTCGCCGACATCGCCGCGGCGGCCCGGGTGAGCATCCGGGCGGTGCAGCTGGCCTTTCGGCGTCACCTCGACACGACTCCGACCGCCTACCTGCGGTGGGCCCGTCTCGATCACGCGCACCGGGAACTGCGGGACGCCGACCCGGGCACGACCACGGTGGGCGCGGTGGCGGCCCACTGGGGGTTCTCCAGTCACAGTCGCTTCACCGGGCTGTACCGGGCCGAGTTCGACGTCCCTCCGAGCCGGACCCTGCGGGCCTGACCGGTCGGGCGCGTCGCGCTAGTACCGGGCGCGCGGCAGCCAGCCCAGGAACCGGTTGCGGGCCCGGCCCACCGGGAGTGCGGGGAGGTCCTCGACCGCGGCGAACAGGCAGGATCCGAGGTAGACGGCGAGGCCGGTGCTGGCGCCGCCGTACTCGGCGAGCAGCTGGCTCTGCTTGGTGGCGCAGGGCCACTCCTCGCCGCAGCCGCCGCACGTCCAGCTCGGCGTGTCCGGCAGGTGTTCCGGCGGCCGGGCCGGCCGGTACCGTCGCGACGCGCCGTTGCGCTTTCCCGGGCCGGGACGCGCCGGCCCGGCGTTGGGTGAGCTCTGCTCCTCCGGTGCCAGGCGCCGCCGGACCGTGCTGAGCAGCGCGCCCACCCGGATCAGCGCGTCCGGCCCCACCCGGTGCGGCAGCAGGACGGTGAGCAGGTGGTGTCCGAGGGCGTCGAACACGGCGCGGGTCAGTCCCAGGTCGGCGCAGAGCGCCCACAGTCGGTCCGGCCGCAGTGGCCGGTCGGGATCCAGGGCGTCGGCCAGGACGTCCCGTAAGCAGGCCTCGACCTCGCCCGCGCGGGTGTCGACCGTGCCGACACCGGGATCCCGGGTCAGTCGCCGCACCGTCTCCGCCGCCGTCGCCCGGACTATCCGCGTGGTGTCGTTGATGTCCACTGTCCTCACCTCGTCCGTGTCCGCCGAGGACGACGCTCCGCACCCACTGTGTCCGGCCAGCGGCCGGACGGCTCGCACCGGCGTGGACGGGCGGAGCGTGGCCGGGTCCCGGCCAAGATTCATCGGTCCCGGCAAGATTCACTCGTCGCCGACGACGGCAGCTAGCACGTCGGGCGCGGGCGGCTAGCCCGTTTGCGAAGGTCGTCGCCAACCCGGGCCAGTCCGGACCGGCCTGGACGGGAAACCGCTATCCCCCGCAGTGTTCGAGCCGTACACTCCGGCCCAGGACCTTGCGTCAAGCAGAATTCCCGCTGCCGTTGGACACTGGTTGCTCAATCCGCGGGGAGGCGGAGTGAGTACGCAGGAACCTGTCATCCACCGCTTCGACAGCCGCGATCCCGAGCTGGCTCACGACTACCTGGCGGCGTCGTACGGCACCCGGCTCCGGATCGAGGCCGGCGGGCCGTACCGCCTGCGGCACCACCGCGTCGACCTCGGAGCGGTACGCCTCGACGACACCGCCCACTCCGGCGACCTGCGGATCGACGTCGAGCCGCTCGGGACCCTGGTCGTCTGCGAGACGGTCAGCGCGCGGGTCAGCCGGAGCTGCGCCGGCGCCGAGCACCGGTTCACGCCCGGGGACACCTTCCTGGCAGCGCCGCCCGAGCGCGCCCACTCCGTGCGCTGGCAGGTCGGCGCGGTCGCGGTGTGCGTCCTGGACCTCGGCCTGCTGGCCAGGGCGGCCGGCACGGCGACGCCGCTGCGCTTCGACGTCCTCACGGCCGCCCCGCCGCACCTCGCCCGGCACTGGCGGACAACCGTCGCCTACCTGCGGGAGGCCGTCCTGGCGAACCCGGAGGCCGCCGGCCAGCCGCTGGTGAGGGGCGCCGCGATCCGCATGGTCGCCGCGGCCGCGACGACCGCGTTCGGCGGAGCCGTCCCGGGGGACGTGACCGCCGAGGACGGTCGGGACGCCGGCGCCGCCACCGTCCGCCGCGCGATCGCGTTCATGGAGGAGCACGCGCACGAGGACATCGGCGCCACGGACATCGCTGCGGCGGCCCGGGTCTCCCCCCGCGCCGTGCAACTCGCCTTCCGTACCCATCTCGACATCACGCCGATGGCGCACCTGCGCGGGATCCGGCTGTACCGGGCCCATCAGGACCTGCTGCGGGCCGACCCGGAGCGGGAGACCGTCGCCCGCATCGCCCACCGCTGGGGCTTCGTCAGCCACAGCCGGTTCACCGCCCGGTACCAGGCCACCTTCGGCGTGCCGCCCAGCCGGACCCTGCACACCTGACCGCGCCGCCGATCGGCGGTGTCGCAACCCCACCGGCCGAACCGGCGACCAGGGCGAACTGAAGTGTCAGCGGACGCTCACGGTGATCTTGTCGAAGTCGGGTGCCGGCCCGTGCGGGTTGAACATCCGCACCGAGTTGGCGCCGGGTCGCAGCGTCATCGTGACGGTCGTGCTGTCGACCGTGCTCCACCCGCCGGTGTCCGGGAAGGTCAGGACGATGGGCGACCCGCCGTTGACGCTGATGTGCCCGACCCGCGGGCCCTCACCGTTGACGAAGGTGATCGTCACGGTGGCCGTGCCGCCCGCCCGGGCGGTCACCCCGTTGAACTGCAACGCCCCCATGTCACGGCCGACGTAGCCCACCTTCTTCTGCCCGGAGCAGCCGGAGCAGGTGAAGGTCCGGGTGCCCGCCAGCCCGTTCGCCGGCGACTCCGCCTCGTACGCCGTGGTCACCACCGGCGGTGCGGCCGGGGCGGCGGGCGGCGGTGCGGCCGACGGGCGCGCCGTGGACGGCGACGGAGACGGGGGCGGCGGGGTCGACCGGTTCTCCACTGATCCCACGCGCACGTCCCTCCCGGCCGGGGATGCCGGAGTGGACGCTCCGGCGGCGCCCTCACCCGCGCCGGCCGAGGCGGACGATTCCGGGGCGGAGGTGATGACGCCGGCCCCGGGGCCGGGATCCGCCCCCGTGGACGGTCCACCGTCGACGTCCGCCGTCAGAGCCGCCAGTGCCAGTACGACGATCAGGTAGCCGACCCCCACCACCGCCAGCAGGCGGACCGGCCCGATCCGCCAGAACCCGTCCTGGTCGCGTCCATGCCGTGGGCGCACGTCGTCCTCCCCCTCGCCGCTGTCGCCTCGACACCGGCGCACGACTGTGACCGGTGACACAGGATTGTATGGGCATTGGAGCCGATTTGACCGCCCGCACGTCCCGTTCCCGATCATCGTCACCGCGGGTTCCGGCCTGGTTGCCGAACCCTTCTACGGTGATGGCGCCGCAGTCCCGGGTTCCGTCACCCGACGGCCGCGTTCCCCCCGCCCGGCAGGGGCCGAAGGTCCCGGCCGGGGCGGGACCGGTGGCACACCGGGAAGCGGACCAGCGCCCCTGCCGACCGTCCGTCGATCGCGGTGGAATCGATGTGTGCCCACCGGGGGCACATCGGAGGACGAGAGGACGTGGACGCCATGACCGCGATTGCCGAGCGGCAGATCCCGAAGGTGACCGCTCCGGCGGTCGGTATCGACAACACGCGGACGACGACCGCCGGCACCGCCGCGCGGTACGTGTTCGCGGGTGTCCGGCTGGCCCTCGGCTGGACGTTCCTGTGGGCGTTCGTCGACAAGGTGTTCGGGCTCGGCTTCGCCACCCCCACCGAACGGGCCTGGCTCAACGGCGGCAACCCCACCAAAGGCTTCCTGAGCGGCGCCGAAGGACCCTTCGCCGGCATCTACCACGACCTCGCCGGCACCGCCTTCGCCAACTGGGCCTTCCTGCTCGGCCTACTCGGCATCGGCCTGGCCCTCACCCTCGGCATCGGCATGCGCATCGCCGCCGCCACCGGCGCCACCCTCTACATCATGATGTGGTCGGTCGCCCTGCCCCCACAGACCAACCCGTTCCTGGACGAACACCTGACCCTCGCCGCCGTCCTGGTCGGCCTCACCCTCATCGGCGCCGGCCGGACCCTCGGCCTCGGCACCACCTGGGAGAAGCTGCCCATCGTGCGGAGGCTGCCCTTCCTGAAGTGACGGGACGGCGTACCCGGAGGGGCCCCGCTACGGCGGGGCCCCGTCGCGTCGTCCGACCCCTTCCGCCCGCACCGCGGCCGAGAACCTGTTGCCATCCGTCGCCGTCGATGGCAGAGTGTCGTCCATCCGAAGTGGATGAGCCACTGAGCCAATCCGAGGACGGACGCCGTGACCACGACCCGGATCGCCCACGACAGCCTCGTCGACGCCCTGGTCAACCGGATCCGCGACGACGTGCTGGCTCGCCGGTACCCGGCCGGCAGCCGGCTCCCGCCGGAGCGCGACCTGGCCGCGTCGTACGGCGTCACCCGCACCTCGCTCAAGCACGCACTCGTGCGCCTCGCCCAGGCGGGGCTGGTGGAGACCCGGCACGGAGTCGGCACGGTGGTGCTGGACTACCGCCGCCACGGCGGTCCCGACCTCCTGCCGATGCTGCTGACGCACGCCTTGGGCGAGGGCACGGACGGCCGCTGGCTGGTCGAGGTGTTCGAGGTACGCCAGGAGGTCGGCGCCCTCGTCGCGGCGCGGGCCGCCGCGCACCGCGGCGCCGACCAGGCGGACGCGCTGCGGGCGCAGCTGGCGGCCGTGACCGCCGCCCGGGACGCCGACGCCGCCCAGCTCGCCGAGGCCGAGGTGCACCGGATGCTCGCGGCGGCGGCCGGCAACCGGGTGTACGAGCTGCTCGTCAATTCCCTGCTGAAGGCCTACCTGGAGGTGCGGTCGTTGTTCCGGGCGCCGTTCGCGGACCCGGCGGTGGCGGGTGCCCGGCTGGCACCGCTCGTCGACGCCGTCTGCGCCGGTGCCCCGGACGCCGCGCGGACCGCCGCCGAGGAGTACCTGGCCCGGACGCGGGAGCTGATGCTCGGCCGGTGACCGCGTCGCCGGATCCATCGCACGTGCCGACCGCCCGCTCGATCCCGATCGCGAGGAGTGTGGGACATGGAGGACCTGCTGGCATCCCGGTGGCGTGGTCAGCCCGGCCGCAAGGAGGTGTGGTACACGACCATCACCGACCCGGCGACCGGGACCGGCGTCTGGCTGCACCACGAACTGGTCGCCCCCACCGACGGCGCCACCCCGTACGCGCACGGGCTCGTCGGGGTGTTCCCCCCGGACGGAAGGCCGGTGCTGCGTCACCTGCCGCGTGCGCCGTGGCGGCCCGACGGCGCGGTCTTCGCCAGTGGCGACGTCCGGATGACCCGCGACCGGTTCACCGGGCACGTCGACGACGTCTCGTGGGACGTGTCCTGGCGGGACGGCGGCCGTCCCATCTACACGTTCCCGCCCTGGGCGTGGCACCGGGAGCTGCTTCCGGCGGCGCAGGTCGTGCCGGCGCCGAGGGCGCTGCACCACGGCGAGGTGCGCTACGGCGACCGTGTCGTACGCCTGACCGACGCCCCCGGTGCGACCGGCCGCATCTTCGGGCACGGCATGGCGCGCCGCTGGTCCTGGTTGCACGCCGACCTCGGCGGCGGCGACGTGCTGGAGATCGTGGCCGCGGTGGCCCGCCGCCGGGGCTGGCGGCACCTGCCCGTCCTGCCGTTCGTCCGGCTCCGGATCGACGGCGTGGACTGGCCGGGTGGTGACCCGCTGCTGGCCGCGCTGCGGTTTCGCGGGGTGCTCGCACTTCCGGAGTGGCGGGTGCGCGGCCGGCACGGGGACCGGCGGCTGTCGGTGACGGTGCGGCAACCCGCCGACCGGACGCTCAGCGTGCCGTACACCGACCCGGACGGGTCGCGGTGCGTCTGCCACAACTCCGAGCGCGCCGACGCCGAGATCCTGCTGGAGACGCGCGCCGGCGGCGGCGACTGGCGACCCGAGCGCCGGTGGCGCCTGCACGGTACGGCGCACGCCGAGGTCGGCCTGCGCTGAGCCGCACCCTCCATCCCGACCACTCCGCTCGGCCAGGGTGGCTGAGCCACTGAGCCAGCCGCCCGCCCACCGTCTTCCGAAAGGGGTCGGACGCCCATGCGCCGTACCGTCGCCACCCTCGCCTGCGCCGCCGTCCTGCTCGCCGTCACGCCCGGGGTCGGCCGGGCCGGCGCCGCACCGCCCGCCACCGTCCACTCCCCGACCGCCGGCGACACCGTCGGCGGGTACACGCCTCCGCCGTTCGGGGCGGGCTGCGTCGTCCACCGCTTCGGCGAGGGAGAGTGGCCGCCGGTCCGGCTGTGGTTCACCGACCCGCTCTGCGTCGAGTACGAGAAGCGGGACATCACCGCCGACAACGGCGGAGCCCTGCGCTTCCTGCTGGCCGAGCCGTCCCGGTTCGCCCTCGCCGCCACCACCTGCCGGTACTGGCAGCAGGACCACTGGAGCGTCCAGCGCAGTCGGGGAGCCACCCCGCTGGTCGCCTGGGACGGCAGCTACTGGTTCGACCGCCGGGCCCGCCTCGCCGCGCTGCGGTTGACCAACTTCCGCGTCGCCGGGCGCACCGCCGGCGTCGGCGACGTGGTCGCCGCCCTCGCCGACGACCACCCGGAGCTGGCCCGCGCCCTGGCCCGGTACGGCGCGTCCCCCGGCGAGACCGGGCTGGCCGTGACGCTGCCCCGCAGCCCCTGGTGCGGCACCTCGTGAAGCGCCGCCGGCTGTTCACCGCCGCGCTGGCCGGTGCCGCGCTGCCCCTGATCGGCGGGGCGGCACCGGCCGCGGCGGCCCTGCCCGCATCCACCGTGGACACCCTCGACGCGTTCACCGACACCCTGATCCCCGGTGCGAAGCGGTTCCCCGGGGACGTGGCCGTCGCCGGGGTGGCCACCGGGCCGGGCGGAGCCGACGCCGGGTTCCTGACGCTGCTCACCGATCCGCGCGTCGGCGCGCGGCCGCTGCTCCCCGCCGTCGCCGCCCTGCTCAACGCCCGCGCCTGGGGCTACGCGCTCAGCCAGGGCAGCTGGCCGACGCCCCGGCTGCCCGCGTTCGTGGCGTTGTCGTACCGGCACCGGTCGGCCGTGGTGGCCCGCCTCTTCCAGCGCGACGACCCGGACCGCGACCTGTGGGCCGTGCTGGCGCTGGCCTCCGGCCTGGCCTTCGACGCGGCGGCCCATCTGCCCACCGCGCAGGCCGTCCGCGACCGGCACCCCGGGCTGGCGGTGCTGCGCTTCCCGCCGCCCGATCCGGACGGGTTCTGGCGCCACCCCGAGTCCTCCTAC
The DNA here is from genome assembly GCF_040704235.1 of Micromonospora sp. NPDC047707. Classification (NCBI taxonomy): domain Bacteria; kingdom Bacillati; phylum Actinomycetota; class Actinomycetes; order Micromonosporales; family Micromonosporaceae; genus Micromonospora; species Micromonospora sp. NPDC047707. The sequence goes on from NZ_JBEYSU010000021.1 coordinate 66,493, forward strand.
CGGCTGGTGCTGGCCGATCGGCACCCCGACACCACACCCGAGGGGAACCCGCGATGACGGAACGCTGCGACGTGGCGGTGATCGGCTCCGGATTCGGCGGCGCCATCCCCGCCTACTACACCGCCGCCGCCGGCGCCCGGACCGTCGTGCTGGAACGGGGGCCGTACGTCTCGGCGGCCGACGTGCGGCACAGCATGCAGCTCGGCAGCGTCGGGCGGATCGTCGACGCCATCGAGGGCGACGGCCTGACCGTCATCGCCGGCAACTGCGTCGGCGGGTCGAGTGTGGTCTACTTCGCCGCCTCGCTGCGTGCCCCCACGGTCACCTTCGAGCGGACCGGCAGCAGGGGGCGGCGGCTGTGGCCGGCCGCCCTCAGCCGCGCCACGCTGGATCCGTGGTACCGCCGGGTCGAGGCCGCGCTCCCCGTGACGACGCCCGACTGGCCGGATGTCTCCTACGCCGGCGGGGTCTTCGCCGCCGCGTGCCGGCACACCGGCCACACCGCCAATCCTGTTCCCCTCGCGGTCGACCTGCCCCGCTGCACGAACTGCAACTGGATGTTGTCCGGCTGCCACGTCGACGCCAAACGGTCCATGCTGCTCAACTACCTCCCGGCGGCGACGGCGCACGGCGCGGACGTCCGGCCGCTGCACGAGGTGCAGACCATCTCCCCGGCGAGCACGCCCGGTCACCGGTACCGCGTCACCTACACGGTGGTGGACCCGGACGACTACCGGATCGTCAGGTCGACCGGGTGCCTGGAGGCGCGCATGGTCGTGCTGGCGGCGGGCGCGGTGGGGACGCCCGTGCTGCTCCGGCGGTCCGCTCCCCTGCTCGGCGGCGTGCCCGCGGCGGTCGGCCGGTACCTGTCCGGCAACGGGGACCGGATCACCGTGGCCGACGTCTCCGAGGCCGCCGTCGCCGATCTGCTCGACCTGCGCCGCGGTCCCGGCGGCGCGTACGACGCCCATCACATCGGACGGGCGATCACCGCGATGACGTACGACCACCTGGACGGCGGGCGGCCCGAGTTCGAGCGGTTCGGTCTCCAGCAGCTCGCGTTCCCGGCGCTGACGAACCTGTTGGCGGGCGCGCCCGGCTGGTACGGGGTGGCGAAGAAGGAGCTGCGCTCCCGGTGGCGGTCCTGGCTGACCGTCCTCGCCATGACCGAGGACGACAACGAGGGCACCTTCGGCGTACCGCCGCTGACCGGGTCGTTCACCCGGGTCACGAACGGGCTGGGGCTGGGCGGCTTCTCGTACGCCCCCACCGCCGCCACCCGTGACGGGTGGGCCCGTGCCGACGCGGCCGTCCGCCGCATCTTCGGGGGCGGCCTGGCGACCGTCCACCCGTGGACGGCGGAGGTCGGCGGAGCGGTCACCGCCCATCCCCTGGGCAGTTGCCGCCTCGGTGACGACCCGGCGACCTCCGCGCTCACCCCCGACCACGTGCTACGCGGTCATCCCGATTTGTTCGTCACGGACGCCTCGGCGGTGCCGGCCGCGCTGACCGTCAATCCGTCGCTCACGATCGCCGCACTGGCCGAACGGGCCAGCGAGACGGTCCTGGCGCGGCTCGCCGCCCTGGGCGTGGCGCCGCGCCGGCAGATCCCCCCACCCGGTTGAGCCAGACGATAGGTCGCAAACCGCTCGTGGCTCGCCGTACCGTCCAAACCTCGCGCTTTCTCCAATCGGAGCGGGCCGGTCGCAGGTGCCGTTACGGTGCGTGACGTGGCACCTTTTCGCATCGTCGCCGTGACGTTGAGCGCCCTCCTCGTGTCGCCCGTCGGCGCGACCGTGACCCGGACCCGGGCGGTGGCCGCGCCGCACCGACCCTGCCCCACTGTGGAGCCACCCGCGCGCCCGCCCGCCACACCGTCACCGCCGCCGGTCGACCCGAACCACCGGGCGGTCGGCGGGGAGGGGCTGGCGACCCCGGGGCTCGCCGCACCCCGGGATGCGCCGAGGCCGCCGGCCGTGACCGCCACCTCCTGGGTGGTGGCCGACCTGGACAGCGGCCGGGTGCTGGGTGGCTGCGGACCCCACGAGCACCGGACCCCGGCCAGCGTGCAGAAACTGCTGCTGGCCGCGGCCCTGATGCCCCGCCTCGACCCGACCGAGGTGGTCGAGGTGAAGCGGGAGGACCTGCGCGACCTCGATCCGGAGAGCTCGCTCATGGGGGTGGCCGCGGGTGGCCGGTACTCGGTCCAGGACCTGTGGTTGGGGTTGCTCCTCGAATCCGGGAACGACGCGGCCAACGTACTGGCCCGGCTCGGCGGGGGCGCCGCCGGACGGCCCGGCGGGGTGCAGGCGATGAACGACGAGGCGCGCCGGCTGCGGGCGTACCAGACCCACGCCGCGACACCGTCCGGCCTGGACGGTCCCGGCCAGTACACCAGCGCGTACGACCTCGCGCTCATCACCCGGGCGGCGTTCGCGCGGGAGGACTTCCGGAGGTACATGGCGACCCGCGCGACGCAGGTGCCCGAACAGCGGGGACGCGGCACCCTCGCGATCACGAACGACAACGCCCTCCTGGGCCGCTACCCCGGGATGCTCGCGGGCAAGACCGGCTTCACCGACCTGGCCCGGCAGACGTACGTCGGGGTGGCCGAACGCGACGGACGACGGCTCGCCGTGACCCTGCTCGGCGCGGAGACCGCGCCGCTGGGCAGCCTGGGCGAGGCGACCGCCCTGCTCAACTGGGGATTCGGCCTCCCTCCCGACGCCTCCGTCGGCCGTCTGGTCGCCCCGGACGGAAAGGACAAGGACGACCGGGTCGTCATCGCCGCCGGGGACGGGCGCGGTGGGGGCGGTGACTCGTCGTCGCTGTCGCCGCCGTTCCTGCTCGGCCTCGGCGCCACCATCCTGCTGAGCGTCGTGCTCGGGGCGACGACGTTCCGGCGACGGAACATGCGTCTTCCATCCGCGCCCCGCACGACAGCAGACGTGGAGGACTAGGCTGGCCGCATCAGATGCTTGCCGGTGCCCACCGAGCGCCGCGCCAGCTCCGCGAGCGGGCTACGAGCCACCGCTGTCGGTGTCAGTGATCCCAGCCGAGTCGGTTGCGCAGCGCCGTCACCCCGCGCCGCGGAAAGCCGGGATCCTCGTCGAACTCGCTCTCGGCCAGCTCGAGCAGGGTACGGGCGGCGGACTCGACATCGCGCTCCAGCGCGTCGGCGATCGCCCGGCCGGCAGCGGGATACACCTGCTCGAAGCGCCGGAACGGATCCAGGTCGTCCAGTCGATGGCCGGCGCTGGCCGGCCGGGCCAACCGCCAGGCGGTAAGTAGGTGACCGACCGCGACCGTCCGGACGAGTTGGCTGGCGACCAGCACCTCACCCCGACGACACCGCCCCACCCCCACCAGCAGCACCGCGACGAACAGGCCAAACTCCCGATCGGCGCGGGCCGACCGGCCAGGCTTCGGGCGGGCCGCCACCCGGGCGAAGGCCTCGGCGACCCCGTCGCGGTCCAGGATTACCTCGTAGGCGTTGGCGTGCCACGATTCAAGCCCGGCCAGCGACGTGACGCCGAACTCCAGCAGGTGGCCGTCGTCGTAGACGACCTTGAAGCCGTCGTGTTCTTCTCGAAGAATGAGGGCGATGTGGGCTGAATCGGGCAGCCAGCTCGGGTCGCCACGCAGCCGCTCCTCGGCACCGTCCACCGTGACCACGGCGAAGTCGTGGTCACTCCACTCGTCGACCCGTTCGCGCGCCGCGGTCGAACCCATGAAAACGAGTCCCTGGACGTCGGCTCGGGCCACGAGGTTGTCGCGCAGCCGAGCGCCGAACCGGATGAACCGGTCGAGTCCCGGGGACGGTCGTGCTCGGTTGTCTGTCACGCGCTGCCTCCTGCTGGCACTCTCTCTGTCGGCACTCAACGTCACCCCACCCGGCGGTAGACCGGGATTTCGTCCAGCGGCGCCGGACGGTCCAGCTCGACTGGACCGGTGTGCCGCTCGCCGGTGAAGAAGTCCTCCCACTCCCCCGGCGGCAGCCATACCGGCCATGTGCGGGCACCGGGTTCGGTGACCGGAGCCACCAGGAGGTCGTCGCCGAGCTGCCACTGCTGCGGCCAGTCCCAGACCCGCTTGTCGTCCGGGTGGTCGAAGAACAGTGGCCGCATCAGGGGCTTGCCCGTCTGGACCGACCGTTGCGCCTGCTCCACCAGGTACGGCACGAGTTCCTCGCGCAGCCGGGCGAACCGCCGAAAGACGTCGAGCACCCGCGGTTCCCCAGTTCGCGCCGCGATGTTCCAGGGCGTACGGTCCACCAGGGGCTCACGGTGGTGGTTGAACTCGGAGTGGTACTGCATGACCGGGGAGAAGCAGGCCGCCGCCGCCGAGCGCAGGTAGAGCTCCGCGTCGGGGATGTCGCCGGAGAATCCGGCAAGGTCCCAACCCCAGAAGAAGATGCCGCCGACACCGGCGGTCAGGCCGGCGGTGATCGAGGCGCGGTAGGCCTCCCACGTGGAGTCCTCGTCGCCCGCCCAGTGCGCGGGGAAGGCTGCCGATCCGGTGAACCCGGCCCGGCTGAACGTGACGCCCTCGGTCCCCGCTGACCGCATCAGCTCGTGGTAGGCGGCGGCGTAGCGGACCGGGAACAGGTTGTTCCCCTGGTCACCGCGTGATCCGTCGAAGTACCGCAGATCGTGACCCCACGGGTGCTCGCCGCCGTCGGTCTTGAAGCCGTCAACGCCGAGCTCCTCGACCAGGTAGCGCCGCTTGTCCAGCCACCAACGCCGGGCCTCCGGGTTGGTCCAGTCGGGCAACAACGCCCCGGGGAACCACCAGCCCCGGTTACGGTGCGGCGATCCGTCCGCCTCGCGAACGGCGTACCCGCGCTCGGCCAGGATGGTGAGGTCGGCGGCGAGCTGGCCGTCGTCGCCGCGGTCGGTGGGGATCAGCGGGATCTGCCACAGCAGCACCTTCACACCGGCCTCGTGCAGTTCGTCGATCATCGCCTTCGGGTCGGGCCAGGCCCCGTCGGTGGGGAACTCGAAGTCGGCGAGGCGGTGGGGTGCGCCGTCCGGGTGCACCTCGTAGCGCGCGTCGCGGAAGGCCACGAAGGTGGCCTCGTCGCTCCAGGCCTCGATGACGACCGCGCCGACCGGAATGCCCTCGGCGAGGCTGCGACGCACCTCGGCGAGCACCCGGGTCTGGGTGTTCCACTCGTTCCCACTCATCCAGGGCCGGAACACCCAGGCCGGTGGGATCGGGGGCTGCCCGGTCTCGGTGAGGAACTTCCGCACGACCTCGGCCGGCTCGCCGGTGTAGAGGTGCAATGGCAGCACGGGCGTCGCGGGGTCGACCTCGGCCTCGACGAGGATCCGGTCCGGCCGCGAGGCGCCGACGTCGTACCAGGTACGTCGGCTGGTCACCACGTGGAAGCCCCAGCCGCCGCCGACGACCACGGCGAACGGCATCGGCAGGTAGGTGCGGTGCCCCTGCCGCTTGTACTGCTCGAACACCGTGGCGTCGAGCAGGTGGCCGCGCTGGTCGAGCGCGTGGTACCGCTCGCCGAATCCGACCACGTGCGCACCCTCGGCGAGCCGGAGCGCGAAGCGTACCCGCCGGGGTCCGTCGCTGCCGGTCAGCCATTCGACGCTGCCGGGGTCGAGGACGGCGGTGCCGCCGGGATCGCGCACCTCCAGCCGTCCGCCGGCACCTTGCCAGACCAGCGGCCGTACCGGGAAGGCGGCCGTCCGGACCGCACCGCCCGCCGAGGTCCGGCCGACGACGGTGTACACGTCGTCCGTGTCCGTCGTCGCCCGGGCGATCCACGCCGTGCGGCCACCGGTGTCCGGGGTGGCCGCGGCGGCGGAAGCCAGGTGACCCGTCGAGCCGGTCGGCGGAGCGGCGGGCGCCCCGAAGTCCAGGGTCACCGTGGCCGGGTCGACACGCTCGGCGGGCACCTGCGTGCCGTCACCGAACTCGACCCGGACCTCGGTCACGTCCGGGTCGGTGAGCACCCGGATCTCGTACTCCTCGCCGCGCAGCGGATAGACGGGAACCCGCTGGTCCAGGTCGTGTCGATAGGGGTGCCCGGTCCCTGCGGGGCGATGGTTGATCACGGCGTCACTCACAGTCCGACCTCCACGGCAAGCGTGACGAACATGGCGTGCGACCACAGCAGGGGCGTGGCCACGGGCCCCCAGCGCTCGGTCCACTCGGCGATGTGTTCGGGCCGCTGGGTGTGGCTGCTGACCTGCTCGGGCAGGTGGCCCTCGGGGGTTGCCTGGGCGGCGATCCACTCCAGCCGCTGTCGGGCCGCCTCGGTCCGGCCGGTGCGCGCCTCGTGCCAGCCCAGCCAGGCGGTGAGGATCAGCCACTCTCCGCCGCCGTAGAAGGTGTCGCCGAGGTAGCGGTAGACGCCACCACGCAGCAGCTGGTCGCGTACCTCCTCGTAGGTACGCTCGGCGACCGTGCTGCCGGGGTCGACCACGTCGAAGGGAGTCAGGCAGGCCAGGAGGCTGCCGTCGACGGCGGTGCCGCCCAACCACTTGGTGAGGTGCCCGTCCGCGGTGCCCTCGGCGGCGACCAGGGCCTCGAACTCGCTCGCCCTCGCGGCGGCGGCAGCAGCGCGAGCGGCGTCGAGCAGCGGCTCACCGTGCTCGTCGCGGGCGGGGACGACCGCGCGCAGCCCGGCCAGCACCGCGCCCAGCGTCGCGACGTGCCGGTGCTCCGCGTGCTCCTCCCACCAGTCGTAGCAGGGCCGGTCGCCGAACGCGATCAGGTAGTCGACCGTGGCGGTCACGGCCGGCCGGTAGGCGGCGAGCGGCCGCCCGTGCCGTGCCGCGTGCTCGACGAGCATCCACAGCCAGGTGCCGTAGCCGTCGAGCTGGAAGTTCCACCAGGGCTCGTCGCCGTCGGCGCCGTCCAGTGTGTAACGGGTCGGCAGCATCTCGTCGGCGCCGATGTCCTCCCTGCGCTCGGCGCGGGCGACGAGGTCGGCGATCCCACCGGCGCGGGCGTCGATCACCGTGGCGCACCAGCGGAGGAAACGGTCGGCGCTGTCGGCCCGACCGGCCCGGCTCATGGCGTCGGCGATGAAGGCGCCGTCGCGAAGCCAGCTGTAGCGGTAGACGGGGTAGTCGGGGCTGGCCGGGTAGGCGCCGGACGGATGCTGGTGTGCCTCGATGAGGGTGAGGCTGGACTCGACGAGCGTACGCAGGTCGGACCGTGCGGCGAGGGGCACGGGTTCCTCCATAAGGTGTCGGTATGGTCGTGCGCGGGGCGCGGCCGAGTGCGGAACGGCCGCGCCCCGCTGGTTCCCACTACTTGATGAGGGCGGTCACCGCGGCCGCCGCCTCGTCCAGCGCCGCCTGTGGGCTGGCCTGGCCGGATGCGGCCTTCTCCAGTGCCTGGGTGACGATGTCCTGCATCTTCGACTGCTGGGCGTCGAGCACCGGCGGGAGCGCGATGTCCGCCAGCGCGTCGAAGACGGCCTTACGGTTGGCCGGCGGCGTCTGCTTCAGGTAGGTGTCGAACGCGGCCTGGTCGTTGACCGCCGGCAGTTCCCAGTTGGAGGCGAGCCGGGTCTCCACGGCCTTCTGCGAGGTGCCGAGGAACCGGGCCCACTTCCAGGCCGCGGTGGCCTTCTTCGTCTTCGCGGACACGGCCGTGGCGTTCATGAAGACCGCGTTCGCCTTGCTGGTGTTGCCCGGCTCGGTGACGATGTCGAAGTCCAGCCCGGGCGTGCTCGCGAGCTTGGCGATCTGCCAGATCCCGTTGTGCCACATGGCCAGCTTGCCGCTGGTGAACAGGGCGGTGTCGTAGTCGGCCTTGCCACCGATCTCGGCCACGGTGGGCTGCACGGTGCCCGGCTTGCTCAACAGCCACTGCGCCGACTCGAGGCCCTTGGCGTCGTTGAAGGTCGCCTTCTTGCCGTCCGCGGAGAGGAACGACCCGCCGTTCTGCGCGAGCGCCTTGTAGAACTCGTGGAAGGTGACCGGCTGGTAGTCGCCGTAGATGCCCTTGGCCTTGTCGGTCAGCTTCTCCGCCGCCGCCCGCTCGTCGGCCCAGGTCCAGTCCGCCGTCGGGTACGCGACGCCGGCCGCGTCGAAGAGCTTCTTGTTGTAGAAGAGCACCACGTCGGAGAACGTCGAGGGCACCGCGTAGAGCTTGCCCTCGAACTGGAAGGCCTCCCGCGCCTTCGGGTAGAGCCGGTTCGCGTCGTAGTCCTTGTCGGCCTTGGCCGGTTCGTCGAGCGGCAGCAGCGCGCCGGCCCGGGCGTACGTCACGAAGTTCTCGTAGTTGAGCTCGAACGTGTCCGGCGCCGTGCCGCCCGCGATCGCCGTCTGCAGCTTGGTGAAGTAGTCGTCGTACGCGGCCGTCTGCACCTGCACGGTGATGCCCGGGTTCTGCTTCTCGAACTCGGCCTTGATCGCGTCCAGGTCCTTCAGGTGGTCGGGCGCGGCCGAGAAGGTGAAGTAGGTGACAGTGCCGGTGGCGCCATCGTCCGCGCCGCCGGACGCGTCCTGCCCGCACGCGGCGAGCAGGCTCACCGTGGCGATCGCCCCGGCCGCGGCCGCCAGAACTCGTCTTCTCGTGGTCATCGGATCTCTCCTTCGGGGGTGGTGGGTGGTGGAGGAGCTAGGACTTGACGCCGGTGAAGGCGATGCCCTGCACGACGTAGCGCTGAGCGAGGACGTAGAGCGCGAGGATCGGCAGCACCGACAGGGTCGAGCCGGCCATGACCACGTTCCAGGCGGTGCTGTACCGCCCCTGCAGCAGCGACAGGCCGACCGGCAGGGTCATGTGTGCCTCTGTCTGCGCGATCACCAGCGGCCAGAGGAACGCGTTCCAGCTGGACATGAAGGCGAAGACGGCGAACGTGGCCAGCGCCGGCGTCACCAGCGGCAGCAGCACCTGCGCGAAGACCCGCAGGTGCCCCGCCCCGTCGACGTACGCCGCTTCGTCCAACTCCTTGGGCAGTGCCAGGAAGGCCTGTCGGAGCATGAACACCCCGAAGCTGGAGACCATCGTGGGCAGCAGGAGCCCGGCGTAGCTGTCGACCAGCCCGAGGTAGCGCATCTCGATGAACAGCGGGACGATGATCACCTGCATCGGGATCATCATCGTGGCGAGGTAGAGCACGAACACCAGGCCGCTGCCGCGGAAGCGAAGGCGGCTGAACGCGTACGCGGCGGTCGCGCTGGTGACGAGTTGCAGCAGGGTGGAGACGACGGCGACGCCGACGCTGTTGGCGGCGAAACGCCAGAACGGGAAGGCCTGGCCGAGCCGCTCGTAGGGCTCGACGGTGGGCGGGTCGGGCAGCAGGGGTGTGTCCACCCGGCCGAGCTGCGCGTCGCCGGTGAGCGAGGTGGCCAGCATCCACGCGAACGGCCCAAGCATCGCCACCGCACCGAGCGTGAGCGCGACGTACCGGAGGATCTTCCTACTCATAGTGCACCCACCTGCGCTGCAGCCGAAGCTGGGCCAGGGTGATCAGGAGGATCACCGCGAAGAGGACGATGCTCATGGCGGAGGCGTAACCGACCCGGCCGTACGAGAAGGCGTAGCTGACGATCTGCTCGACCACGACACTGGACGCGCCGCCCGGCCCGCCTTCGGTCATCACCCACACCTGGTCGAAGACCTGAAATCCGTTGATCATGCTGATCACGGTGACGAAGAACAGCGACGGGGAGAGCATCGGCAGGGTGATGCTGCGCAGTTTGCGCCACACGCCGGCGCCATCGAGCGAGGCTGCCTCCACCACGTCGCGCGGAATGGCCTGCAGACCCGCCAACAGGATCACGGCGACGAACCCGACGTCTTTCCAGACGGAGGCGAGCACCACCGAGGGCATCGCCCAGTCCGGGTCGGTCCACCACCCGGGTCCGGTCACGCCGAACGCGCCGAGGATCCGGTTGACCAGGCCGTCGGCCGGGTTGAGCAGCCACTTCCACAGCAGCGACACGGCGACCCAACTGCTGATGACCGGCAGGAAGAACGTGGCCCGGTAGAGGGTCATCGCGGGGAGCTTGGCGTCCAGCAACAGCGCGACGGCGAGCCCACAGACCAGCACCAGCGGCAGGTAGCCGGCCAGATAGGCCAGGGTGTGGCCGAGCGCGGCATGGAACTCGGCGTCGCCCAGCAGTTCGGTGTAGTTGTCCAACCCGACGAACGTCGGCACGCCGATCAGGTTCCAGTCCTGCAGGCTCACCCACGCGGTGCCGAGCATCGGGCCGATCCAGAAGCCCAGTAGCAGGAGGAGACTCGGGGCGAGGAAGCCGGCCGCAGCCAGGGCCGTGCGCAGTCGCCGGCGGGCGCCGGGCCGACGACGCGGCGGGGTCGGCCCATCCGGCCGCACCGTGCGTCGGAGGGTGGTGGCGGTACGAGGTGCGGTCACTGGGTCACCTCGGCGCCGGGAAAGGCCGCCAGCCGCGCCCGTATCGCGTCGGCGTGCGGCTCCGCGTCCATCGTGAAGGGCGCCCGGAGCACCAGGGCGGCGGCGCCCAGCGCCCACTTCGTGTCGTCCCACGGGTCGACGTGCACACTGACCCCGTCGGCCATCGGCGGGAACATGCCGGCGCGCAGGGCGGTGAGGAAGCCGTCGGCGAGGTGCGTCCAGGCCAGGGTTCCCTCGCCGCTGACCAGGATCGCCTGCGGGTCGAGCACGGTGGCCAACCCGGCCGCGATGGTGCCGAGGCGGGCTCCGGCGGCACGGTAGACGGCTCGCGCGCCGGCGTGCCCGTCGTCCGCTGCCGTCCGCAGGTCGGCCGGACCGGCGTCCGGTCCGACGGCACCGGTCTCGCGCGCCCGCTCGACGAGCGCGGCGTCGCAGACGTACGTCTCCAAGCAGCCGCGCTTGCCGCAGTGGCAGGGCGGTCCGTCGGGGTCGATCGGCAGGTGCCCGAGTTCACCCGCCGCGCCGTGCCCGCCGCGGCGCAGGTCACCGGCGGAGACGACGGCCGCGCCGACGCCCTGTCCGAGGGTGATGGTCAGGAAGTCCTCGTACGGCCGGCCCAGGCCGTACAGGTGCTCGTACGCCGCCAGGGTGTTGACGTCGTTGTCCACGAGCACCGGCACGTCGAGCAGTTGGCTCAGGTAGTCGCGCAGCGGCATGTGCCGCCAGCCCAGCAGGGGTGCCTCCACCAGGCCGGTGCGGCTGTCGACGAAGCCGGGCACACCGAGCCCGACCCCGAGCAGCGGTGCGTCCCCGACGGCGGTCACGTGCGGCGCGAGCAGCTCGGACAGGGCGTCGAACGGGTTGACGGCGGTCTGGTCGAACGGTGCGGAGAACGTGTCCAGAACGGTTCCGTCAAGGTCGGCGCGTACGCCGGTGAGCCGGCCGGCGGCGACCTTGACCCCGATCGCGTGCGCGGCCGGGCCCACCACCGCGAGCAGCTCACCGGGACGCCCGCCCCGCGGAATCCCGTCGTCGACCTTCCGGATGACCCCGGCCTCGATGAGCGAGCGGGTGACCGCGGTGACGGTCGGCGGGCTGAGGCCGAGCCGCCGAGCGATGTCGGCTCGTGAGATCGGCCCTTGTCGACCGATCAGGGCGAGCACGGCGACCCGGTTGATGTCCCGCAGGCGCGGCCCGGACGTCGCAGCCGTCATGGCCCACTTCCTTTCGCCGCTAAATTCGGTGTCCTAACAAAGGTTCTGAAGTCAGGAAGCGGATGTCAAGGTCCGTGACCAGACCGAGACCATCGGGGGCGACCCGGCGACCTGCGCGACACCGGGCGCCGCCAGCGGGGACGCGAGGGCGCCGAGCCATGCGGCCAACCAGGCCGTCACAATCACCTATCCGGGGGTCGCTGGCGCTAGGATCCCGCGACGTGAATCCCGTACGCATTCCCTGGACCCGGGTCCGGAAGATCGCCGTCTGGACCGTGGCGGTCCTGCTGGTGCTGGTCCTCGTGCTCGCCGTCGCCGCCGTCTGGGCGGTGCGCCGCTCGTTCCCCCAGCACGACGGAACCCTGCGGCTCTCCGGGCTCTCCGCCCCGGTCACCGTGCACCGCGACGACCACGGGATTCCCCAGGTGTACGCGAAGAGCGCCGACGACCTGTTCCGCGCCCAGGGTTACCTGCACGCGCAGGACCGGTTCTGGGAGATGGACTTCCGCCGCCACGTCACCGGCGGCCGGCTCGCCGAACTCTTCGGCTCCAGCCAGGTCGAGACCGACATCTACCTGCGCACCATGGGCTGGCGCCGGGTCGCCGAGCAGGAGTGGCAGATCCTCGCGCCGGACACCAAGCGCCACCTGCAGGCGTACGCCGACGGCGTGAACGCCTGGCTCGCCGACCACGACGGGGGCCGGGCGAGCCTGGAGTACACCGTCCTCGGCCTGCAGAACCCGGACTACACGGTGGAGACGTGGAGCCCGGTGGACAGCCTCGCCTGGCTCAAGGCGATGGCGTGGGACCTGCGCGGCAACATGGAGACGGAGATCGCCCGCGCGGCCCTGCTCGCCGCGGGTCTGACCCGTCAGCAGGTCGAGGAGCTGTACCCCGCGTACCCGTACGACCGGAACACCCCGATCGTCACCGGCGGCGGCATCGTGGCCGGCGCGTTCGACCAGCAGGCCGGACCGGCGACGCCGCCGAAGCCGCCGGCCGGCGGTGGCACCGGCGGCGGCACGACCGCCGGCGGCGTCGACGTCACCGGGCCGGGCGGCGACGCGGCCACCGTGCAGGTGCTCACGGCGATGGCCGACGGCCTGTCCCGGCTCCCGATCATGCTGGGCAACGGCGGCCAGGGCATCGGCTCGAACTCGTGGGTCGTCGGTGGCGGTCTCACCGCCACCGGCAAGCCGATCCTGGCCAACGACCCCCACCTGAGCCCCACCATGCCCGGCATCTGGTACCAGATGGGCCTGCACTGCGAGTGCGGCTTCCAGGCCGCCGGGTTCACCTTCTCCGGGGTGCCCGGAGTCGTCATCGGCCACAACGCCCGGATCGCGTGGGGCTTCACCAACCTCGACCCGGACGTGACCGACCTGTACCTGGAGCGGGTGGACGGCGACCTGGTGCAGGTCGACGGGGAGTGGCGGCCGCTCCAGACCCGCGCCGAGACCATCAAGGTCGCCGGCGGCCGGGACGTGTCGATCACCGTACGCGCGTCCGGGCACGGGCCACTGCTGTCCGACGCGTCGGCGGCCCTGCGGGACATCGGCGTCGCGCCGCCGGTCGACCCGGCCGGCTCGCCCGCGCCGGTCGCCGCCGCCCCCCAGCCCTCCCCCGGCCGACCGGCGACCGGCGGTGACCAGCGGGACGGGTACGCGGTCGCCCTGAGCTGGACCGCCCTCCGCCCGGGCCGGACCGCCGACGCCCTCTTCGCGCTCAACACCGCCACGAACTGGACCGAGTTCCGCGCCGCCGCCGCGCTGTTCGAGGTGCCCGCGCAGAACATCGTCTACGCCGACGTCGACGGCAACATCGGCTACCAGTCCCCCGGCCGCATCCCGGTCCGCGGCAAGGGCGACGGGCGGTGGATGGCGCCCGGCTGGGACTCGGCGTACGACTGGAAGGGGTTCATCCCCTTCGCCGAGCTGCCCAGCGTCCTCAACCCGACCGACGGCTACCTGGTCACCGCGAACCAGGCCGTCGTCGGCCCCACCTACCAGCGTTTCCTGACCAGCGACTGGTCGTACGGCTACCGCAGCCAGCGCATCCGCGACCTGATCGGCTCGGCCCGCGACGCCGGGAAGATCACCGTCGAGGACGTGCGACGGATGCAGTTCGACAACCGCAACGGCTTCGCGCCGACGCTCGTACCGGCGGTCGTCGCCGCCCTCGGCACCGGCGATCCGTCCGACCTGTCCCGCGTCGCCGCCACCGAGTTGTGGAAGGACTGGGACTTCCAGCAGCCGGCCGAGGGCGCGGCCGGCAGCACCGAGGGGCGCGGCTCGGCGGCTGCCGCCTACTACAACGCGACGTGGCGGCACCTGCTCGCGGCGACCTTCGACGAGCTTCCCGAGGACAACCGGCCCGACGGCGACGACCGGTGGTACGAAGTGGTCCGGGGGCTGCTCGCCCAGCCGGAGTCGCCGTGGTGGGACCGCCGGGACACCCCGCAGGTCGAGCGCCGCGACGACATCCTGCGGTCGGCCGCCGGCGAGGCGGCCACCGAGCTGCGGCGCGACCAGGGCGACCGGCCGGCCGACTGGCGGTGGGGCCGCATGCACACCCTGACCGTGCGGAACCAGACCTTCGGCACGTCGGGCATCGGGCCGGTCGAGTGGCTGTTCAACGCCGAGCCGGTCGGCGTGTCGGGTGGCGACGCGATCGTCAACGCGACCGGCTGGGACGCCGCCGACGGGTACGAGGTCGACGCCGTCCCGTCCATGCGGATGATCGTCGACCTGGCCGACCTGGACGAGTCCCGCTGGATCCAGCTCACCGGCAACTCCGGGCACGCCTTCCACCCGAACTACGACGACCAGCTCGAGCTGTGGCGTACCGGCCGCACCCTGCCCATGCGCTGGGACCGGACCACCGTCGAAGCCGAGGCGGCGCGGACGCTCATCCTGCAGCCGTGACCGTCCGGGTCCGCCGCTGAGGCGTCCGGCACGCGTTCGTGCGGGTGCGGGACGCCGTCCTCGGCGCCGAACCCACCGGCCCCGGGCCGCAACACGCACGGGACGGCACGCAGCGCGACCGGTTGGTAACGTGGCGGCGACCTCGGCGGTCGGTGTGCCGGCGTGCCGGGGGTGCCGGTGTCCGGTGGGTCCTGGGGAGGGTCGTGTGTGGGCGGACGAGGCTGCGCTGGACGCGGCGGGACGCCGGCTCGACGAGTGGGAGTCGGCCGTCGCCGACCGAGCGGCGAACGCGAAGGCCCTGTCGCAGCGGGTCCGGGCGCTGACCGGCACCGCGTCCAGTCCGGACCGGATGGTCGAGGTCACCGTCGACGCCACGGGCTCGCTGACCGACCTGTGGTTGGACGAGCGTGTCCGGCAGCAGTCCGCGGTCCGCACGGCTCAGCAGATCCTGGCGACCACCCGGGCCGCGCACGCCGACCTGCTGCGCCAGGTCACCGCCGCGGCGTCCGAGACCCTCGGCGACGGGGACCCGGCCGCCGAGGCGGTCGTCGACTCGTACCGCCGGCGGCGGGACGCCGACCCGGGTTCACCGAATGCCCGCCGGTGACGGCATCCAGGTCGACCCCGACGACCTGAGCGTGCACGCCGCCCGCCTGGACCGCCACGCCGACCGCATCGACACCGCCGGCCACGCCGGCCAGCACGTCCGGCTCGGCGCCGACGCGTACGGGCAGCTCTGCGCGGTCATGCCGGCCCTGCTCGACGGCCTGCAACGCGTCCTCGTCGACGGCGTGGGCACGGCGGCCGGGTCCGTCCGCGACACCGCCGACCGGCTCCGCAGCAGCGCAGACCGCTACCGGGCCTCCGACGCCCGCGCCTCCCGGCAGCTGGACCGGATCCGCCCGTGACGGCGAACCCCCTGGTCGCCACCGCGGCCGACACCCCGCCCAGCGCCTGGGCCGGCGTCTGGATCTGCGAGGACATCGAACTCGTCGCCCAGGGCATCCGCACCGGGAGTTGGGTCGACGGCAGCCTCGGCGTCGTCAGCGCCGGCCTCGACGCCCTCGCTCTCGTCTCCGACCCCGCCGGCGCCCTGCTCCAGTACGGCATCGCCTGGCTCATCGAACACGTCAGACCGCTCAGCGAGGCGCTCGACTGGCTCGCCGGCGACCCGGCCCAGATCACCGCCCACGCCCAGACGTGGCGCAACGTCGCCGCGTCGCTCCGCGACGAGGCCGCCGACCTGGCCCGCGCCGTCCGCACCGACGTGGCCGGCTGGGGCGGTGCCGCCGGCCCCGCCTACCGCACCTGGGCCGCCGAGCAGCAGCGGGCCATCGGCGGCCTGGCCGCGGGCGCGGACGCGATGGCCGCGATCACCGAGGGCAGCGCCGGCCTGGTCGCCGCCGTCCGGCTCCTGGTCCGCGACGCCATCGCCACCTGCGTCTCGCGGCTGACCGTGTACGCGGTCGAACTCCTGGCCACCGGCGGGCTGGCGGCACCGCTGGTCGTCGAACAGGTGACCACCACGGTGGCGTCCTGGGCCGCCCGCATCGCGAAACTGCTCCGCGCCCTGCTGACCAGCCTCCGCCGCCTCATCCCCGACATCCGCCGCCTCGCCGGCCTCATCGAAAAACTCAAGCAGGCCCTCAGCCGGCTCAGGTCCGGCCCGACCGGATCGAGCAAGGGTCCGCCAGACCCTGAAGTTCCTCGCGAGCCCTCTCCAACGGGAGTAGGCGACGAGCAGCGCGTTCGAGAGCTCGGTATGGATCCGGCGACCGGTCGGTTCCGACCAGGCGAAGCAGAGACGGCGGTCAGGCTGGAGCGGGAACTCGGCGTCACGCTGAGCCGCGCCCCGGCGGACTCGTCGGCCGACTGGGTCGACGGCGCTGGTCGCACCTATGATGCTGTCGGCAACTTCCCAAGCCAGTTCTTCGACCGGCAGTGGCCCCAGCTCCAGTACCAGATTCAGCGGCACCTGGACAAGGCTGATTTCGTGCCGGTCGACGTCTCCAGGTTCTCGCCTGAGCAGATCGCCATTCTCAAGCAGTTCATAGCGGACCGGAACCTGGGTCCGCGGGTCTTCATCGTGGGGGATTGATGGCTGGTCTCATCGTGCTCAAGCCCGGAGTCGACTGGACGGCATCGGGTGGGCTCTTCGATTGGACGTTGGAGTTCCTGATCTCGCGTCTCTCCGACCGTCAAGCCGCCGACAGTCTCCAGGAGATCATCGACAACAACCTCGGTTCACTGTGGGTCGCGGACATGCCGACCCGTGTTCAGCACGAGATCATCGGCCATTGGCGCGACGGCCTGATTGCGGCAGGCGAGCGCGAACTGCCGGACACCGAGCACAAGACGGCTGTCATCCATCGTCTACAGGAGTTGGTAGACGCGACCTACCTCGCCTACCCGAACAGCTTCCCCCGACGCGTGGACCCCAGGTAGCCGGAGGGCCGTACATCTCCTGGCCGGTGTGGCTGGCAGGGTTCCAACATCCAGTCCAACGAGACCACACCCGGGGCGAGTACGCCTGGGTATGGTCGTGCGTGTGATCAATGGCGCGCATGTGGTGATCTACAGCCGGGACGCCGGGGCGGACCGGGCCTTCTTCCGGGATGTGCTGGGCTACCCGCACGTCGACGCGGGCGACGGGTGGCTGATCTTCAAGTTGCCGCCGGCCGAGGTCGCGGTGCACCCCGCGGAATCCACCTCGCACGAGTTCTTCCTGACCTGCGACGACGTCGCCGCGACCGTTACCGACCTGACCGCCAAGGGGGTCGAGTTCACCCAGCCGGTCAGCGACGAGGTCACCGACCTCGACGCCGGCGCGGCCCGGCGAGTACGGCGTCGGAGCGCTCTTCTCCTTCCCGCTCCAGTCCGTCGAGTCGGTGCTGCCGCTGGCCGGTGACCGGGTGCTCGTGGCCAACGACAACAACTTCCCGGGCAACGACGGCCGGATCCCCGGCCGGGCCGACGACACCGAGCTGATCGTCCTCGACGTGCCCGGCCTGCGGTAGGTCCCTCCCGCCCCTCGAGATCAGGGCGTCCTCGGTCGGTTCCCGCGGCCGGTGGACGCCCTGGTCCGTACGGCCCACCGGAACACCGGCCCCGGCGACCGCCGATGGCCGGGACATTGTCCGACACATCGAAGTGCACTACTATCTAGGCAATTTGATCAGCCCTTCGACGACAAGCCGACGAAGAACCCGGAAACCGGGCCGGCAACCCCTGAAAACTGTGGAAAGCCCGAGGAACGCCCGCCGCTCCAGCACACGTCGAGCCGATCCGACCAGGCTCGGGGCCACGTCCGTCGGTTCCCGGCCAACCGCAGGCCAGCCAATTTCGATGCGTGACCGCAACCATTGGTCCCCGAATCGAAATAGAGGTGAAACAGGGCATCCGCACGATTGGTCGAGGACGTCGGAAATTGTCCGGAGTGGATGGGGCGGAAAGGGGTCGGCGATGCGGAGAATTCCGGCCGCGTCCCTGGTAATCGGCATCGCCTCCTCGCCGGCCGAACGCAGACAGCTCGCACAGCTGCTCGGTGGGACCGAGGCGTTCCTGATCGTGTCCAGCGTCGATCAGGCACGCGAGTTCCTCGACGTGCCCGGGACGCCCCACGCCGCCACGGCCACCACCCCCGTTCCGGCCCTGGTCGCCCAGACCGTCGCGGAAGCGGCCGAGCCACCGCCACCCGTGCTGACCGTCGACTCCAACCGCCGGGTGCTGCGCTGGCTGGACCGCGAGATCGAACTGACTCCGCTGGAGCACGATCTCCTGCTGTGCCTGGTCGGCGCGTCGGGGCAGGTCTGGACCTACGAACGGCTGCACCTCGAGGTGTGGGGCAACGCGCACCTCGGCCGCGGCTCCGACATGCACTCGGTGGTGCGGCGGGTACGCCGCAAGCTGGCCCGGCTGGGCGCCACGGCGACGATCGACGCGGTCCGCGGGGTCGGCTACCGCCTCGCCCCGGCCTGACCCCCCGCCCCCCACACCGTCGAACGTGGCCGGCCCGCCCGGTCGGAACCAGGCGGGCCGGATGTGTCAGCCACCGGTCACGGGGTCAGCAGCGGATGGGAGACAGCGCGAAGTCCTCGACCGTGGGTGTCCTGGTGTTGATTCTCGTCTGACGGGTCTGGGGCTTCCAGCCGTCCTTGGCGACGATCATCGTCATCGGGTTGTTCCGACGGTCCATCCAGTAGGCGTACCTGCCCTGCGCGTCGGTGGCGAACGTCCACGACATCGCCCACGAGTCGATCTGGACCACCGCACCGGGGATCGGTGCGCTGGCGCCCTGGCAGCTCGTTCCGGTGACCGTACCCATCAACTTGCCCCAGGTCGTCGGAGGCTGCACGGTCATCGTCACCGCCACCGGCGGCACCGGGTACGGCGTGTTCTCCTTGATCGACACCGACCCGGAGTAGGTGCCGGGCTGGTCGACGTTCGCCGTCATCCCGACGGTGACCGTGACCTTCTCACCGGGCGCCAGCGTGGCCGCCGTCTTGTCGATCGTCATCCAGCTGACGTCGGCGGCACCCTCGGCGCACTCCTCGAACCCGGGCAGCGCCTCGCTGTCCGGCGTCGCGTTGAACTGGCCGGACGAGCCGCCGACCTTGTAGAAGCCGCACGCCGCAGCACCGCGGTACCGGGCGGTGTTGGCGTTCGGCAGGCCGGACCACGCGTTGGTGCCCGGGTCGTAGGCGAAGCCGGCGTTGGTGATGGCACCGGCCTGCACACCGCCCACCACCAGCAGCTTGCCGTTCGCCACGGCGGACGAGCTGGCCCAACTGTCGGCCGGCGCATCCGCGACGGCGGTCCAGGTGTTGGCGGCCGGGTCGAAGGCGTAGCTGGCCTTCTGCGCCGCGGACCCGTCGTTGCCGCCGGTGCAGTAGACGGCCCCGTCGATGCCGCCGCAGGAGAGGAACGCCACCGACTTCGGGTAGTCGGGCAGCGTCTCCCACCGGTCGCCGGCCGGGTCGTACCGGACGACGTCGTTCGACATCGGCGTGCAGCTCGCCGTCGTGCAACCACCGATGGCGTACAGCTTGCCGTCGACGACCGCCTGCCCGGCGGCGGACCGTGGCGCGGGGTTGTCGGCCCGCTCCGCCCAGGAGTTGGCCTCCGGGTCGTACGACCAGGTGGTGGCGTCGGGGCCGGACGTCCCCCAGCCGCCGGTCGCGATGATCTTCCCGTCCAGGACGCCCACCGTCATGGCGTTGCGCGCACCCGGGAGGTCGGCGATCGGCGACCAGGCCAGCGCGACCGGGTCGTAGACGAAGTTCTTCGCCGTGGACGCCGAGCCGTTGCCGCCGGCGATCGAGTACACCTTGCCGTCCAGGTTCACCACCCGGTTGTCCATCACGTTCGCCGGGTAGTCGGCGATGTCCGTCCACGGCTCGGCCTGCGGGCCGACCGCGGCCGACGCACCCGACGCCGACATGCCGGACGCCCTCGCCGCGAACGACGTCGGCACGGTGAGCCGCTGCTCCGGTGCGCCGCGGGACCCGAGCACCTCCTGTTTGCTCATCCGGGACCCGTCGGCCCGGAGAAGTTCGAAGCCGCCGTCACGCTCTGCGAACTCGACGGTGACCGGCGCCCCGCCGGTGTTGGTCACGGTGAACGTCTTGTTGACCTTGCCGGTGGGCATCCGGACCGTCCCGCTCACCGCCGCCGGCTGAACCGACAGCCGTCCGGCCGCGAGCCGGAAGGTGACCGCCGTCGCCCAGTCGGCCTGCACGTCGACCTGCTTGCGCTGGCTGACGTAGTTGCCGGCCGTCGCCGTGAACGGGTGCGTGCCGGTCAGCGAGGAGAACATCCAGAAGAAGCCGTCGGCCAGCCCGGGGTCGTCCGGGGTCGCCACGGTGGTCGCCTTCTCCGCCGGGCGGTCGTCGCTGGTGACCGTGGCACCGTTGACGTAGCCGTTGTCGTTGCGGTCCCGGACATGGCCGAGCACCAGACCGCCGTTGACCGGCTCGCAGCTGACCTGGCTGCCGATCAGGACGTTGTCGACCTGCCACCACCACTCGAACGAGGCGTCGTAGTAGTGGAACCGGACCCGGACCTCCGCCTGGCCCGCGGCCTGCGGAATCGGGATGTCGGTCACCCGCGGCCCCCGGACGTCCGCCGCCTGCCGGAGCACGTTGGTCCAGGTGGTGCCGCCGTCGATGCTGAGGTCGACATCCGCGCGGTCCGGGCCCAGGTGGTTGAAGTCCTGGTTGAACCGGATCACGGGTGCCGTCACGGCGGTCAGGTCGACGACCGGGCTGACGAGCGAGGTGTCCTGCCGCCCACCGGTCCCGTAGTCGTCGCTGTCGATGATCGCGAAGTTGCCGGTGCCGCCGGTCAGGTTGCCGCGGTTGCCGTCGTCGGTGAACTTCCAGACCTGACCCGTCCCGGCGTGGTCCACCACGGACCAACCGGCCGGCACAGTGGTTCCGTCGAACGTCTCGTACTCGCCGTCCGAGCCGTACCGGTATCCCGGCGCCGTCGTACAGGCGGTGGTCTTCACCGGTACGGCGACGTTGTTGACCACGTTGCCCGAGCCGACCACGACCTCCTCGGTCACCGTCTGGTAGCCCGGGTACTGCGGCTCGACCTTCAGGCTGTACGTCGCCCCGGCGGGGAGGCTGAAGCTGTACCGGCCGTTGACGGGCGTGGTGTAGTCCGACACACCGGACGGACCCTCGACGGTCACCTTCGCGTATAGCGGCCAGCCGTGCCCGGATCCGTCGGTCACGGTTCCGCTGACGGTGACGCTGGGTACCGCCGTCAGCGCGACGGTGACCGTCGTCGTCGCGTCCTCGGTGACCGTAGCCGGCACCGTCCTGCTCGCGTACCCGAAGGCCGTCACGGCGACCTGGTAGTCGCCGACCGGCAGGAGGGACGAGAACGTCCCGTCGCTTCCGGTGGCCAGCTGGCGGCTGGCCGGACCGGTCAGGGTGACCGTGGCGCCCGCGACCGGGTTGCCGGTGCCCGCGTCCGTCACGGTGCCGGTCAGGGTGCCGGTGTCGCCGATCGGGGCGGCGTCGAGCAGCGCGAGGGCGTCCAGCCGGCCCTCGCCGAACACGTTGTTGTCGTCGGTCGTGCCGCCGCACTGGGCGTCCGCCTTGTCGACGGCCGAGTTGTCCAGCAGTGCGCGCGTGGCCGCGACGTCACCGACCAGCGCCGGCGCCGCCGACCACAGCAGCGCGATCGCGCCCGCGAGGTGCGGTGCCGCCATCGAGGTGCCGTTGAAGCTGGCGTACGCGCTGCCCGGAACGCTGGACCGGACGTTCACGCCGGGGGCCGCGATGTTGGGCTTGATCTCGCCGTCCTGCCCGGCACCCCGGCTGGAGAAGCTGGCGATGTTGTTGTTGACGTCGTACGCACCGGCCGAGTAGTTGCCGGTCCGGCTGCCCGGCGAGCCGCTGGTCTGGCAGGCCGAGCCGTTGTTGCCGTTGGACCAGGTGCCGAAGATGCCCGACGCGGCCCAGGCGTTGGTCACGTCCTCCATGAACGGGTCGTTGGAGGGCGTCCGGGTTCCCCAGGAGTTGTTGATGATGTTCGGACGCTTGCTGGCGTCGGGGTTCTGGCCGTTGAGGTCGGTCGGCTCGAGCATCCACTGGCCGGAGGAGACCAGCGCCGCGTCGCTGGGGCAGCAGCCGTTCGCCGCGATCCACCTGACGTCCGGTGCGACGCCGATCTGGTTCGCCCCGTCGGCGCCGGCCATCGTGCCCATCGTGTGGGTGCCGTGGCCGTCGCCGTCACAGGGTGCGGCGGCACAGGTCCCGGCAGCGTTGAACCAGTTGTAGTTGTGGTCGAACGTGCCGTCCCCGTTGTTGCCACGGTAGGAGGTCACGAGGGCCGGGTGGTCGAACTGGACCCCGGTGTCGATGTTCGCCACCGTGATGCCCGCACCCTTGACGCCGTACCGGGACCAGACGTCGTCGGCGTTGATGTTGGCGATGCCCCACTCCAGGGCGTTCACCGTCTTCTCGTCGGCGCCGTCGGTGACCTCGGGCACCTCGTAGTCGACCGGGGCGTACAGGCCCTCGACCTCGGCGTGGGCGGCGAAGTTCTGCGCCATCGCCAGGGAGCCACTGCTGACCCGGATGGCATTGGTCGCCCAGAAGGTCTGGTACTTCGCGCCCGCGCCGTCGAGTTCGGCCCGGACCTTGGCCTGGCTCTCGGCGGCGGTCTTCCGCAGGGCGTCCGCGACCGCGGTGCCGCGCTCGGCCCAGTCCTTGATCGTAGCGGCCGGGCCCAGATCCGCCCGGTCGGTGAAGCGGACCCAGAAGTCGCCCTCGCTCTTGGCCTGGAACTGCTTCGCCAGTTCCGGCCGGATCTTGTCGGCTGGTGGGGCCGCCCCTGCCCCCGCCAGCGCGGCCTGCGCGCCCGCGCCGGTGGTGACCAGGCCTGTCGCGACGAGGACCACCGTTGCGCCGGCGCTCACCAGTGACCTGGCGACGCGCCTCCAGTGTGGACGTCTGAACATCGGTGCTGCCTCCTCCAGAACGACCCAGGACCGGGTGAGCCATGGTGGAGGGTGCAGGCGCCGCTACCGTTCGGATGAACCGGACCGACCCCCCAGCACGCCCCCCAGGCGCCGCGCGGGTCACGCCGGCTGCCCGTCTGGACACTATGATCGAAAAGAAGGGGCGATCAAGCACGTGCGGTAAGCAACTTGTCGCTAAGAGTTGATGGGTTGAGGGCAGCGCTGCCGATTGTCGTCACGCTCATGACGACGTTGGGCAGGATCTGCCCTTCGTTTCCGGGTGGGTGCTGTGGGGGCGCACGACGAACGCACTGTGCCGGACGGATCCGATCCGCCCGGGGAAGCTTTCCCGCTGGTGATCGCGGTGACGTCGTCGCCGGCCGAGCGGATCCGGCTCGCGGAACGCCTCGACGGCGTCGCGCCGCTCCTGCTGGTGTCCGATCTCGACGAGCTCCGCAGGTTGATCACGGCTCCGCGGCAGCCCCCGGCTGCATCGTCCGCGCCGGCGGCCGTCACCGCCCCCGAGGCGGTCGACGACACGCTGCTTCTCGACTCAGCTCGCTCGACCGTCCGCTGCCGGGGCCGGGAGATCGTCCTGACCAGACTGGAGCACGACCTGCTGGCCTGTCTGACCACCGCGCCGATCCAGGTCTGGACCTACACCGAGCTGCACCGGTCGGTGTGGCATGACGAAGGGCTGCACCGCAAGGCGGACGTGCAGTCCCTGGTGAAGCGGCTGCGCCGCAAGCTCACCGAACTCGGCACCGGCGTGACGATCGACGCCGTGCGCGGTGTGGGGTTCCGGCTGAGCGAGCACCACGAACCGAGGGTGAGCGGAGCATGACGCCTGCCTGACGAGGGCAAGCGCATCAGCCCCGAGGGCGGCTGGCGCCTGGCGGGTCCGCGGTTCGGGTCTGCGTTGTTCCGGCCCGGGTCACGGCTCCCGGGGCACCGGCTGAGCCAGGGCTTGCAGTTCGGTCGGCAGCTGCGCCAACGCGTCCTCGAACTCGCCGTGACCGACCACGCGGGGCAGGGTCTGCAGGACGGCTTCGACGCCCCGCTCCGCGAGGTCCTGATCCACCCCGGCGCGCTCCCCCACCCGCCGCAGGAACTCGTCGTACGCGAAGACCTCCGGCTCCTCCGTGCCCTTGACCAGGCAGTCGCGCAGCTCGTACGCGACGTGGTCGGCCAGGTCCGCCGCCTCGCCACCGCTGATCCGCTCGGCGAGGGTGCGCAGGGTGGCCTCGGTCAGGGATCGCGCCGTGTCCGACGCAACCCCCGCCCGTGCGGCGACCTTCTCGAAGAACTGCAGCTCAGCCATGCCCCGTCCTTCCGTCTGGAACGCGGCTGGCTACCCGGAGCCACCGGTCACAAACGGCGGGGCCGTCCCGGGATCAGGCCCGGCCCATCTCGGCGAGGATTCCGGTGCCCTGACCGAGCTCGATCAGGTAGCCGTCCGGATCTCGCAGGTAGCACCGGATCTCGACGCCGTGGTCCTTCGGCTCGGTGAGGAACTCCCCGCCCCGCGACCGCCACTGCTCGTAGACGGCGTGGACATCGGTGACCCGGATGTTCATCGCGCCGCTGAGCGTGCGCGCGTCCGGCGGCGCCTGGGCCCGGACGTCCGGCTTGTCGTCCGTCGGCCCGCCCTCGTCGTTGATCACGATGTAGCTGTTGTGGAACCGCAGGATCGCCGGCTGGCGTTCCCGCACCACCGTCGCTCCCAGCACCCGCCGGTAGAACTCCCGTGACCGGTCCACGTCCCGCACGATCAGCAGCTGCGTGAGCACCAGCCCGCCCTCGGGCTGGAAGTAGTCCGGCGCCTCGCTGGCCATCCGTCCCTCCCCGGTCCGACCGGGTCGGGCGTACCCGCCGGCGCCGCCCGCACACCCCCTCAGGGCCGTCCGGCCGTCACAGGTTGTGGCGGTCGTCGGCCGGCAGGCGCGGCGGCTGCGGGGGCTCGGCGGACTGACCGGGCTGTCCCAGCTGCGCGACGTGGGTCGGGTCGAGGACGCGCGACAGGAAGGAGCGGGTCCGTTCGTGCCGTGGCGCGCCGAGCACCTCCTGCGGCGGCCCCTGCTCGACCACGACGCCGCCGTCCATGAACACGACGCGGTCGGCGACGTCCCGGGCGAACGCCATCTCGTGGGTGACCACCATCATCGTCATGCCGTCCTCGGCGAGCGTCCGCATGACGGTGAGCACGTCGCCGACCAGTTCCGGGTCGAGCGCCGAGGTCGGCTCGTCGAAGAGCATCAGCTCGGGTTCCATCGACAGCGACCGGGCGATGGCCGCGCGCTGCTGCTGCCCGCCGGAAAGCTGAGCCGGGAACGCGCCGGCCTTGTCGGCCAGGCCGACCCGCTCCAGGTTCTCCCGCGCGATCCGCTCGGCCTCGGCGCGGCGGCGCCGGAGCACCCGCCGCTGGGCGACGGTGAGGTTGTCCAGCACGGTCAGGTGCGGGAAGAGGTTGAACGACTGGAAGACCATGCCGATGCCGCGGCGTACCGAGTCGATCTCGACGTCCGGATCGGTCATCTCGATGCCGTTCACCCAGATCTTGCCGGCGGTCGGCTCCTCCAGCAGGTTGACGCAGCGCAGCAGCGTCGACTTGCCGGAACCGGACGGCCCGATGACGCAGACCACCTCGCCGTGGCCGACCTCGAAGTCGATGCCCTTGAGCACTTCGAGCGGGCCGAAGGACTTGTGCAGGTCGCGGATCTCGACGGCGGGCCGGGATTCGGGAGTCGTCATGCGGGTCACCGGGCCTTGGCGTAGCGGAGTTCGAGGCGCCGTACCACCTGGGACAGGGGCAGGGTGATGATCAGGTAGGTGAAGCCGGCCACCAGCAGCGGCGTGGCGTTCACCCGGTCGTTCAGCGTGTCCCGGCCGAACTTGGTGATCTCGATGGTCGACGCCGTCACGCCCAGCACGTAGGCGAGCGACGAGTCCTTGGTGAGCAGGATGAGTTCGTTCGTCAGCGGCGGGATCACGATCCGGAACGCCTGCGGGATGACGATGGTGCGCATGGCGGTGAAGTGCGACATGCCGAGGGTGCGCGCCGCCTCCATCTGTCCCTTCGGCACCGCCTGGATGCCGGCCCGGATGGTCTCCGCCATGTACGCCGCGGCGGTCAAGCCGAGACCGATCGCGATCGAACCGAACACGCCCCCCGGGATCTCCCGCTCGGGAAAGGCGATCGGGATGCCGTACCCGACGAGGAAGAGCACCAGCAGCGCGGGCAGGCCGCGGAACAGCTCGATGTACGCCGTCGCCACCCAGCGGTACGGAGCCACCCGGGACAGCCGCATCAGGGCGAGGATGGTGCCGAAAACGAGGCCGAAGGCGAACGCACCCAGCGTGTAGAGGATCGTGTTCCGCAGGGCGACGGTGATGATCGTCGGGAACATCGACTCGATGATGTCGACGCGGAAGAACGCCTCTTTCAGCCTGCCCCAGTCCGCAGCGAAGATCACCACGGCGATGACGGCGACGAAGGCCAGGTACTGGAGCCAGAGGGACAGCCGCTCCCGTTGGCGGCGTCGCAGCTTCACGGTTGGATGCTCCTTGCCCACGCGGAGGGCGCGCGCCGGGCGCGCGCCCTCCTGCCCCGATTGTCGATTACTTGGCCGGCTGCTTGCCGATCCACTTCGCGTAGATCGTGTCGTAGGTGCCGTCCTGCTTGGCCTTGGCCAGCGCCTCGTTGATCTTTTTGAGCAGCTCCGGGTTGCCGTCCTTCTTCACCGAGAACCCGTACTGCTCGCCGGTGTCGAACTCCGCGGTCACCTCGAACCCGCCCGGGTTCTCCTTGATGTACTCGGTCCAGACCGGCAGGTCGTTGACGGCGGCCTCGACCTGGCCGTTGGCGAGGGCCTGCTGCAGGGCGGCGAGGTCCTCGAACTCGACGAGCTGGAGGCCCTTCTCCTGCTCGAACTTCTTGGCGTAGTCACGACCGGTGGTCGCCGCCTGGATGCCGAGCTTCTTGCCCCGGAGGTCGTCGAGCGACTTGTACGGCTTGCCGGTCTTGACCAGAAGCGCCTGGGTTGCGTCGAAGTACGGATCCGAGAAGTCCATCACCTTCTGCCGCTCCTCGGTGATGGTCATGCCGGCGGCGGCCGCGTCGCACTTGCCGGTGTTCAGGTCCTGGCCGGACTTGATCCCCTCGAACGGGGTGTCGACGATCGTCTGCTCGACGCCCAGCTCCTTGGCGACCAGGTCCATCACGTCGACGTCGAATCCGACCACCTTGCCGCTGGCGTCCTTCGACTGGAACGGCGCGTACGGCAGGTGGGTGCAGACGGTCAGCTTGCCCTTCTCGATGAGCTTGACCCCGTTCGCCTGGACCTCGCTCTCGTCCTTCTTGGCGCAACCGGCGGCGCTCAGGGCGAGCGCGGCGACCGCCACGACGAGTCCTGCCTTGCGGACCGACCTCTGCAAAGTCACGCTGCGTCCCTCCGATTCAGCCCCCGTGTGACGGGCAGCCAGCGTTCTGCACGTACGTGTGTGACAGGCGACGCTACCCGATCCGGGAAGTCGCACCAAGATCACGGCGGGTCGTTTGGCCGGAGCGTTACCCGTCACACTCCGTGAACCGGGCGTTCTGGACACATCCGGACGGCAGCCGACCCGGGCGGGGCGAGCGCGGGCCGCCGGTCCGGGGCGTGTGAGGATGCGCGCATGCGTGCGGTGATCTTCGACGAGTTCGGTGCCCGGCCCGAGGTCCGCGACGTCCCGGACCCGGAGCCGCCGGCCGGGGGCGTGGTCATCCGGGTCGAGGCGACCGGACTGTGCCGCAGCGACTGGCACGGCTGGCAGGGCCACGATCCCGACATCCGGCTGCCGCACGTCCCCGGCCACGAGTACGCGGGCGTCGTCGCGGCGGTCGGCGCCGGCGTACCCGGATGGCGGGCCGGCGACCGGGTCACCGTGCCCTTCGTCTGCGCCTGCGGGCGCTGCCCGGCCTGCCTGGCGGGCGACCAGCAGGTCTGCGAGCGGCAGACGCAGCCCGGCTTCACCCACTGGGGGTCGTTCGCCGAGTACGTGGCGGTGCGCGACGCCGACGTCAACCTGGTCCGCCTCCCCGACGAGCTGGACCACCCGGTCGCGGCCGCCCTCGGCTGCCGCTTCGCCACCGCGTTCCGGGCCGTGGTCGGCCAGGGACGGGTGGCCGCGGGCGAGTGGGTGGCGGTGCACGGTTGCGGTGGGGTGGGGCTGTCCGCGGTGATGATCGCGGCGGCGTGCGGCGCGCAGGTGGTGGCCGTCGACATCGCGCCGGGCGCACTCGACCTGGCCCGAAGCTGCGGGGCCACCGTCTGCCTGGACGGCAGCGCCCTCGCCGGGCCCGACGCGGTGGCGGCGGCCGTCCGCGAGGCGACCGGCGGCGGCGCCCACCTGTCGCTCGACGCGCTGGGCAGTCACGCCACCTGCACCGCCTCGATCGAGAGCCTGCGGCGGCGCGGACGGCACGTGCAGGTCGGGCTCCTCCCCCCGGCCCAGGGCCGCCCGGCCCTGCCGATGGAGCTGGTGATCGCGTACGAGCTGGAGCTGCTGGGCAGCCACGGCATGGCCGCGCACGCCTACCCGGAACTGCTGCGGCTGGTCACCTCGGGTGTCCTGCGCCCCGCTGACCTGATCACCCGCACCATCGGCCTCGCCGAGGTGCCCGACGCGCTGGCGACGATGGACCGGCCCGGCCCCGGCGGGATGTGCCTCATCGACCCTCGGTGAGGTCGCGTCACGCCGGCGGCGTGGTCGACTGACACGTGTCGGAGAATCTATCGAGATATTTAAACATGTGCTGGATGACGGGTGGTCGCCCGGTCCGTAGCGTCGGTCGGCAACACCGCGCTGGGGCGTACGCCGGCACGGGCTGTTCCGGTGGTGGTGGCTCGGCGCCAGGAGGCGCCGTGTCGGAACAGCGAAGGGAGCAGCGGTGGCTTCATCTCCCCCCGTCTCACGCGCTCGGCGCGACCTCCGATTGGTGTTCACCAGCAGTATCGTCGTGTCGCTGACGTTGGCGGCCACGCCGGGCTGGGCGGCCCCGGAGGAGGGTCAGGCCGCGAAGCCGAACCCCATCTTCCTCACCGGCCCGAACGAGGGCCGGCCGGACACCATCGCCATGACGTACCTGCGGGCCAACGCGGGTCGGCACGGCGTCGACGCCGCCGACCTGGGCGACCTCGCGGTCGCCTCCAGCTACACCAGCCGGCACAACGGTGTGACGCACGTGAACCTGGCGCAGCGGTACCGGCAGTTGGAGGTGTTCGGCGCCACGGCCACCGTCAACGTCGCCCGCGACGGCAGCGTCGTCTTCGTGGGCGACACGTTGGTGTCCGAACTGTCCGCCGGCACGTCGACCACGGAGTCGGTCGACGCTGTCAAGGCCGTGCGTGCGGCGGCGAAGGCGTTGAAACTCCCCGCTCCGCGCAGCCCCAAGGTGCTCAAACGTGCCCCCGGTCCGGCGAAGCGGACGGTCGTCTCCGGCAGCGGCGTCTCCGACCAGCCGATTCCGGCCAAGCTGGGGTGGCAGCCCGGCGACGACGGGCTGCGCCTGGCGTGGCAGGTCGTGATCGACGATTCCACGGACTCCCACCTGTGGAACGCGACGATCGACGCGCAGAGCGGCGCGCTGCTCGCCGTGGAGGACTGGACGACCCACGACGAGGTGTCCGAGCTGTCGAGCACGCTGGGCCAGCACGTCGCGGGCCGCTCGCAGGTCGCCGCCGCGGCCGGCTCACCCGACCCGGTGCAGGACGGGTCGAGCTACCAGGTGTTCGGCCTGCCGGCGGAGAGCCCGAACGACGGGCCGCGCACGCTGGCGACGAACCCGGCGGACGGGACGGCGTCCCCGCACGGCTGGCACGACACCGACGGGTCGCCCGGCGCGGAGTTCACCACGACGCAGGGCGTCAACGTGCACGCCTACCAGGACCAGGACAACAACAACACGGCGGACCTGGGCAGCAGCCCGGACGGCGGAGCCGGGCTGACCTTCACCTTCCCGCTCGACCTCGGCGAGCACGCGCAGAACTACCGGGACGCGGCAACGGCCAACCTCTTCTACTGGAACAACATCGTCCACGACGTCACCCACCGGTACGGCTTCGACGAGGCGTCGGGCAACTTCCAGGCGAACAACTACGGCCGCGGTGGTGTGGCCGGGGACTACGTTCGCGCCGAGGCGGCCGACGGCGGCGGCACGAACAACGCGAACTTCTCCACTCCGGCCGTCGACGGTGACCTCACTCCCCGGATGCAGATGTACCTGTGGCCCGGCAACCAGTTCGGCGCCCAGAACCAGGTCGTCGTGGACGGGGCCGGCTCGTTCGACGCGTCGTGGTCGCGGTTCACCCCGGCGCCCACGGTCGCCGGGCGGTCCGGCCAGTTCGTGTACGGCGGCACCGGCTGCACCACCGACGCGTACCCCGAGAACCGGCCCGCCGGCGACTGGATCGCGGTGCTCGACGGCGGCACCGCCGCCTGCAGCTACCTCCTCCGCGCCCAGGTCGCCGAGTCCCTCGGTGCCGACGCCGTGGTCATCGCGCACAACGCGGCCGGCACCGCGCCGGTCCTGACCGGGTCGATGACCGGCGCACCGGTCACCATCCCGGCGGTCTCCGTCACCCAGGCCGACGGGGCCACCATCAAGGCCGCCGTCGCCGACGGGACGGCGGCGGGGAGCATCCGGAAGCACCCGAACCACCCCGGCATCCGGGACGGCGACCTCGACGCGGGGGTCGTCATCCACGAGTACGCGCACGGCATCTCCAACCGGCTCACCGGCGGGCCGACGATCAACTGCCTCACCGGTGACGAGCGGATGGGCGAGGGCTGGAGCGACTGGTTCGCCGTCACCATGCTCATGGACCCGCGGTTCGACACCGCGGACGGCCGCCGCGGCATGGGCCCGTACGTGCTGTTCCAGGACGACCGGAGCGGCAACGGAATCCGGCCGCGGCCGTACTCCCGCGACATGGAGACCCAGCCGTTCACCTACGACAGCATCAAGACCGGCGGCTGGCTCAACGGCACGTCCCTGGCCACGCCGCACGGCGTCGGTCACGGCTGGGCGGCCGTGCTCTGGGACATGACGTGGGACCTCATCGACCGGCACGGGTACAACCCCAACATCTACGACTCCTGGAACACCGGCGGTAACAACCTCGCCATGCAGCTGGTCATGGACGGGTTGAAGTTCCAGGGCTGCGGGCCGGGCTTCGTCACCGGCCGCAACGCCATCATCGCCGCCGACGCGGCGCTGACCGGCGGCGCCAACGCCTGCACGCTGTGGGCCTCCTTCGCCCGTCGGGGCCTCGGCTACAGCGCGGTGCAGGGCACCACCAACCGCGACGACAACACCGAGGCCTTCGACACCCACCCCACCTGCCGCGGCGACTTCACCGGTCGGGCCGCACAACCCGCCCTGAACACCGCCGACGCCGGTGACGCGGTGCCGATGAGGTTCGACCTCGGCACCAACCGGGGCCTGGACGTCCTCGCCAGCAACTCGCCGTACTCCCGCCTGGTGGACTGCGACACGCTGCAGACCGTCAACCCGGACGGCGGTATCACCCCCCGGCCCGCACCGGTGGCCGCGCAGACCCCCGGCGGCTCGGGGCTTTCCGCCACCGCCAACGGCCAGTACCTCTACCCGTGGAAGACCGACCCCGCCTGGGCCGGCACCTGCCGTGAGTTCGTGCTGACCCTCGACACCGGATTCCAGCACCGCGCCTACTTCAGGTTCATCGGGTAGGCGAGCAGTCGGAGGGAGCATCCCGTCCGGGGATGCTCCCTCCCTCGTCCGCCGCCACGGCGGTTCCGGGTCAGCGGCGGGTCACGCCGGCGGCTCGGGCGTCGCCTCGATGATGCGCAGGTCGCGTTCGGCGCCGTCGTCGAGCGCCCGCAGCGCCTCCTGGTAGGCCGGGCTGCGGTACGCGGCGACCGCGGCCTCCACGCTGTCGAACTCGATCAGCGTCGTGCGCTCGACGATCCCGGACTCGAACGCGTGAGCCGGCAGGCCACGCGCCAGGAACCGACCCCCCGCCGCGCGCATCGCCGGCCCGGCCAGCTCGACGTACGCGGCGAGCTTCTCCTGGTCGGTGATGGACCGGAACGTGTTGATCCAGTAGGCCTTCGGCATCGTCGGTGTCTCCTGTGCGGGTGAGTGATCAGGCCACGGTGAGGGGCACATCTCCAGGTGGTGCGGCCGGGAACGGCCAGCCTAACGGGCACCCGACCGGCGGGGCCGGCGTATGCCGATCTTGAGTGTCGTACGCCCGGCGGGCATGATTGCGGCATGACGACGCGCCGCCAGGTCCATGGCCACGGCTCGGATCCGACAGGTGGTTCGGGATGACCGTCATCGACAAGGTCGCCTGGATCCGGTTGGAGAACGGCGCGATCCTCAGCTCCCGCTCCCGGGGCAAGGACGTCTACTACCTCCCGGGCGGAAAGCGCGAACCCGGCGAGAGCGACCTCGACACGCTCACCCGTGAGATCCGCGAGGAACTGGCCGTCGGCATCGTCGCCGACAGCGCCGAACACCTCGGGACCTTCCATGCCCAGGCTCACGGGCACCCGGACGGCACCATCGTGCGGATGACCTGTTACACGGCCGACTACCGAGGCGCCCTCCAGCCGGACAACGAGATCGAAGAGATCGCCTGGCTCACCTACCGCGACCGTGACCGCGTCTCCCCGGTCGACCAGCTCATCTTCGACCATCTCCACGAATCGGCCCGGCTCACCTGAACGCCTGGTAGCCAGACCACGGCGGCCCGTTCAGGGAGTAGGTGGGGGCGGCGACAGGGACGGCGACCCACTCCCTGGGCCACCGGTCGGCTCCGGCGTCGGATCGACCGTCGTCACGGCCGGCGCCGCTGAGGTGCGGGCCGTGGCCGACGGTGTTGCACCAGGTCGGTCGCTCGACGGTCCCGAGGCGGGTTCGGAGGCACGGGCAGCGGGCGTGGTGCGGTCCGGATCAGGCCGCGCGCTTCGCGCCGCGCTGGGAGCGTTGACAGGGTCACCCCCGACGGAATCCGGCCGAGACGTGACCACGGAGGGCGTTGGCACACCGGACCGACCGGGCGACCATCCGGTGTGATCAGCGAACACCACGGCTGCCGCCGCGGTGGCCAGCAGGACGAGCACGACGGCGCCGATCCCACGCCATGCGCCTCGGCCAGGCCGGCGTGCCGCTTCCGGTGACCCGGGAGTCGCGGGACGGGCGGCTTCCGGCGCGGCCGGGGCCACCGCCGCGAGCGCGGGGGCCGTCGGCGAGGCGGGCGAGCCGGAGACTGCCTCTGCGGTGGCGGCCATGGCTGCGGCGGCCGGGAATCGATGATCGGGGTCCGTGGCCATCGCGGTGGCGACGAGGTCACGCACGGGCCCCGGGACATGGTCGGGCAGCGGGGGCGGCTCCTCGTCGAGGCGGCGCAGGGCCACGGCGACCGCGTTCTCGCCCTCGAACGGTGGATGGCCGGCGAGGCAGTGATAGGCCACCGCCCCCAGGGCGTAGATGTCGGCGGCTGGAGTGATCGCGTTCCGGGACAGTTGCTCCGGCGCCATGTAGAGGGCGGTGCCCACAACCTGGTTCGCCGCCGTCAGACTCGTCGCTTCCGGTCGGACCGCGATACCGAAGTCGACGAGGACGACGTGGCCATCCGGCTCGATGATCAGGTTGCCCGGCTTCACGTCCCGGTGGACCACGCCGACGTCGTGGGCGGCCTGCAGGGCGCGGGCGGTCTGCGCCACGATCGACAGCGTCTCGGCGGTGCCCAGCCGACCGAGCTCGGCGACGCGCTCCGACAACGGCTGGCCCTGCACGTACGCCATCACGATGTAGGCGAGCCCGGACGCGCCGGGCAGGGGCGCTTCGCCGTAGTCGTAGACCTCCGCGACATTCGGATGCCGCAGCGCGGCCATGGCCCGCGCCTCGCGCCGGAAACGCTCACCGGCGCTGGCCTCCTCGATGAACCGCGTGTGCAGCATCTTGACGGCCACGGTCCGGTTGAGCGTCTCGTCGACAGCTCGCCACACCTCGCCCATGCCGCCGGCAGCGATCCGATCGGCCAGGCGGTAGCGGTCTCCGATCAGGTCCCCTACGTCCGGCATCCGATTCCCGTACCCCCGGCGCCGGTTTCCTACGCGTGGGCAGGTAGGCGGGGCCGCTGGACGCGGCCCCCCCACCCGGTCGTTGTGGCGGGTGACGCTCAGCGCCGGCCGAAGGCCCGGGTGATGGTCTGCGACACGGTGTTGGCGG
>NZ_JBEYSU010000022.1:0-99246 GCF_040704235.1 Micromonospora sp. NPDC047707
AGATCCGCGACGACATCCACGAAGCCTTCCTCACCCTCGCCTGCGCCATCATCTGCTGGCGACGACTCCAACGCTCAAAGAGTTAGGAGTTCTTACCCGGAACGGCATCGAGGCACGCCCGGCGGCCGGGGTGACCTCGGGTCTGCCATCCTCGGTCAGCTCGACCAGGTCCCCGGTTATCAGAGTGACCGAGCTACGTAGTCCGGCCACCGTTCTCGGCGCCTGCGCCTGCACCGGCGACGAATCAGCGAAGCTCCCCGCCATCCCGATGCCGGACAGTAGGGTCACTATCACCAAACTGGGTAACAGCTTTCGCATGTGTCTTGTCCTCCCGGGCTGGCTCAGTTGGTGACGTCGACCTTCGGCGGGTTGTAGTCGGTGGTCTTCGAGACCAGCACCAGCTGGTACGTGCTGATGGCGCCTGGCTCGATCCACGACCAGTGGCCACGCGGCTCCACCGCGCGCATCTCCTTGCCGAGGGCCTGCCCAGTGTCCGGGTTGATGATCAGCCGCACCTCAAAGCGACCGATCCCCGGGCTGTCCTCGACGTATGCGACCGCCTGTCCAGCCCTCCCACGCACGTCACGTACGGTTCCCAGCGCCCGCACCCCGGGCAACTCGGCGAGCATGCGGTATGCGGCGGCGCGGACCTCGTTGCTGACCGGCAGGTCGATCACCACACTTGCGGCGACGGTGAACAGCCACTGGTCGCGGTCGGTGGGCATGTCGCTACCTCCGCCGTCAAAGCGGCTGAGCAGTGCGCCGCGGAGGGCGGCCGGGTCGGTCGGCAACGCATCGAGCTGTGCCTGCGACACGTTTCGGTCGCCGAGGGCGAAGAGGTGCGCTGGGTCGACGGTGTTGCCGTGCACCTTCCCTGGGGTGGTCCGCAGTTCAGCCGGCTTCGGCTTGGTGACCCTGACGACGGATGGGGAACCGGCGCGCCGCCACGCGGCCTCGTCGTCAGATGTGGCCGGCGTGATACCGAGTGACTGCGTCATCACCCAGCTTTGGTCGGTACCAGAGCGGGCCAGCCAGTACTGGCTGAGGCTTCGTTCGAACATCGTGTACGACCCGGTGCCGGCCGCTACGGGTACCGCGAAGCCGAATTCCGTATGCAGGTTCAGGTAGCGTCCGCCAGTCAGCGGGGTCGCGGCGCTGCGTTCGGCCGCCGCGAGCAGGAGTTGACTGGCCGACGCTGCCTGGGGCGCAGACGTGGCAGCCGGGCCGGGCGCGGTGACGTGCGGAGCGACAGCAACACCGGCCACGACGGCGGCGGCGACCGCAGCGGTCACCCCCACCGACATGAACGCAGCCCGCCGGGTACGCCCAAGATGGGGCCGGGAGCGCACGTCGGCCGGTGTCTGACTGTCCAGGATGGTCGACACAGCCCGGGTGTAGTGATCGGTCCGATCTGGCGGGTCCAGCCGTGCAGGCCGAGAGCGGGCAAGCAAGTCGAGAACATCTCGTGGACGGCTCATCGGATCGACTCCTTTGGGGTAAGGGGGGTGATAATGGATAGGGGCATGTTCAGTTCAGTTACGGCGACCATGGCGTCCTTCAAGTGACGCCGGGCGCGATGCAGACGCACGTAGTACGTCGCCGTAGAGCAGCCGAGGACCCGTGCCGCGTGACTCGGCGCCAGCCCATGCCAGGCGACCAGCGTCAACAATTCGCGGTCGCCGTCAGACAATCGGGCCAGAGCAGTGAGCACCGCGGCCCGTTCGGCGACGCCGTCTGCCACGTCGCCGACAGACAACTCCTCGTCGGTGATCCACGCACGCATCTCGGCAGCGACGGCCTGCTGCCGCTCCTCCGCGCGGTATCGCTCACCCACGACATTGCGAGCGACCGCAAGCAGCCACGGCAACGGCGTCGCCCTCGGCAGCGCCGACAACCGCCGCCACGCCACCAGGAACGTCTCGGCCACGACCTCATCGGCCAACTGGCGACCGGCGCGCGCGACGGCATACGCATACACCTGCCGGTAGTACTCCTGGTACAGAGCGGTGAATTGATCAACGGGTTTAGGTTCTGACACTTGACCTCAGACCTTCCTGCCAGAGTTCCTCCGTCACCAAGAAATGATTCGGCCACGCCGTTTCTTACATCAGTCACGAATTTCGACCCGGCCACCGCAGGCAGGCCGCTGCGACCGGACCGAGCGACCGCCGGCCCAAAGCACTCGTGCGCGCGTGTGACCTGCCCATAATCTGGAAAACAGGTAGGGACGAGCAGCCGCAGCTACCCATACGCCAAGCCATCCCTTGACCCGAGCCTGGCTGCCGTCGACCCGCCTGCTAGGGAGCGGGCCGCCGCCCGGCCCGCCACGACGTACGGACCGTGACAGCTCGTGCGGACGCTGGCGGGGTCGGGCGGTGGTCTTCTCGGCTCGTCCCGGGTCGATGGCAGGCGGGATGGCTCCTTCCGCAACCACCCACGGACCGTGACCCGCAGGCAGAGCCCCGGCCATCCTGGAGCTGGAGCGCCCCCGCCGGAGGCGCCCTAACCGCAACCCCGCGACCGCCGCCAGCCCGCCGGCGCGCCCGGCGTCCGCTCCCCCAACGCCGCGCGGGCTGCGGGCCGCGCAGTCCGGCCGGCTGCCGGCCCACCACACCACCGTCCGGCATGTCGTTCTGCGGCGGCCCTCCGGGCTTGCCGCGCCGTCACGCCAGCCGCCGGGCATCTGGCGTGACGGCCGCAGAGCGACAGCGGCAGCGGCCGGCGCGCGCCCAGGCGGCGGCGCGTGCGGCCCGTCAAGGGCCGCTTGATGGATGTACAGAAAGTCCTTCCACACCGCCGGCAGCTGGCCGGTCCGCCTCCGTCGGTGGATTCACGGTGGGTTGACGTGTCGGTCCCCGGTGCTACTCTGGCGCTCGTCGGGCAGGCCAGCGCGGCCTTCCTGCCGGATCGCTGGGCTCGACGTCGGAGATGCCGAGCGGCCTTCCTGCCGCTGATGCGGGCCACGTCCCGCCGGCTCTCGATCACACCGGCCGCCATGCCGGTCCCCGGAATCCGCTGAACGCCCCAGCACGGCCTTTCTTGCCGTCCACGATGGCCCGGATTCGAGACTTCCACGGGTGGGGCAGCCTGCGGCAACTTGCCGGATGCCGACAGCTCAGACTCCCCACCCGTGCCGGCCCCACTCATCGGCTCGACGATCGCGAAAGGACACGAACCCATCGGCGGGACGTGGTACCACCACGATCCCGCCCTCCGGCGTCAGCCGCCCTCTCGGCGGTGCCAGGAGACACGACGAACACCACCAGCGGACATGCGTCCACGGCTGGTGGTGCTTCGTCTCCCGTCCCTGTCACCTGTTGAGGAGGAAGTCCTGTCCACCCCGCTCGACCTGTACCGGCCCGGCGTCGCCGCCGGCCGTGACGCCCAAGTCCTGCACCGCGCCGCCATGCCGGAGTTCTCCGGCTGGCTGGAGCACACCCGACCCGCCGGCGGCTGCGCCCGTCCCATCCGCCTCGCTGGCACCCTCGCCGCTGTCCAGCGACACACCGGCCGGGTTCTGGGCGAGCAGCACACCGACGAGCTGCCCGACCGCATGCTCTACAAGGCGTGCGGCAACCGCCGTGAAGTCCGGTGTCCGGACTGCGCCTGGGTCTATGCCGGAGACGCCTACCAAGTGGTGCGCTGCGGCCTGACCGGCGGCAAGGGCGTTGCCGCCTCGGTTGGCCGGCACCCGGTCGTGTTCGCCACCTTCACCGCGCCCTCGTTCGGCGCGTCCACCACCGGCACGTCCCGCGCCACACCTGCGCCAGCCGGCAGCGCTGTGACTGCCGCCCGTCCCCTTGCCGTGCCCGCAGCACGGCCGGCACCTGCCCGCACGGGCAGTCTGAGGTGTGCTTCGCCCGTCATGACGCCGACGATCCGCGGCTCGGGCAGCCG
Organism: Micromonospora sp. NPDC047707; assembly: GCF_040704235.1. Classification (NCBI taxonomy): domain Bacteria; kingdom Bacillati; phylum Actinomycetota; class Actinomycetes; order Micromonosporales; family Micromonosporaceae; genus Micromonospora; species Micromonospora sp. NPDC047707. The sequence goes on from NZ_JBEYSU010000022.1 coordinate 3,898, forward strand.
TTGTTCCTGGACTGCTACGACCACGCCCACCAGGTCGTCTGGAACTACTTCTCCGGGGAGCTGTGGCGGCGCACCAAGCAGGCCATCGAACGTCACCTCACCGCCCTGTGTGGGCCGACGAGGCATCCCCCTCGTCCGGGTCGTCACCACCTCGGGCAAGGTCCGCTGGATGCCGCCGGTTCGGGTGTCGCACGGGACGGTCGCCGAGATGCAGCGCCGGGCAGCCGTGCACTTCCACGTCCTGCTGCGCCTCGACGGTGTTGACCCAGCCGACCCGGACCTGCTCGTGCCGCCGCCGACCGGCATCACCGTCGACGGCCTGGAGGCAGCAGTCCACGCTGCCGCTTGCCAGATCACCGTCACCACGCCCTCGCACCCCGGCCGGTCCGAAGGCTGGGTGGTGGCCTGGGGCGAGCAGGTCGACGCCCGGCGCATCAACACCGCCGGTAGTGAGCTGACCGACGGCAAGGTCGCCGCCTACCTCGCCAAGTACGCCACCAAAGCAACCTAAGCCACCGGCCACTGCTCCGCCCGGCTTACCCCCGCCACCATCGACGACTACGCCGACCCCGAAGGCGATCACCTCGCCCGCCTCATCGACGCCTGCTGGCGACTCGGCCGCCCCACCCACACCGACACGACCAGCGGCGCCGAAACCGCCAACGACCGTCAAGACAGCCTTGACACCAAACCGAACGCCTACGCCCGGCTGCGCCGCTGGGCGCACATGCTCGGCTTCGGCGGCCACTTCCTCACCAAAGCCCGCCGCTACTCCGTCACCTTCGGCCAGCTCCGCGACACCCGCGCCACCCATCGGCGAACCGAGGACAACGGGGACACAGGCATCGTGACGGTCGGCGTACTCGGCTACGTCGGGTCCGGCTGGCTCAGCGAAGGCGACGCACTCCTGGCCAACACCGCCGCCAGACAACGACGCGAGAGCAGACGCACCGGCCGGGAAGAACTCGCCCACCAAGCCTGGCTCACCGGAGCCGCCGCATGAACCAAGACCTCACCCCGCGCTGGTACTCCCCCGCCGAGGTCGCCGTGCTGCTCGGCTTCGGCATCTCCAAGGTCAAGATGAAGATCGCCACCGGCGAGCTGCGCTCCATCAAGGACGGCAAGTACCGCCGCATCCTCCCCGAATGGGTCGACGACTACATCCGCGAACAGGTCGAACGCCAGGAGGCAGCCTGATGCCCGCACGCGCCCGAGCCAACGGCGAAGGCTCAATCTTCCCGTACCGCAACGGCTTCGCCGCCTACGTCTGGGTCACCAAGCCCGCCGGCAAGCGCACCCGTAAGTACGTCTACGGACAGACCCGTGAGGCCGTCCACGACAAGTGGATCAGGCTGCACCAGCAGGCCAAGGCCGGTCCAGTCGTCACCCGCCTGCCCACCGTCGCCGGCTACCTCGACTCGTGGCTCCGCGACGTCGTCGAGCCAAACCTGGCCCCCGCCACGGCGGCCAACTACGACATGTTCGTCCGTCTCTACATCGCGCCGGAGCTGGGCTCCCGCCGCCTCGACAAGCTGACGGTGCGGGACGTGCAGACCTGGCTCAATCAGCTTCGCTCCGCGTGCCAGTGCTGTCTGCAAGGCAAGGACGCCGCCCGGCCAGAGGGCAAGCGGAAGTGCTGCGCCGCCGGCCGCTGCTGCCAGCGGACCGTCTCCGACGGACCGCCCGCGATGCCTGGACGACGCTCCGCGCCGCGCTGAACAACGCCGTCCGCGACGAGTTGCTGACCCGCAACCCGGCGGCACTGCTCCGCGTGGCCAAGCCCCGCCCACGCACAGACAAGCCGTGGTCCGTCGACGAGGCCCGCCAGTTCCTGGAGTCGGCCCGCGCCGACGGCGACCCGCTCTACGCCGCGTACGTGCTGATCCTCGTACTCGGGCTGCGCCGGGGTGAGGTGCTGGGCCTGCGTTGGGAGGACGTCGACCTGCCCGCCAATGAGCTGTCGGTGGCTTACCAGCTCCAGCGCATCCGCCGGCAGCTCCTGCACCGGGAGACGAAGACCGAAACGTCGGACGCGACCCTGCCCCTGCCGGCCATCTGCACCGCTGCCCTGCGGTCCCGCCGGGAAGATCAGAAGCGGCACCAAGAGCAAGCTGGCCGTGACTGGCAGGACAACGGCCTCGTCTTCACAACCCGGCTCGGGACGCCGATCGAGCCGAGGAACTTCCACCGGGAGTTCAAGACCCGCTGCCGTAAGGCCGGCGTCCGGGAGATCTCTGTGCACACCACCCGGGGCACCTGCGCTTCCCTGCTGGTGGCGCTCGACGTCCACCCCGGGTCATGATGCGGATCTTGCGGCACAGCCAGATCGCCGTGACCATGAACATCTACGCCCAGGTCGCCTCGGAGGCGACCGAGACTGCCCTGACCCGGCTCGGCGAGCAGTTCCTGTGAGCTGCTGTACTTGACTGCTGTACAAGATCGAAAAAGGCCGTCTCCGACGAGCGGAAACGGCCTTTGAGCTGGGTGGAGCTGAGGGGATTTGAACCCCTGACCCCCTCGATGCGAACCAGAGGCTCACGTCGGTGTGCCGGTCCTGTGGCGCCCCGACCGTTTCGGTGACGGTGAGGAAGGCGGGCGCTCGCCGAAGGACGTAGCGAACACGGCCGGCAGGCCCGTTCCTCGATCACCTCTCGGCGTACCGTCTTTGTGGGGTGCTCGCCCGGCTCGACGTGGCCCCCGCTGGGCAGCCACATCCCGGCCTTGCGGTGGTCGACCAGCAGCACGCTGCCGTCCGTCTCGCCGTACAGCAGGAAGTACGCCACCAGGTGCGGTGATGGCGTGCGTGGCTTCTCCCGGCGAAAGATGTCCTCGGTCCCGGCCAGCCAGGCCAGGCACTCCGCCCGGTGCCGCGCCTCCAGCTCGTCCACCGGCGTCAGCGTCTCGACCAGTGCCCGGATCTCCCTCACCACCCGCACCAGCCGGATGCTTCCAAGTGGGTGCGACAGCGGTCAACCACGCAACCGCAACGACACACCGTCGCTGGCCCGCAATGGGCGATAGGGGAGCTGGGGATCGTCGACCACCGCACCGGGGGCGTTCCTGCCGGCGATCATGACGTATCCTGTGGCCCGCTATCTGAGGCGATAGGGGTTGTCGTGTGGCAGGTCATTCGATGCCGCGAGTCCTGACGAGGGTCCGCTGGCTGGCCCGCCAGTCAATGTACCGGTCTATGTTCCGGAGAACGGCTGGATCGGCCTGAACGTGCCACTGACCCGGGCACGCACCGGCTCGGCCAGCACCCGCACCACCCACCCGCATTTCCTGGCTCGACTCACCCAGTCCTGCCGCGCCCTCGGCCTCGACAACCCGATCATCAACCCGTATCGGCTGATGACCAAGGGAGAGATGCTGGCCGCCTGCCGCAACCCTCGGCTGCTGGCCCGCCTCGCCCCGCACAGCGTCTCGTGCGCGCACCCAGAAACCCCCAGGTGGCGGGGCCGGAAGCAGGGCAGCTGCGGTTACTGCCTGCCCTGTCTAGTTCGCCGCGCGGCGCTGGCCTGCATTCGCCGTGACCGGGCTGACCAGTACGCCTGGGACGCGCTGGGTGACGCAGTGCTTCTTGATCCGACCGAGCGCACCGGCGCCGACCTGCGCGCGCTCGTCCATGGCGTCAACCCGCACCGCGACGAATTGGCCATCATCCGCAACGCGCCTCTGCCGATGGGTGAGCACCACGACCACCTGCAGCTGTGGCGACACGGTGCCGCCGAGATCCGTACCTGGTTGGGCGGCGCCAGTGGCAAGCTGGCCCAGTTGACCGCGACCGCGTGGAGAAGCCGGTGACCAATGTCCTGCTCGACACCCACTGCCACCTCGACGCATTCCCCGATCCCAGCCAGATCTTGGCGGACGCCGCGGAAGCCGATGTGCAACTGGTGGCGGTTACCAACAGCCCAGACGACTACCGCCGGATGGCGACCCTGCTGCCCCGCAGCAGCCCGGCCCGCGCGGCCCTCGGCCTGCACCCGCTGCAGGCCCACCGGCTCGGAATGGGCGGCGTGCTGCGCTTCAGCCGGCACGCCGCTAGCGCGGCCTGGATCGGAGAGATCGGCCTCGACTTCTCCCCAGCCGGTCGCGACACCCGCAACGCGCAGCTGAAGGTCTTCGACGCACTCCTGGCCTTGCCGCAGCTCCGCGACCGGCCGGTGACCGTGCACACCCGCGGCGCCGACCGGATCGCGGTGCAGCGCCTAGCCGCGGCCGGTATCCGGGCGGTTCTGCACTGGTACACCGGGCCCCTCGGGGTGGCCGACGACGCGCTGGCAGCCGGGCTGTGCTTCTCAATCAACCCGGCGATGGTGGCCAGCGCGAAGGGACGCACATTGCTCGCCAGGCTGCCGCACGACCGGGTGCTGTGCGAAACCGACGGCCCATACACCCGCCGAGCCGGCCGCCCATCCCAGCCGGCCGACCTACCTGCGTTGGTCGAGGATCTGGCCCGGCTATGGAACGTCAGCCCGACGCAGGTACGCACGCAGATCTGCGCCAACCAGCGCCGGATCGTTGGGGATCCACTGAGTTAACCAGCCCGCCCACGCCCGCGCACGATCCGCACCGCGATCTCGTCGAGCCGCGGCCCGCCGCTGTTACGCAGTTTGCGCGCCGACTCGTCGGGCGGTGGCCACCTCGAAGACGATCACGCCCGGCCGCCCGGCCGGCCTCTCCGCCCGCACCATCCTCGGTCATTTGATCTTCGTAGTGTGGTCCATGATTTGCCCGATTCGCTGTGGGGCAACTCCAGTCCGCTCGGCGATCTCTGCGCCGGTCACCCCTTGGCGATCTAAGCTCCCCATCGCATCCCGGCGGATCGGGGAGAGTTCATCAACCGCCCGTTGATCCTGCTTGAACAGCTCGCCGGCCGGCCTAACCGCTCTGCTGGTTGGGCGATGGGGCCACGACCTTTGAGTTCATCGTCTACGTCCAAGCGCCACTACTTGGGTTCCTCGCCCAGCTCTTGCTCCAGCTTCACCACCACCAGGCCGGCGACATTACCCCGCATGGCCATACCGGTGTCGTAGGTGACCAGGCGCACGTCGCGGCCAGCGAGAACCTTCACGGCGACCGCCCGGTCCACGATCTCGTCATCGGTGATGGGCAGGCGGACGTGCCCTGGCGGGTCGAGGAGCACGTCAAGGGTCACTCGGCCTCGGGGGATGCCGCCCTCGGTGAGCGCCGAGTAGTCCTCCTCGCGCAGCAGCCCGCCCTGCCGGAGAACCCTCTCGATGACGGCTGTGCTGTACCCGGCGCGCCACCTGTTGTGCTGCTTGTGGTGCTGCTTCAGGCCATCGAGCTGGTCCACGACGGGCATGGGAACGACGATGTGGATAGGTTCATCCCGCAGACCGAGAACAGGTGCAAGGTCCATCTCCTCGAGCTTCTGGGGGTGGCGGAGGAACACTCCCGTGTCGAGTACCACCAGCACACCGGCGCGCTCAAACTGCCTGGCCGCAGCGTCGAGGCTGTCGATCGCCTGTTGCAAGGCGTCCGACCGTTGGTCGATCTGGGTCGAAACCAGGCCATTGAGAAGCCGTTCGTTCGCCAGGTCCGGGTTGCCGTGCGAGGCGACGGACACGGAGGCGCTCGATGCGATCGCAGACAGGGTCAGCTCGTACTCCTGGGTTGGCAGCAGTTGCTCCAGCTCCGCCGGCCGGAGTTGGGTCCGCAGCATACGGCGGGCCTCGTTAACCCATTCGAGGTACTGCTGGGCCCGCTCAGTGGCTCGGCCGGGGCCGGTGACGTGCACGCGGCTCAGGTAGTTGCGCAGTTGGCCAAGGGTGTTGCTCAGGTCCTTGAGGCTGACGCCGGGGAGGGGGGTGATCAGCACCTCGCGATCTTCCCCCGGGTGGCCGGCTCAGCGCTAGCAGGACGCCCGCGCGCATTCTTGTCGCGGATCTCCCGTCGGCGGGGACTGATTCTCCCCTTCGATGACCTGAGGGGGCACAAATGAGTGGCGTTCACATCCTGCGCGGACGGTGAGCCAGACCCGGCGTCGCGCCACACCGGTGTCCAGGCGCTGCGGCGGCCGGTCTCGCCGATGCTCGCCGCGCCATCGACGAGGTGCCCGTGGGCCCGGATCTCATGCACAAGCCGAAGTGGGACAAGATGTGCGCTGGCCTTATCACGGTGACGACGGCGTGCACCTCCAGTCCCTGACCGGCCGGACGAAATCACCTACTTCCCGGACATCGCCGAGCCGAAGCCTGCCCGGCGGCGGGGCAGCAGGAAGGCGACGCCGGCGCAGGCCGACACCCGTGCCCCTGCCGCCGCGGTGGCCCGCTCGGGCAAGGCGCACGGAGGCCGCCTCGGCGCGGCCGCAGCAATCCCCTCGGCCGGTCGAGGCCAAGCCTACGGCGACGCCCCCTACTGAACCAGCCAGAGATGGTGCTGGCGTTCCTTACGGCGCGCCCGGCCGCGGACCTCAACCCGCCCGGCGGTGTCCCAGGCGATCACCCGGATGAGCGAAAGCCGCTCGGGTGCGGGACTGCCTGGCGCGGATGGCGAAGCAGGGGAAGGTGACGACCACGTCGGAGAAGCCGGTGTGTACCGGCTGGGCGATTGATCCCACGGCACAGGTGCCGCCCGCCCCAGATGATCGGGGCAGGCCGCCTGCCGTTTCAGGGGACAGCGAGGATCGAGCGTGCGCCTGTGCCGTGGCATATCCCAGCGAGACGAATCGACGCACGGCCTGAACAACCTGGGTAACTGGCTGCTCCTCGCCATGGAGATCGGCCTCGCCGTCAACTTCCTGTGCACGCGGCGGCGGCTTCCGGTCGCTCGCCGAACATGTTTGACTCACTACGCAACGTGGATCGTCGCGCGGCCTTCACCGCCGTTCGAGCCTGCCGAGCAGAGAGCCCCACTCAGATCGAATGGGGCGGACCCAATCCGCTAGGTCAGGGCCCGTCCCAACGCACGTTACGCCAATGGGTGTGGCTCACCGGTGAGTGTCGCCAGCGCGGCGGCTACCTCGTGGATGGTTGCGCGGACGTAGGTAGCGGTGGTGCCGGCGTCACCACCGCTGCTCGAATGACCGGCGTACGCGCGGGCGACGGCGTAGCCGAAGTTCCGTTCCACCCACGTCAACGTGGTGTGCCGCAACCAGTGGGTGCTGATCTGCTGCGCGTGCACCCACGGCAGGTGCTCACCGATGCGCACCCACAAGTGGTCGTACCGTCGGTAGGTGATCGGCTGCCCACTGCGGTACCGGAACAACGGGCCCGTCTCGGTGGCGTGCCGCTGCTCCGCATGCCGCTGCAGATACCGCATCAGTGTCGGCGACACCGGCTGCCACCGCACCGTCTCACCCTTCTCCCGCAAAAGGACCAGACACTGATCCGGGTCCAGGTCGACCGGCCGCAACGCCAAAGCCCCACCCCGGCGGCACGCCGTCTCGGAATGCAGCCGCAGCAGCAGACTGTCCAACGCCGGATCATCACCCGTGGACGCCGCCACCTCGTTGATCTCCGCCACCCGGGTATCCGCCAACGCCCGCCGCGTACTCGGAAGCCGCCGCGGCTTCGCCACCTTCAACGCCGGGTTCTCCGACTCAAGGATGAAGCCGTCAGCGACCGCCCGCCGATACAGGCACCGCAACGCCGCGATCAGATGCTCCGCCGCGCTACGCCCGCCCCGCGCATTGCGCCGGGCCACCACATGCGTCTTGACGTACTCCGCCAACCGCTCGATCTCCGACGGCGTCGGCTCGTCCAAGCGCCTCTGGCCCCAGTGCTCCACCACACGCTTCCAGTACGAGCCATACGCCCGTCTCGTGCCGGCACTGACCGCCCCCGCCACCACCGGCACGTACTCGGCGAACGTCGGCGCCGGCGGACGAGCCGCCGCGACCTCGACGAGGTCTGCAGGCGAGATCCCCACCCGCGCCAGCAACAACCGAGCGGCATCCAGCTCGGCCTTGCCCGCCATGCCGGCGCTCATGCCTCGTCACCTTTGATGGCCTCGGCATGCACCCGGGCGACCACAACATCGAGCGAGGCCGGTGGGTGAAGCACCAGACGGCCAATGGCCGGATCCGCAGCCAGCAACACCCGATCGCCGGCCACCAGGCCACACCACTGCCGGACCACGGCCGGCAACCGGACATGCCCCTGCTTCGTCACGTGAAAGACGCCCTGCCGGTCGGCCCCGACGAAGATCAGACCACCGTGCTCCCTGATGCTGAGCCGCAGCCCGGGACCCCAGCCGAGCGCAGTCATGACAGTCCGGTCAGCGACACGGCCACGACTGTCAAGAGTCGCCAGGCCATACACCGTACCGCCATCGCGAGCAGCAGCTAGCCGTGCTAGCGGCAGCGGCGGCCGCCTGATCGCTTGCGCCGCTCGTTCACCTCGGCTGTTCGACCGGCCGGACGGGATGACTGCCGGGATCACCGAGTCGGCTGATCGTGCCGTCATGAACCACCTCGCCTGACGACGAGGCGGCCTCCGGGCACGGTCACCGTACGTGACTTCAGATGATCAAGGGCCTTCGACCACCGGTACGTCAGACGTCGCACGGATGCTACGTGGAAGTGTCCGAGGGGGGACTTGAACCCCCACGCCCTATACGGGCACTAGCACCTCAAGCTAGCGCGTCTGCCATTCCGCCACCCGGACCTGCACGTCCAGCCTACCGCGCCGGCCGAGGTGATCTTCTCACCGGTCGGCCGCCCGGCGGGCCGCACGGGGAGTTACTGTACACCGCCCCCGTGGATCATGCACATCGACTCCCGGCGGGTGGGCGGAACCGGACGGACGGGCCTCTCCGGGTAGCGTCGGAGCACATCGTGCCGGCAGCATGACGACGTGTCGCATCCCTCCCCCCTGGCCGCCGTCCAGCACCGGGCCCTCGCTCTGCGCGACGCGGGTGACCTGACCGCCGCACGCCGGTTGCTGGGCGAGGCCGTCGAGTCCGCCGGTCCGCCTTACGGCCCGGAGCACCCCGACGTGCTGAGCACCGCCCACCTGCTGGCCCGGCTCCACCGCGAGGCCGACGACCCGGCCGCCGCCCGCCGGGTCCTGGAGGAGGCGTTCGCGGCCGGCGAGCGCCGCTGGCCGCACGCCGACCCGCTGATGTTGGCGCTCTCCTTCGAGCTGGCCGCCGTGGCCGACGAACTCGGCAACCGGCACGAGGCACGCCGCAACTACCGCCGCGTCGCCACCGCCGGGCCCGCCGTGCTCGGCGCCGACCATCCGGCGGTACGCGCCGCACGCGCGTATCTCGGCGACGCCGCTCTCGCCCCGGCCGACACCGCGCCGGGTACGCCGGAGGCCATCGATCAGGCCCCCGGCCTCGCCGCGTCGACCGGTCCGACGCCCCCACCGGACGTGCACCCGGTCGGCCCGCCACCTTCGCCGGCTTCCGGCGGCGCGGGCTCCTCCGGGAGCGTGCCCGATCTCGCCGCGCTGACCGCACCGACGGTTTCCCTGGCGGTGCTCAGCACCTCCTGGCGGCCGCACGACGGCGCCACGACGGTCGCCCGGTCGACCACCACGGGCCCCGGCCCGTCCTCTGCGCCGCCACCGACCGCTCCGGCACCCGGCCGTCCCGCGCCGCCGTCGGTCACCGCTCCGCTCCACGCCCCGCCGGCGCCGTCGCCAGTCCCTTCCCCGCTCCAGGTTCCGCCAGCGCCGCGGCAGGTGGTCGCCCCGACCTCGGGCCCACCGGTGTCGCCGCAGACTGTCCCCCCGGCTGCCAGCCCATCCACCCGGCCTCCGTCCGCCGAGCCGACCAGGCCGGTCACCACCTCCGGGCCCGCCGGGCCGTCCCGGCCGGCCACCACAACCGGGCCGGTCGCGGGGCCGGCCCGGCCGGCCACCACAACCGAACCGTCCGCCGGGCCGGCCGCCGCGACGCCACAGCGGGCAGCGGCCACGACCGGCCCATCGGCGTACGTGGCACCGCCCGTCACGCACACCCCGTCGCAGGGGTCACCGCCGTCGGCGTTCCAGCCGACTCGGCCGCATCCCGAGCCGCACCCATCACCGCCCGCGCCCGACCCCGTCAAGGGCGGACCGGCGGGTCACAGACCGGCGCCCGACACCGCCACGCGACAGTCGCCCACCCGGCCTGCTCCCCGGCGGCCGGCCAGCGACACGGGCCCGGCCGACGCGGCCGACGGTCGGGGCGGCAGGCTGGCCCCCGTCTCCGGGCCGCCGACCTCGACCGGCCCGACCGCCGCGGGCTCCGCCGAAACGGTGCCCGGCGCGCGTTGGGACGCCCCGACGGTCCGGGTACGGCAGATCGAGCCGCTACTCGCCGAGGAGGCCACGCGCGGAAGCGCCCGGCCCGGCAAGCAGGCACCGCCGGTGGATCCTCGGCACGGCGCCGAAGGCGCGGCGGTTGGCGATCCGGACACCGGACCCGCCTCGAACCACCCGGTGGGCGGTCCGCCACCGGGGACGCCTCCGGCCACCGCTTCGCCGGTGAGCACTCCGCCCGGGCCGCCGTCGCAGGTCAGCGAGCCTCCCTGGCCGCACTCCCCTGTCAGCGGGCCCCCGGTGAGCGCGCCACCATGGACGCACTCTCCCGTCAGCGGGACCCCGGTGAGCCCGCCACCATGGACGCACGCTCCCATCAGCGCGCCGCCGGTGAGCGCGCCTCCCGGGCCGACGAGCGCACCGTCGGCCGGCATGCCGGAAGAGTTCGCCGGACCGTGGCGGACGGCGGCGGCACCGGCCAGCGGACCACCCTGGTCGGCCGCACCCGCCAGCGCACCCCCGGCGCCCGTGCCACCGGTCAGCGCACCGCCGGGCCCATCCGTCGCCAACGGACCGCCGGTCAGTGCGGCGCCGGTCCCGCCCTGGGTGATGGCCGAGTCGCGGTGGGACGCCGCTGCACCACCGGCGTCTGCCAGCCGGTATGACGTTCCGTCCGGCGCTGGCGAGCCGGCGATCCTGACCAGCGGCGCACCGGCCACCGGCACCGCCGGCAGCACCCAGCCCGCCTACCCGACCAGCGGCGCACCGACCGCCGGCACCGCCGGCAGCACCCAGCCCGCGTACCCGACCAGCGGTCCGCCGGGGGGTGGGCTGTCCGCGTACCCGGTCAGGGAGCCGGAGGGGCGCGGCCGGAACCGCATCGTGGTGATCGGCCTGGTCGCGGCCGTGGGCCTGGCCATCGTGGTGGCCGCCGGAGTGGGCGCGGTGGTGCTCGGCCGCGACGAGCCGGCGCCGGCCGCCGCTCCCCCGCCGGTCACGACGGCGAGCCCGAGCCCGAGCGTGGCGACCGGTGCGCCGCCGACGGACCTGGCGCTGCGGGACGACTCCGCCACGATCACCCTCACCTGGACCGACCCGTCCGGTGGGGCGGTGCCGTTCATGGTGGCCGCCGGTCGTGCGGGTCAGGGCCTGGGCGTGCTGGCCAGGGTGGACCCGGGTGTGACCAGCTACACGGTCAACGGGCTGAACTCCCGGGTGGACTACTGCTTCACGGTGCTCGCCGTGTACTCGACGGACACGTTCGCCACGTCCGGACAGGTCTGCACCGACCGGGCGGGGTGACGGCGGGATCGCACACGCTGTGTGTCCACAGGGGGACGGTACGGGTTCCCCTGGCACGGCCGGGCCCATATGATGGCACCCGGCTTTCGGGGAGGGCCGCCGCTTCCGGCCCCGTCACCTGCTCAAACGACACGGAGAGGCAGCCGGTTGTGGCCACCGCCGACGACACCGTGAACGCCCCGCCCCGCCGGTTCCGGGGCGGGCTGGTCACCGTCGCCACGGTGGCGGCCCTGCTGGCCGCGTTGGGGTTGACGGTGCTGGGTGTCGGCGCCGCCGACAACGCGGTCGCCAGCTACGACGCGAGTTCCTGGCTGTGGAGCACCGCGCGCAGCGAGCTGGCCCGGGTCAACGGGGTGACCGCCCGGGTGGACACCCGGGTGGAGGTTCCGGGCGCGCGGCGGCACCCGATGCAGGTCACCCAGACCGACCGGCTGCTGGTCCTGCGGGATCTGACGACCGGCCAGGTCAGCTCGCTGGACCTGGCCACCCTCCAGATCACGGCCACCTCGCGGACGACCCCCGGGCTGGGCGTGAACGTCGCGCTGCACGAGGACGCGGCGTTCGTGGTGGACGCGGTGCAGGGTGTCGTCCGGCAGCTCGACCCGCGCTCGCTGGCGCCGGTGGGCGAGCCGGTCCGCTACCCGCCGGGGATCACCGGGGGGTCGTTCGACGGCGAGGGTCGGTTGTGGATCGCCGTCCCGAGTGAGGGCACGGTCTCGGCGGTCACCGCCGCGCCCCTGCCGTCGGCACCGGTGTCCGCCGCACCCGCCGGGGCGGGCCTCAGCCCGAAGCGGGTCGAGACGTACGAGGTGGCCGAGCCGAGCCACGAGCTGGTCGTGTCCGCCCTGGACGACGGGGTGGCGGTGCTCGACCGGACGGCGGGCGTGCTGGTCCTGGTGCGCCGGGGCGACGTGACGCGGACGCCACTGACGACGTCCGCGCCCGCCGCGCTGCCCGCCCGCACCAGCGGGCCGGCGGTGCCGGTCACCGTGCCGGCCGAGCGGCGGGTGCACGTCGTCACCGACGGCGTGGTCCGCAGCTTCACCGTGCCGGGCAGCGGGGCCGGCCTCGGCCCGGCCGTGTCGTGGGCCGGCCGGATCTACTGCGCGGACGAGGCGACCGGCACGGTGTACGCGTTCGACGGTGCCGGCCAACTGGTCGACACCGTGAAGGGCCGGCCGGCGGGGCCGCTGGAGCTGGAGGTCCGGGAGAACCACCTCTTCATCAACGCCCCCGACTCCTCGACCGCCCGGGTGGTGGACGACCGGCACCAGGTGCGCGAGGTCGACAAGTACGCCAACGACGTGCTCGGCGGCGACCCGCCGCCCGCTCCCCCGCCGCCGCCCCCGCCGAAGAAGCCGACGGTGGGTAAGCCGGGGCCACCCCGCGCGGTCACCGCCGCGGCCGGCAACGCCCAGGCGCGGGTGAGCTGGCGGGCCGCCGCCGCCAACGGCGCCGAGATCACCAGGTACGTGGTGAGCGGGGGCGGCCAGCGCGTCGAGGTGGGCGCCAACCAGCGCGCGGTCGAGGTCAAGGGCCTGACCAACGGCGAGACGTACCGGTTCTCGGTGTTCGCCGTCAACGCCAAGGGCAACGGTCCGGCCCGTACCAGCAACCCGGTGACGCCCACGGCGGCGGTCCCGGACCCGCCGGCGAGCGTCACCGCCGAGGCGCGGCCGGACGGCACGGTGGTGGTGCGCTGGCCGGCGGCGAACGGGCAGGGCAACACGATCGCCCGGTACGCGGTCACCGCCTCCTCGGCCGGCACGAACGCCCCGGCCGGCGAGTCGACGAAGACGGAGCTGGTGGTGCCGGCGGGCGAGCTGGAGTACGGCACGCAGTACGCGTTCACGGTCGTGGCGGTGAACGACAAGGGCGCGGGTTCGGCGGCGTCCCCGGTGAGCAACACCGTCGTGCCGTACGCGGCGCCCGGGCGGCCGGTGGACCTGCGGGCGACGACGGTGGCCGACCAGCCCGGCACGGTCGCGGTGCGGTGGTCCCCGGCCGAGCCGAACGGGCGGCCGGTGACGGGTTACCTGGTCGATGTGGGCGGCCGGCGCAGCGAGGTGACCGACACCCGCACGACGGTGAACGGCCTGGGCGACGGGCAGAACGTGACGGTGACCGTCAAGGCGGTCAACGAGGCCGGGCCCGGTCCTGAGGCGACCGCCACCGCCCGGACGGTGGCTGAGCCCCGGGTGACGGTGACCGGCTCGTCGGCGACGGCCACCGCGGCGACGGTGACGTTCACCGTGGACGCCGGCGGCGGTCAGGCGACCTGCGCGCTCAGCACCGGCGGCGAGCCGGCGAAGGCCGGCCCCTGCTCCCGGATCACCATGTCCGGGTTGGCGCCGGGCACGGCGTACACGTTCACGGTCACCGCGAGCAACGCGGCCGGCCAGGGCACCGCCACGCGCGCCCAGGCGACCGCCGCGCTCTACGGGACGGCCACCTGCCGTAACGGTGACTCCGGGGCGGAGGCCACGTACTGCGACGCGGACGTCGACGGCCGCAACGGCAACGAGGTCTTCTCCGTTCCCCGGCAGGACAACAACCGGCAGGTCGGGTGGGCACGGCCGGGGACGCGGCTCAAGGCGTTCTGCAAGCGGCAGGGCGAAGAGGTGTACGCGTACATCTACAACGACCACAAGCGCAGCACCTGGTGGGTGCAGGTCGACTACAAGGGACGCAACTACATTCCCTGGGCCTGGCTGAACCTCGACGGCGGCGACGACGTCGGCGTCCTGCCCACCTGCTGACTTCGACGCCAGGCAAGGAGCACCACCGCGTGAATCCCCCCGAGCCGCTCACCCAGCCGGAGGTGCAGGGCTTCGCCGCGCTCGCCGCCCGGCTGGCCGATAACGTCAACGCGGTCGTGCTGGGCAAGCCGCAGGTGGTGCGGCTCGCCCTGACCGCCCTGTTCGCGCAGGGGCACGTGCTGCTGGAGGACGTGCCGGGGGTCGGCAAGACCACCCTGGCCCGGGCGGTGGCGGCCACGGTGAAGGGTGAGTGGCGGCGGATCCAGTTCACGCCGGACCTGCTGCCCTCCGACGTGTCCGGGGTGACCATCTTCAACCAGGCGACCCGGGGGTTCGAGTTCCACCCGGGGCCGGTGTTCGCCAACATCGTCATCGCCGACGAGATCAACCGGGCGTCGCCGAAGACCCAGTCGGCGCTGCTGGAGGTGATGGAGGAGCGCACGGTCACCGTGGACGGCGTCCGCCATCCGGTGCCGCAGCCGTTCCTGGTGGTGGCCACGCAGAACCCGGTGGAGATGGGCGGCACGTACCGGCTGCCCGAGGCCCAACTGGATCGCTTCCTGGTGAAGCTCTCCGTCGGGTACCCGGACGAGGCGGTCGAGGTGGAGGTGCTGCGCGGGGCGACGGTCCGCTCGCCGGAGGCGCTGACTCCGGTGACCGACACGGCCACCGTCGGGGAGATGGTGCGGATGGCCCGGCGGGTGCACATCGCCGAGCCGCTGTACGCGTACGCGGTCAAGCTCGCGACCGCGACCCGGAACCACCCGCAGGTCCGGGTCGGGGTGAGTCCCCGGGGGGTGATCGCGCTGACCCGGGCGGCGTGCGCGTACGCCCTGATCGACGGGCGGGGCTGGATCATGCCGGAGGACCTGAAGACCCTCGCCGAGCCGGTCTTCGCGCACCGGCTGCTGCTCACCCCGGACGCGCAGGTGCGCGGGGTGACCGCGGCGGAGGTGCTGCGCCAGGCGGTCGCCTCGGTGCCGGTGCCGCTCCCCTCCGGGCAGCCGGCCCCGGCGCGGAGCTGACCGGGGCGCTGCCGTGGGAATCACCGCCCGGGGTGTCGGGCTGCTCGTCGCCGCCGTCGTGCTGCTGGCCGTCGGCTTCCGGTTCGGGTACCCGGAACTGGCGCTGCTCGGCGCGGCGGCCGGGACCGCGGTCGGGTACGCGCTGGTCACCGCGGCGTGGCGGCCCCGGCTGGAGGTGACGCGCCACGCCGAACCGGACCGGGTGGCCCGGGGTGCGCCGGCCGCGATGACGTTGACCGTGCGGAACACGGGCCGGCTGCGCGCGGCGAGCCTGGTGGCCGAGGACCGGTGCGGCGGGGCGGGTGTGCCGGTGCCGCTGCTGCGGCTGCGTCCCGGGCGGGACACCACGGTCCGGTACGACGTGCCGACGGCACGCCGGGGTGTCGTGCCGGTGGGGCCGCTGCGGGTCACCCGGCGGGATCCGCTGGGGCTGGTGGCGCTGTCCCGCCCGTACGGCGGGACGGTTCCGGTGTGGGTGCACCCGCGGATCCACCCGCTGACGGCGGTGCCGACCGGCGCCGGCCGCAGCCTGGACGGGCGGGTGGACGCCGTGCCGCACGGTTCGATCACGTTCGACTCGCTGCGGGAGTACGTGGTCGGCGACGAGTTGCGCCGCGTGCACTGGCGGACCAGCGCCCGGGTGGGTGAGCTGATGGTCCGCGAGAACGTCGACACCAGCCTGCCCCGCCTGGTGGTGCTGCTGGACAACCGGGCGACGGCCCACCCGGATCGGGTGGAGGGGGTGGCGGAGTCGTTCGAGTCGGCGTGTGAGGCGGCGGCGTCGGTGGTCACCGCCGCCGTCCGCGCCGACCTGCCGGTGGTGCTGCTGCTGGTCGCGCCGGAAGCGACCGGCACGGCGGGGTCCAGCACGGCGGGATCCGGCACGGCGGGGTCCGGCACGGCGGGATCCGGCACGGCCCCGCTGGACCGGCTCGCGGCGGCGCAGCTCGGCGAGGATGCACTCGACGCCACCCTTACCCGGCTGCGGCGGGACCGCCCCGGCGACACGCTGGTGGTCCTCACCGGCCCCGGCGGGCAGGGTTCGCTCGGGCGGATCGGGGCGCTGCGGGGCGCGTACCCGTCGGTGGTGGTCGGTGTGTTCGGGGCCGCGCGGCCGGCGCAGGCGACCGACCTGGTGGTGATCGACGCCGTGGACGGCGCCGCGTTCGCCGCCGAGTGGAACCGGGTGCGGCGCTGGTGACCGCGACGACCCGACGCCCGTACCCGGATCCGGTGGATGCCCGGCCCGAGGTGTTAACAAGGGGCCCTTCTACTACCGCAGGCGTTGAGAGGGGGCCCTTCCTTACCGACATTCCGGTGGTGGTGGCGGTGGGGGGCATGGTGGCGCTCGCCGGGGTGGCGTTGGGGCGGGTGTACGCGGGGGGACTGCTCACCGGGTTGGTCGCGGGCGCGGCGGCCGGGTCGGTGCTGGTCGGGGTGGTGTGCCGGCGGCTGCCGTCGTGGCTGGTGGCGCCGCTGTCGGTGCTCGGCATGACGGCGTGGACACTGTGGTCGCTGCGGTGGGCCGCGGGCCGGGCCGACCTGCCCGGATCGCTGGTCGAGGTGGCCGCCGACGCCGCCCGCAACGGCATCCCCCGGCTGCTGACCGCGATGATCCCGGTCGAGCCCACGCCGGACACGGTGCTGGTCCCGGTCGTCGCCGCCTGGCTGGCCGGCCTCGCCGCCACGGAGGTGGCGCTGCGGGCGGGCCGGGTGCTGCTCGGCTACCTGCCGCCGGTGCTGCTCTACGCCGGCGCGCTCTACGTGGTCGGGCCGAACGCCGACCCGGCGGTACGGCCGACGCTGGCGTTCGTGGCGGTGGCGGTGCTGGGGCTCGCCGTCCCCCGTGCGGCCGGGACGGCCGCCGACGACCCGGCGCTCGGCCTGCCACCGGCGGCGCGCGCCGCGCTGCGGACCCGGCTCGCCGTCCCCCGTGCGGCCGGGGTGGCGGTGGTGGTCGGGCTGGCCGCGCTGCTCGGTCCGGCGCTCGCCGGGCAGGTCGAGGGGCGCCCGGTGGATCCCCGCCGGTACGTGGATCCGCCCCGGGTGGACACCCTCGACGAGAATCCGCTGATCCGCATCTCCGGCTGGGCCCTGAACCCGGACCAGAAGCTGCTGGAGGTGACGACGCGGCCGTCCTCCGGCGCGGACCCGACCGCCGCCTTAGCCGAAGCGCCCGCCGGTGGCGGCCCGGCCGCGGGTGCCGGCGGCGACGACGTGCGGATCCGGCTGGCGGTGCTCAGCGACTACGACGGTGTGACCTGGCGGGTCGGGGCGACGTACCGCAACGCCGGCCGGATCCTGCCCGCCACGGCGCCCGCCGCCGGCAGCACCGTCGACACGGTACGGCAGGACATCACCGTCGCCGACCTGACCGGGCGGCTGCTGCCCGCCGTCGCCACCCCCCGCGAGGTCACCGGAGCGCGGGTGGCGTACGACCCGGCCACCGGGACACTGATCCGCCCGGAAGGGCTGACCCCCGGGCTGCGGTACGCGGTGACCTCCGCCCGGGAGCGGCCGGACGCCAACCTCCTGGCCACGGCGAACGTCCCGGCCGGCGAGGAGGTGGCCCGCGTGCTGCGGGTGCCCGACGGGGTACCCGACCCGCTGCGGCGGCTCACCGCCCAGCTCGCCGAGTCCAACGGGGCACCGTACGCGCGGGCCGCCGCCGTCGAGCAGTTCCTCGCCGAGCACTACCGGCTCGTCGCGGACGCGCCGAGCGGGCACGCGTACCCGAATCTGGCCTTCTTCCTGTTCGGGCCCCGCGACGCGGGCGGGCAGCGCGGCACGTCCGAGCAGTTCGCGGCGGCGTTCGCGGTGCTGGGCCGCCTCGCCGGCCTGCCCACCCGGGTGGTGGTCGGCTTCCAGTCGCCGGGCAGCGGCCCGGTGCGGGCCGGTGACGCGTACGCCTGGCCGGAGGTGCTCTTCGACGGGCTCGGCTGGGTGCCGTTCGACCCGCTGCCCCGGCCGGACACCGAGCCCCGCCCGGTGGAGGAGGACTTCCGGCCGCCGCCGGAGGAGCCGCCGCCGTCGGAGGCGCCGCAGCCCACCTCCGAGCCGACGCTCCCGCCGGAGCCGGTGGCCGCGCCGGGCCGGCCGGCCGGGTCCGGCGGCCCGTCCACCCCGGTGCTGGTGGCCGGCGGCACCGGCGGCACGCTGCTGGTGGCGGTGGCGCTGCTGCTGGCCCTGCTGTGGCTGCGCCGCTCGCTCAGCCGGAACCGGTTGTCCCGGGGTGGCCCCGGCGAGCGTGTGGCGGGCGCCTGGCGGGAGGTGACCGACGCGCTGCGCCTCGCCGGTCATCCGGTCTCCGGCGACCTGGCGGCCACCGAGGTCGCCGCCCGCGCCCGCGACGTCCTCGCCGCCGCACGCCGGTCCCCCGCCGGGACCGACGACGAGGCGGCCGGGGTGGGTGTCCGGGAGCTGGCGGGCCTGCTCAACCGGGTGGCGTTCGCACCGGGCACGGTCGCCGAGGAACAGTCGACCCGGGCCGTCGTCGCCGCTCAGGGCTACGTGGCGACGCTCCGCGCCGCCCGTCCGTGGTGGCGCCGGCTTCTCTGGTCCGTGCATCCCGGTCCCCTGTTCCGGGCCCGGCGTCCCCCGCCGGCCGGGTGAGCGCCCGGGACGGACGACGCCGTGGTGAGCGAATGACGGTGGGCCGGCGTTGAGACCGCGCGTCGACCGGCGGCCGTCATCCGATCACGGCGCGCAGGCGGCCGACAGCGCGGCCAGCAGGCCGGCCGGGTCGTGCACGGCGTGGTGCCCGTCGCTGACGACGCGGCGGGTGCCGGCGTCGACCGGCCCGGTGCGCGCCCAGCTCACCGGAGCGACACCGATCTCGACCTCGAAGCCGGACGGGCGGTGTACGCGGATCTCCCGCAGCGGCCCCCACTCGGCGAGCCGGGTCACCTCGCCGCCGAGCAGACCGGTCCAGAGGTCCGCGTCGGCGTACCGCACGTCGTCGGTGAGGACCACGATGTCGATGTCGGAGTCCATCCGCGCCGCCCCGCGCGCCCAGGAGCCGACCACCAGCACGCCCCGGACGTCCTCGCGGCCGGCCGCCCACCCGGCCACCCGGTCGACCACCGACCACGCCTCCCGGGCCCGCTCCTCCGTCACCATCCGGGCTCCCGACACCTACCGTTCGCCGTCGACGCAGTTGTTGCTGGTCAGCGTGACCGAGTACTCCCGGTCGTCGGTGGTGACGCCGGACGGCGCGCCGTCGAACCAGGTCTCGACCTTCTCCCAGCCGCGCCGCTGCTCGTAGTGCAGGTGCGGCGCGCCGGAGTTGCCGGTGCTGCCGACCCGCCCGATCTGCTCGCCCTGGGCGACGCGCTGGCCGACCTCGACCAGCGGCGGTTCGAGCAGGTGCAGGTACTGCGTCTCCCACCGGCCACCGTGGTCGATCTTCACCCAGTAACCACCGCCGCGCCCGCGCGGGCCGGTCGGGTTGCCCGGGGTACGACCACCGAGCGACCCGTTGATTCCCGCGACGGTGACCTTCCCGGCGGCGGACGCGAGCACCGGCCGCCCCCACGGGTCGCCCGCCGTGGGAAACAGGTCGACGTCGTAGTCGTCGTGGCCGGGATAGGTGCCGAGTCGCCACCTCTCGCCGCAGGCGACGGGGAGTTGGAAGTGCGGGCGCGGGCCCGGCGGGAGCAGCAGCGGCACGACGAGCACGGCGACCGCGACGACGGCCGCGACCGCGGCGAGCACCAGGACCAGCCGGAGGGTGGATCTTCGGGCAATTCGGTCGGTCGTCATCGCCCCGAGCATCGCAGACGCCGGCAAGGCCGCCGGGGAGCGGTCTCGCCGCCCGGCACCCGTCAGGCGGTGAGGCGGCGGACCAGTTTCCGCAGGCCGGCCTGCCAGCCGTCGGGGTCCTCGGCGCGGCGGAGGGCGTACGCGGCCACCTCCGGGTGCGGCAGGATCAGGAAGCGCTCCTCGGCGGCGTACCGCCGCTCGGCGTCGGCGACCAGCGCGCTCACCTGCTCCTCGTCGGTGACGTCCACGCGCACCGGGTGCGCGACCGGCCCGACGGTCCCGGCGACCGCGCGGGCCGCGTCGCCGTCCAGGTCGGCCACCACGACGGCGGCGGCGCCCTCGGCGGCGAACCGCCGGGCCAGTGCCGACCCGATACCCCCGGCGCCGCCGGTGACCACCACGACCCGGTCGGTCAGGTTCACCGCGACCCACCCCCGCCCAGCGGCACCGTCATACCCCATCGCGTCGTCACCCGTCGATGATGTCGGCTCCCGACGTCGAGGAGCAAGATCCGGTGGGCGGTCTTCCGCGCGCTACCCTCCGTGGCGTGACCTTCTCGCTCGTCGCCCGCTCCGACGACGGCCGGCTGCACGGCGTCGTCGTGGCCAGCAGGTTCCTCGCCGCGGGCGCCCTGGTTCCGGCCGCCGAGGCCGAGGTCGGGGCCCTCGCCACCCAGGCCCACGTGAACCTCGCCTACCGGCCGCAGGGCCTGGCGCTGCTGCGTACCGGTGTGGCCGCCACGGACGTGGTCGCCGGCCTGGTCGCCGCCGATCCGGAGCGCGAGCACCGGCAGCTCGGCGTGGTCGGCGCGAGGGGGGCGGGCGCCTCCTGGACCGGCCCGGCGTGCCATCCCTGGGCGGGTGGCCAGGCCGGGGACGGGTGGGCAGCGCAGGGCAACATCCTCGCCGGCCCGCACGTGATCGACGCGGTGCGCGACGGCTGGCTCGGCGGGTCGACCCTGTCGTTCCCGGACCGCCTGGTCGCCGCCCTGCGCGCCGGCGACCAGGCCGGCGGCGACCGGCGGGGCCGGCAGAGCGCCGGGCTGCTGGTGGTGGAGCGCGGCGGCGGGTACGGCGGCACCGGCGACGTCCTGGTGGACCTGCGGGTGGACGACCATCCCGACCCGGTGGCCGAGCTGGGCCGGCTGCTCGCCGTGCACACGCTGCTGTTCAGCCGGCCCGACCCGGCGACCCTGCTCGACCTCACCGGCGCGGTCGCCGCCGAGGTCGCCGCCCTGCTCACCGCTCTCGGGCACCCCGCCGACCCGGCCGCTCCCGAGGAGGCGCTGTTCTCGTGGGCGGGCCTGGAGAACCTGGAGGAGCGGCTGGTGCCGGGCCGCGTCGACCCGGTCGTGCTGGACCAGCTCCGCAAGGCGGTCCCGCACGTCCCGGCGCCGCGGCCCGCCGGCGAGGCCCTGCCCGCCTCCTGACGCGGGCGCCACCGACCCGACGGCGGCACGGGCCGCCGCCGGCGCGGCGGTCAGGGCGCGAAGGAGAGCCAGCGGAAGTCGGCGGCGTCGACGGCGGCCCGCTCCGCGCCGGTCAGGGGTGTCCGGCCGGTGGCCTTGCGGATCAGCGTGAGCCGGTCCCACCCCAGGGCGTCCGGCGCCGGCCGGCCGCCGGTGAGGAGGTCGGCGACGACCGCGGCCGCGGTCGGGGTCAGCCACGGCGGCCGGTCGAGCGCCGCCGCCAGGTCCAGGCCGTGCACCCCGACCTCCACCACCCGGGTACGCAGGAACTCGACCACGGTCATCGCGTCGCCGTGCCGGGTGCGAACCAGCCGGCCGGCCGGCTCGGCGTCGACGGCGTCGAGGGTCGCCCGCCATACCCGGTCCACGTCGTCGGCGAGGTCCGCGGTGGTGAGGTCCCGGCCCTCGCGGCGGCCGGCGTCGATGCGCGCGGCGTCGACGGGCGGGGTGAACTTCGGCGCGCCGAAGTAGCCGGCGGCGTCCACCTCCGCCCGGGGCGGTGCCGGGGCGGCGAGCATGTCGGTCAGCCGCCCGAGCCCGGTGCGGACGTGCGCGAGCAGGTCCCGGACGGCCCATGGCCGGCAGTCGGTTGGCCGGTCGAGGTCGTCCTCGGTGAGGTCGCGGAGCACGTCGACGAGTCGGCCGCACTCGTCCCGGAACGCCTCGTGTACCGCTGGCACGGTCAGCCCTTGATCCGTGGGACGAGGCGGTGCACGCTGACCAGCACCAGCGCCATGACGATGCCCATGGTGCCGGCGATCCCGGCGGCGCTGCCCGCGTACCCGACGAAGAGCGGGCGGCGGCTCAGCTCGTCCGCGGCGACCCGGGGCAGGTCGGTCAGCCAGGTCAGGGCCAGGGCGCAGGCCACCACCGCCAGCGCGCCGCCGATGCCGAGCACGCCGGCGGCGACCCGGTGCGCGTCGGCGGACTCGACCTGCGCCTGCTCTCGCTGGGTGATCAGCAGCAGCAGCCCGCCCAGCGCCGCCCAGACGCCCACCACGAGGTACGCGGCCACGGCGTCGCTGGGCCGGTGCCAGCCGGCGGAGAGGGTGGCGACTCCGGCGGCCGCGGCGTACGCCGCCCCGATGAACGCGCCGGCGGCCCGCATCGTACGGGGCAGGACGAGCACAAGCGCCACCGCGACCGATGCGGCGACCGTCGTGTGCCCGCTCGGCAGGCTGTTGCCGGCGTAGATTCGCTCCGGGTCGACGCCGAAGTCCGGCCGGGCGAGCCCGTACTTGAGCGCCTGGGTGGTGGCGTTCGCGCCGACGATGAGCAGCGTGGCGGTGACCGCGAGGGCGACCCGCCCCCGGATCAGCGCGATGAAGCCGATCACGGCCGTGGCGGCCAGCAGCGACACGACCGACATGGCGTTGAGGATCCGGTCGACCGGTCCGTCGATGCGGTCCTGGCCGATCCGGTTGCCGGTCAGCGCGACCGTGTCGAGCCACTGGCCCAGCTCGGTGTGCACGGCCACGCGCCAGACGGCGAGGAAGGCGGCCGCCTGCACCAGCACGAGCACGACCAACCAGACCGCCGTCCAGCCCCTCGCCGTCGTCCGCACCCCGACAACCTACCGACACGTCACAGCCGCCGCCCGGGTGGCCCGCCGCCGCTCCACGACTAGGTTGGGACGTGTCCCGCGGGTGCCGGTCAACCGGCGCCGGGCCCGGTGACCGGCGCCTGGACGCCGCTTCGACCGGCACTCGTGGCGCGGACGGTAGGAGGTGAACGGTGACCAGCACACCGGAGCAGGGCACGACCCCGGCGAGGCCGCCGGAGTCGCTCGCCGACCTGCTCGGGGGGCGCCGCGGGGCGGTCGACGCCACGTTGCCGCCGGTGGCGTTCGCGGCGGGCTGGCTGCTCGGCGGGGAGTCGCTGCCGCTCGGTGTGGGCGCCGCGCTGGTGACCGGGGCGGCGGTGGCCGTCTGGCGGTGGCGCCGCGGGCAGCGGCCCCGGTCGGTGCTGGTCGGTCTGCTCGCCGTCTGCGTCGCCGCGCTGGTCGCGTTGCGGACCGGCCGCGCCGAGGACTTCTTCCTGGTGCAGCTGGTGGCCAACGCGGCGAGCGCGCTCGCCTGGATGGTCAGCATCGTGATCCGCTGGCCGCTGCTCGGGGTGCTCGTCGGCGTCGCCCTCCGCCAGCGTGGCCGGTGGCGGCGGGATCCGGCGCTGCTGCGGGCGTACGGGCGGGGTAGCTGGGTGTGGGCCGCCACGTACCTGCTGCGGGTGGCGGTGTTCCTGCCGCTGTGGCTCGGCGGGCAGGTCGTCGCGCTGACCGTCGCCCGGGTGGCGCTCACCTGGCCGCTGGTGGCGACCGCGCTCGCGGTGAGCTGGGTGGTCGTCCGCCGGTCGCTGCCCGCCGGCCATCCCGGCCTGCGCCACCCGTTGGACCCGGCGACGCTCGCGGCGCCGGCGACGACCGCCCACGAGCGATGACGGCCGCAAAATGAGGGAGAGGCCGCCACGGGGGGAGCGGCCTCTCCGGTGACGTACGTTACTCCGTCGCGGTCCCGTCCGTGATCCCCGACGGGCCCCTTTTTCGGGCTTTTTCGCGCCCTGTGCACAACCGGGTGATGGGGTGGGCCGGCCGATCCGCTGCGTCGGCCGGACGGCCGGCCCACCCCGGCCTGACCGTGGGGAGTCAGGCCGTCCACCGGCGGGCGTCACGATCCCCCACGCCCGGCCGGCGGTCCCGGGCGGGCGTACTCGACGCCCGCCCGGAGGTGTGCGGTCAGCCGTCGGGGAACAAATTTCCGTAGTCGGCGTACGCCATCGCGACGTCCGCCTGGGCCCAGAACCGGTGGTACCGGAACTCCGGCTCGGCACCGCCGTTCAGGTACGCCTGCACCTTCGGCCAGGCCGGGTCGTTCTTGTAGAACGACCGGATGTCGACGAAGCTCTTGCCCGGCGCGACCACGTCGCCGTTGGGCATCTCGCCGGTCCAGCCCTGCGGGACGTAGAGCCCCTGGCCGGTGCTGGCGTCGTAGACGTCGTCGAAGCGCCGGTAGTCGCCACGCTTCTCCACCGTCGACACGCCCTGGGTGTCACTGGCGGCGTGCAGCGCGTCCAGCAGGCCCTTGGCCGTGTTCTTCGCGGCCACGTTGCCCGACTTCGCCGCGTACGCGATGAGGGTCCGGGCGTACGCGGCGGCGACGCCGACGTCCTGACCCTTCACCGTGACCTCGACGTGCAGGTTGGTGTTGGGCTGCGGGTTGGTCGGGTTCCAGGTGGTGGGCTGGCCGGTCCAGCGCATGTCCGACGGGATCGACCAGTTGGTGCCGACCGTGGTGTTGGCGATGGCCCACGGCACCCACTTGTCGAGCAGCGCCTTGGCCTTCGCGTTGCCGGTGACCAGGTACAGCTCGGCGATCCGCTGCATCGACCAGGCCTGCATGCCGAACCACTGGTTGGACGGCGGGTCGTTGTAGACCGGGTCGACGTCGTAGTACATGCCGTAGAAGGTCGACGTGCCAGCCGGCGGCTGGCCGTAGTGGCCGCCCCAGCTGTTGGTCGCACCGCCGGCGATGCCGCCCTCGGCGGACTGGAGCCAGGTGTAGAACTCCAGCTGCCGCTCGAAGCTCTTCTCCCAGTCGGCCACCGCGGTCGGCGACTTCGGCTTCAGCTCGTTCACGTTGGTCAGCGCCCACGCGGCGAACGGATTCTGGTAGCCGAAGTGGTTGTGGCTGGAGCCGATCCGCCAGGACCAGTTCTGGTTCGGCTCGTACGCGCCGCCCCAGGCGTAGTACCAGGAGAGCAGGTAGTGCGCCGAGTCCTTGCCGCTGCCGGCGGGGCAGGCGGTGGGGCCGACGCAGTTGCCGATCTTCTTGAAGTACTTGTCGAACATGGCGTACCGCAGGTAGTCGCCCATCTTCGCGGCCTTGGCGACGGTGGCCGCCACGTCGGCCGCCCTGCCCTGCTCCTTGGCCCAGGTCAGGGCCCAGTACGCGGCCTGCACGGCCCGGGCGTCGGCGTCCGGCGCGTTGGTGTACTTCCACTGCTTCGCCGGGGCGTTGGACTCCTTGATGAACAGGTCGAGGTAGCCGTACTGGCCGCCGTGGGCGAAGGTGTCGCAGGACGGCTGCGGCACTGTCTCCCACACCGACTCCTGGGTGCCGCGCTGGAAGGTGTTGATGTACGCCGGCCGGGTGGTGCCGTCGCCGCAGCGACCGAAGCCGTAGACGTTGTCCACGTCGAGCAGCCAGTGCATGCCGTAGATGTCGCCGGTGCCGTACGTGGACTGCAGCTCGGAGCGCAGCGGGTCCTGGCCCACCGACACGTTGGGCTCCAGCTGCGACGGGTACTGGTTGGGCAGGTCGTGCTCGGCGGCGTACTGCGGGGTGCCGGCCGCGCCCGCGGTGGGCTGGTCGGCGTGCGACGGGATGATGTACTTCTCCATCACCGTCCAGGCGTTGTTGAACGGCGCCCAGTTCTGCGTGACCCGGCCGTAGTAGGCCTCCAGCCACAGCCAGAAGCTGAACGCCTCCGAGGTGGTCTCGTGCCCGTGGTCGGGCGCCTCGACGATCAGCGTCTCGATGGAGTGGTACGGCACCCCCTCGGGGCTGAAGTACCCCGAGTTCTTGAGCTTGCCGTACTGGGCGAGGAAGCGCTCGACGTACTCGCCGTCGCCGCCACCCGGCACGTCGTTGTCGATCTCGGTGGCGGTGATCGCCAGCGGCGCGTACCCGCTTGCGGACGCGGTGATGGTGGCGGTGCCGCCGACGGTGTCGGTGTCCTCGGCGGCCGCGACGGTGACGGTCACGCCGGTGCTCCAGTTGCTGGGCGTGAGCGTCACCGACGTCGGCGCGACGGTGACGTCGGCGTCCCCGGTGCGGGCGAGGGACACCGGGACGTTCGCCGCGGGCGCCCTGGTCAGTTTCAGGTTCACCGTGGAGGTCCCGCCCTCGGTGACGCTCACCGCGGACGGGGTGGCGACGAGCTGCGGGCCGGAGGCCGGCGTGACGGTGAACGCCTGCTCCGCGACGGCGGAGAGGTTCGCGTTGTCGTACGCCTTGGCCTGCACCGTGTAGTCACCGGCCGGCAGGTCCTCCAGGGTGTAACCGTAGGGGGCCGTCGTGTCGGTGTTGACCAGCAGGCCGTTGCGGTAGAACTCGACCTTGCTGATCGTCCCGTCCGGGTCGCTGGCGGTGGCGGTCAGCGGCACGTCGGCGGGCGCCTCGAAGGGCCCGGCCGGCACGCTCAGCGCGACCGTGGGCGGCTGCTGCTGCGCCCCGCCGCAGGTGACCCCGTTGACCGAGAAGGACGTCGGCTTCGCGTTGGTGCCGCTGTACGAGGCGTTGAAGCCGATGTTCGTCGAGGCGCCGGTGCCGAGGTTGCCGTTCCACGACTCGTTCGTGGCGGTGACCTGGTTGCCGGTCTGGCTCCACCCTGCCGACCAGCCCTGCGTGATGCGCTGGTCGCCGGGGAAGGCGAACCGCAGCGTCCACCCGTTGACGGGATCGCCGAGGTTCCTGATGGTGATGTTCGCGGTGAAGCCGGTGCTCCAGTCGTTGGTCGCGTAGACCACGTCGCAGGCCGGAGCGGCCTGCGCGACGCCGGCGGGCAGGGTGACCCCGCCGACGGCCAGCGCGGTGACGGCGACCATCGCCAACCGGCGACGTCGTGCCAGATGTCTCATGTGCGCGGTGTCTCCTCGGACCGGGCCGGGACGGGTCGGGGTCCCGGCGGGGCGCCTGGCCGGTGTCGTACCGGTGGGCGAGGCGCCCGGGATGAGGGTCTCCCCGGCGGGGCCGGGGCCGGCGGGAGCGACGGTGACCTGCCGTCCCACCTCGGGTGCCGCGCCGGACGCACCGGCTGCCCTCGGCGACCCGCGCTCACGTGACGCTGGCTCGGGCGTCAGTGTGCCATGCATGGAAGCGCTCCCACAAGCAAGTGGGCGCGTTGCAGCAGATCGATGTTTCGATCTCGTTTTGGGGCTTTCACAAAGCGGTGACGGGCGTTACAGTCGCACCATCGCCGATGGGAGCGCTTCCATCGACGAAGTTCCACCAGAAAGATCGCCCGGACCCGGTCCTGCCGGTGCCGGGAAGGCCCCGATGGCCGACGGCGGGCCAGCCCGGACGCCGCCGCCAGCCATCATCCCACCACTATGGAGGGGGGTGGATCCTCAAGCCACTCGCGTGGCCCGGCTCCCGCGCGACACGCACGACTGGACGCCCATCCCGAACGTGCGTGTGCAGCACCGGTGGGGACGGGGGTTGCCCTCCCCCGTCCCCACACTAAACCCCCGTTCACGGTGGGAGAAAGAGGCGAACGGCCGACTCCGCCGCGCCCGTGACATTCCCGTCGCCCCGGACTCCCGGCCGGGAGAGCCGGAGGCTCACCCCGCGCTGTTGCGGGAGCGCTCCCGGCGGCACGTCCAGAGGAGACTCCCATGTCGATACTCACCCGGCGCCGGCTACTCCGCCGCGCCGCGCTCTCGGCCACCGCGACGGCGGCCACCACCGCCGGACTCGCCGCCGCGACGGCGGCGGGCGGCGTACTGGCCGGCTGCGACGGGCCGCACGACCCGGAGGGCGCGGCGACGCCGGCCGCGGGCCTGCGCTTCCCACCCGGCTTCGGCTGGGGTGCGGCCACCTCCGCGTACCAGATCGAGGGGGCGGCGAAGGAGGACGGCCGCGGAGAGTCGATCTGGGACACGTTCAGCCGGACCCCGGGCCGGACCCGCAACGGCGACACCGGCGACCTCGCCGCCGACCACTACCACCGGTACGCCGAGGACCTCGACCTGATGCGCGAGCTGGGCCTGCGCAGCTACCGGTTCTCCATCTCCTGGCCCCGCGTCCAGGCGGACGGCACCGGCGCACCCAACCAGCGCGGGCTCGACTTCTACCGGCGGCTGGTGGACGGGCTCCACGAGCGGGGCATCGCGCCGATGGCCACCCTGTTCCACTGGGACCTCCCGCAGGCGCTGCAG
The DNA here is from genome assembly GCF_040704235.1 of Micromonospora sp. NPDC047707. NCBI lineage: Bacteria > Bacillati > Actinomycetota > Actinomycetes > Micromonosporales > Micromonosporaceae > Micromonospora > Micromonospora sp. NPDC047707. The sequence continues at coordinate 32,364 of NZ_JBEYSU010000022.1, forward strand.
GACGCCGGCGGCTGGGAGTCCCGGGAGGTCGCGTACCGGTTCGCGGACTACGCCGACATCGTCTTCGGCGCCCTCGACGACCGGGTGCCGGTCTGGCTCACCATCAACGAGCCGAAGACCGTCGTGCAGAACGGCTACCTCTCCGGCCACCACGCCCCCGGCCACCGGGACCCGCAGGCCGCGTACCTGGTGGCCCACCACCTTCAGCTCGCGCACGGCCTCGCCGTCCGGGCGCTGCGCGACGGCGGCGGCACCGGACGGATCGGGCCGGCGTTCAACCTGCACCCCTGCTACCCGGCCGACGACTCACCCGGCGCGGCCGAGGCCACCCGGCTGCACGACGGCTACGAGAACCGGCTGTACCTCGACTCCGCCCTCACCGGCCGCTACCCCGACGACGTGCTGGCCGACCTCGGGCCGGACAGCCGGATGGTCCGCGGCATCCGCGACGGCGACCTCGGCGTCATCTCGGCCCCGGTCGACCTGGTGGCGGTGCAGTACTACACGCCGATCTACGTCACCGCCGACGGCACCACCGTCCGGCGGTGGCCGACCTCGGAGGCCGGCTGGCAGCAGATCCACCCCGACGGGATGTACGACATCCTCACCCGGGTCACCCGCGACTACGGCCCGGTGCCGCTGACCGTCACCGAGAACGGCCTGCCCACGCCCGACACGCTCGCCGCCGACGGTACGGTCGACGACGCCGGACGGATCCGGTTCCTCCGCGACCACCTGGCCGCCGCCCACCGCGCCCTCGCCGCCGGCGTACCGCTGGAGGGCTTCCACGTCTGGTCCCTGCTGGACAACTTCGAGTGGGCCGAGGGGTACGACCAGCGATGGGGGCTGGTCTACGTGGACTACCCGACCCAGCGGCGGGTGCCCAAGCGCAGCGCGCACTGGTACCGCGAGGTGATCGCCGCCGGCGGGCTGTGACCGGCGGGCCGCCCGAAGCCGGCCCGCCGGCGGTCTCGGGCGGGGAACCGGTCAGCGCGGCAGGGCCTGCTGGAGCTCCGCGCGCAGGGCGGGGGTCAGCATCTCCCCCGCCTGCTTGGCCAGCCGCGCCATCTCGTAGCCGACCACGCCGATGTCGGCGTCGGCGCCGGCCAGGGTGGCCAGGATCGAGCCGTCGCGGACCTGCATCACCAGGAAGTAGCCGCGACCCATCTCGACCACCGTCTGCTTGACCACGTCCCCGTCGAACATCTGCGCCGCGCCGGCGGTGATGCTCATCAGGCCGGAGGTGACGGCGGCGAGCTTGTCGGCGTGGTCGCGGGGCAGGTGATCGGAGATGGCCACCAGCAGCCCGTCGGAGGAGACCACGACCGCGTGCGCCACCCCCGGCACCCGCTCCGCGAACGCGCTGACCAGCCAGCTCAGGTCACGGGCCTCCTGGCTCAACGTCGTCACTGCTGTCCCCCTTCGGTGCTCCCGCGCTCCATCGGCACGGGCAGTTCGGTGGTGTCCTCGGTCTCGGCCCGGCGGACCCCGCTGTACAGGCGGGACAGCATGCCGCCGACCGCCTCCGGATCCGGGTCGTGGCGTCGCGCCGGTTCCTCCGGCCGCGCCGACTGGGTGACGGCGGCGAGCTGCGCCATCGGCACCCGGACGGGCAGACCGCGGTCGTTGGTGCCACCGGTGACCGGCGCGGACGGCGGGGTGACGGGCGCCTCGGTGCCCCGGGTGGGACCCTGGCGCGTCCACCAGCCGCCGTCGGACGGGGCGGACGCGTCAGCCGCCGGGGCGAGCACGTCCTCGGCCCGTACCGGCGCCTCACGCGTCTGGCGCGGCACGACGGCCTCCGGGCGCCGGCCGGCCACCGGCAGCTCCACCGGCCCCCGCCGGCCCCGGGCCGGCCCGGCCGACGGCAGCCCGGCCGGCTCCGGCTCGTCGGCGGGTGCCGGGGCCAGCAGCCCCCGGGGCAGCCGGACGCGGGCCACCAGGCCGCTCTCCCCGGCGTGCAGCCGCACCTCGACGCCGAGGCGGGCGGCCAGGTGGCTGACCACGAACAGACCCATCCGCTCCACGGTGGCGACGTCGGCGGCGGGCGGCGTGGCGAGAACGGCGTTCGCCTCCGCCAACGCCGTCGGGCTCATGCCGAGACCGTGGTCGACGATCTCGATGAGCGCTCCGCGGGCCTCCCGGACGGCGACGACCTCGACCGTCGTGTCCGGACGCGAGAAGGCGGTGGCGTTCTCCAGCAGCTCGGCCAGCAGGTGGACGAGTTCGCCGATGGCGTGGCCGACGACGTGCAGGTCGGCCACCTCGTGGTGGCGGACCCGCTGGTACTGCTCGATCTCCGCGCTGGCGGCGAGGAGCACCGAGCCGAGACCGACCGGCCGGTTCCACCGGCGGGTCGACTCGGTGCCCGCCAGCACCAGCAGGCTCTCGTCGTTACGCCGCATGCGGGCGGCGAGGTGGTCCAGCTTGAACAGGTTCTCCAGCTGGTCCGGGTCGTCCTCCTCACGTTCCAGGTCGTCCAGGAGCTCCAGCTGGCGCTCGACCAGGACCTGGCTGCGGCGGGCGAGGTTGACGAACATGGCGTTGACGTTGCGCCGCATCGTGGCCTGCTCGACGGCCACGCCGACGGCGCTGCGGTGCACCGCGACGAACGCCTCGGCCAGCTCGCCCATCTCGTCGAGCGACCGGATCACCGCCGGCGCCACGTCGATGGGCGGGACTCCGCCGGTGACCGTCCGCAACCGGTCCAGGGCCTCCGGCAGCTCGATCTGGGCGATCCGCAGGGCCTGGCTGCGCAGCAGGCGCATCGACCTGGCGATGGACCGGCCGACCAGCAGCGAGATGAGCACCGCCACCAGCAGCACCGCGACGACCACGCTGACGACCAGCAGGGTGGTCCGCAGCTGCGCCCCGCTCACCTCGTCGGCCTGCCGGACCGCGTCCTCCAGTACCGACGCCTCGATCTGCCGGAGCAGCTCCTGGCGCTGCTCGCTGGCCGCCCACCACTGGGTCGCCGGCAGCACCACCGGTGCGGCGCCGTCGCGCGGCAGGCTCTGCTCCTCCAGCCGGGTCGCCGCCACGAACGCCGGGTCCACGGAGGTCTCGTCGTACCGGCGGACCTGGTCGGTGGTGGCCGCGACCCGGTACGCGCCCAACGCGGTCAGCTGCTGCGCGCGCAGGTCGGTCAGGAGGACGCGGTCCTCCAGCCCGTAGCCGCCGGCGCGGGCCGCCTCGTAGAGCTGGGCCCGGATCCGCGAGGTCAACTCCTTGACGCGGGCGAGCTGGACGTACCGCAGGACCGCGTCGCCCAGCGTGGGGCGGTCCTCGCCGGGGCTCGGCTCCGCCAGCAGGTTCAGCAGCGCGTCGACCACCCGGTTGTACGCGCCGAGGATCGTGTCGCTGCCGAGGACACCCTGCGGCACCGCCGCCCGGATGGCGACGACCTGCTCGTACGCCTCCCGCACCTCCGAGTACGCGACCCGCCACCCGGCGTCGCCGGACGCCAGCGGGTCGGCGGCCCGGGCGAGTTCGCCCATCGCCCGGTCGCTCACCTCCTGCAGCGGTGCGAGCGCGAGCACGGCGGCGTTCGGGTCGGCCGCGTCGCCCGCCCGCCGCAGCGCGCCCAACTCGCCGGCGGCCCGGTCGCGCTCCTGCTGGAGCTCGTGCACGGCGGCGGTGATCTCCCGGCCGATGCCGACCTGCTCGGCGAAGTCACCCAGCGCCGTGGTGCGCCCGACCAGGCTCTGCGTCTGCACGGCGGCCAGCACCAGGAACGCCAGCGAGGGGATCACGAGCACGGTGGCGAGCTTGGTGCGCATGCGCCAGTCGCGCGGGCGCAGCGCGGACCGCCGCCGATGGGGCACGACCCGGACGTCGAACCGGCGCCGGCGGTGGCTCGGCACCGCGCTCTGCGCCGGCTCCGGACCTGCCCCCACACGCGCCTCCCACTCTTCCGCTCCTCCGACCCGAGGAGCGGAGTCCATCCAACCAGCCCCGGGAGCTGTGTCAACGGGCCAGGCGTCGCTGCGATTCAGGAGGGTGAGGCGGTCTCGTCCGTCCGGCCGATGTCGGCGAGCCGAGCGGCGTCGCCGACCCGGCCGAGTGCGACGAGGGCCGCGCCCGTCGCGCCGATCTCCGGGTTGCGCTGGTGCCACACACGCCGCGGTGCCAGCGCCGCGCCGAAGGCCGCCCGCCACCACGGGGACGCGGCCACCGCGCCTCCACCGAGGACCACCTCGACCGGGCCGTCCACCCTGGATTCGAGCAGCGCCAGATCCGCCACCACCAGGTCGCACAGGCCACGCATCAACCCGGCGAGGATCTCCACCGAGGTCGTGCCGAAGCTCAGCCCGCGTACCTCGCCCGAGCCGGCCGGCGCCACGCCCGGCGGCCGGTCGCCACCGAACCGGACGTTCGCCGAGGAGCCGCCGTCGACGGGGACCAGCGCCAGGGCCTCGTCCAGGGCGGGTCCCGCCGGCAGGCGCAACTCCCGGTTCGCCCAGGCGAACAGGTTGCCCCCGGAGGAGTACGCGGCGCCGGTGACCACGTGGTCGTGGTCCACCCGGTACCGCCACAGCTGCGGCGACAGACGGGGTGGTGGGGCTCCCGCCGGAAGGGCCTCGATCATCCGGACCGCCGCCGAGGTGCCCACGGTCACCGCCACCCGGGTCGGGTCGACGCAGCCGGAGCCGACGTTGGACGCCGCCCCGTCGCCCACCGGGGCGGTCCAGCCCACGCCGGCGAGCTGTGGCCAGCGGCGGGCGTGCTCGGGGCGCAGCCGCCCGCGCCAGCCGGCCGGTGCCAGCTCGGGCAGCTCCCCGGCGTGCGCACCGGCCAGCGCGCACGCCTCCGGATCCCAGTCGAGGGTCCGCAGGTCGAGCAGGCCGGTGCCGGACGCCTGTGACATCGACATGGGCGCGGTGTCGAGCAGCGCGCCGAAGACGTACTCGGCCAGGCCGACGAAGCGGGCGATCCGCCCCGCGGCCCGGTCCCGCAGCCAGGGCAGCCGGACCGTCCAGTAGCAGCGGTGCCACCACGTGCCGGTGCGCTGGTGGAAGGCGTCCACGTCGGCCGGGCCGGCCGCGCCCGGCGGCGGCTCCGGTCGCGTGTCCAGCCAGGCCAGCACCGGCCCCAGCGGCGTCCCGTCGGTCCGCAGGGGAAGCACCGAGTGCCACTGCGCGGAGGCCGCCACGAGCTGGACGTCGCGGAGGTGGCCGCCGGCCGCCAGTTCGTCCAGGCACTCGACCAGACAGGCCAGGTAGCCCACGGCGTCCAGGGTGCCGGTGCCGTCCTCACCGACCGTCAGGGTGACCCGGCGCCGGGCCAGCGCCCCGGGCAGCGGCCGGGCGTCGGCGTCCAGCACGAGGCCGCGTACCGAGGAGGTGCCCAGGTCGAGTGCGAGAATCTTCATCGCCGGTCACGTTATCGGTCCCGTCGGTCCCCCGCCGCCTGACGCGTCCGCTTCCGGCCGGGGCGGGGACCGCGTAGGGTGGGCGCATGCTCGCGCACCTGTCCTGCTGGTGGCCCGCCGACCCGGCGGCCATCCCCCGCGCGTAGCTTCCCACGCGGCCGCCCGACGAGGCGGCCGCCGGTCTCATCCGGGCACCCCGACCGCCCCGCCGGGCGGCACCGGCCCCGAGGAGACCCGAATGACCGACCTTTCCGAGCTGATCGCCGCCGTCGCCGCCGGCGTCGATCCCGGCCCGTTCGCGCTGGTACGCCGCGAGGGCGCCGACCACGTGGACCTGTTCACCGGAACGGTGGACGTGGTGGAGCGACTCGCCGACATCCCGCTGCCCGACGGGGCGCCCGGACCCCGCACGCTGGCGCTGGTGCCGTACCGGCAGGTCACCGAGCGGGGCTTCGCCTGTGTCGACGACGGCACCCCGCTGGAGTGCCTGGCCGTCGGACGGCACGACCGGGTGGACCTCGCCGCGGCGGTGGACGCGCTGCCCGCCGCGCCGGTGGTCACCACCGCCGCCCGGTTCGACGTCCCGGACGACGAGTACGCCGCCACCGTGAGTCGGGTGCTGGCCGAGGAGATCGGCCGCGGGGAGGGCGCGAACTTCGTCATCCACCGCACCCTGCACGCCACCGTCCAGGGCCCGCCGCTACGGGCGGCGCTGGCGGCCCTGCGGTCGCTGCTGCTGCGGGAACGCGGCGCGTACTGGACCTTCGTCGTCCACACCGGCGCCCGCACCCTGGTCGGGGCGAGCCCGGAGCGGCACGTCAGCGTCGACGACGGGCTGGTCATGATGAACCCGATCAGCGGCACCTTCCGGCACACCGGCGCGGCGGCCGACCGCGCCGCGCTGCTGCGCTTCCTCGCCGACCCGAAGGAGGTCGAGGAGCTGTACATGGTGCTCGACGAGGAGCTGAAGATGATGGCCACCGTGGCCGACCGGGGTGGGCAGGTCGTCGGGCCTTACCTGAAGGAGATGTCGCACCTCGCGCACACCGAGTACCTGCTCGCCGGCCGCGGCTCGAAGGACGTCCGCGAGGTGCTGCGGGAGACGATGTTCGCCCCGACGGTGACCGGCAGCCCGATGGAGAACGCCTGCCGGGTCATCGCCCGGCACGAGCGCACCGGCCGGCGGTACTACGCGGGGGTGCTGGCGCTGCTCGGCCGGGACGACACCGGCCGGCAGACGCTGGACGCCCCGATCCTGATCCGTACCGCCGAGCTCTCCCCCAGCGGCGAGCTGCGGGTGCCGGTCGGGGCGACCCTGGTCCGCCACTCGACACCCGAGGGGGAGGTCGCCGAGACCCACGCGAAGGCCGCTGGTGTGCTCGCCGCGCTGGGTCTCGGACCGCAGGCGCCGGTACCGGCCCCGGGGTCGCTGAGCCGACTCGCCGACGACCCCGAGGTACGTGCGGCGCTGGCCGCCCGCAACGCGCCGCTGGCCCGGTTCTGGCTCGACCAGCGGCCGGTCGACGCCTCCGGGCGCCCCGGGTTGGCCGGCCGCCATGCGCTGATCGTCGACGGGGAGGACACGTTCACCGGCATGCTCGCCCACCAGTTGCGGGCGCTCGGCCTCACCGTGGACCTGCGCACCTGGGACGCGCCGGGCGCCGTGGACGGGTACGACCTCGTCGTCGTCGGCCCGGGTCCGGGCGACCCGACGGACCTGGCCGAGCCGAAGATGGCGGCGATGCGGGGGCTGCTGGCCGGGTTGCTCGCCGCCGGCCGGCCGACCCTGGCGGTGTGCCTGGGCCACCAACTGCTCTGCGGGCTGCTGGGGCTGCCCCTGCACCGCCGCGACGCGCCCTACCAGGGCCTGCAACGGGCGGTGCCGCTCTTCGGCTCGCGGCGACGGGTCGGCTTCTACTCCACGTTCACCGCCCGGGCGGACGCCGACCGGCTGGACACCCCGTACGGGCCGGTGGAGGTGGCCCGCGACGCCACCGACGGTGCGGTGCACGCGTTGCGCGGCGCGGGCGTGGCCGGCGTGCAGTTCCACCCGGAGTCGGTGCTCAGCGCGGACGGGGTGGACGTCCTCGCCGAACTGCTCGGCGGGCTGTTGCCGGCACCGAGCGAGCCGTCGGCGGCGACGCGCGCATAGCGTCGCCGCTCCGGGGTACAGGTGGCGGCGGCCGGCGCTGCCGGGCGGGCCGAGAGCCCCCGTCCGGCACCGCCGGTCGTCCCGGTCAGGCGGCCAGGCCTTTTTTCAGCGCGGTCCCGATCTCCACGGCGCGCCGGGCGGTGAGCGCCGCCGCGCCCAGCGCGAGGCTGTCCGGCGCGATCTCACCGTTGTTGCTGGTGTGCGACGCGCCGTACGGGTTGCCGGCGACGAACTGGCTCGGGTCGGTGTACGCGGGGGTGACCACGACGCCGCCCCAGTGGTAGAAGATCGTGAACAGCGAGGTGAGCGTCGTCTCCTGGCCACCGTGCGAAGTGGCCGTCGAGGTGAAGCCGGAATAGACCTTGTTGGCCAGTGCGCCCTGCGCCCACAACGGTCCGGTCGTGTCGATGAACTGCTTGAGCTGAGCGGCGATCATGCCGTACCGGGTGGGCGAGCCGAAGATGACCACGTCGGCCCATGCGATGTCGTCCAGTTGGGCCTCGGGCACGTTCTGGGTCTCCAGGTGGTGCGCCTGCCAGCCGGAGTTGGAGCGGATCGCCTCGTCCGGCGCCAGCTCGCGCACCTTGCGCAGCCGCACCTCGGCGCCGGCGTCACCGGCGGCCTCGCACACCGCCTGCGCCAACTGGTAGGTGATGCTGGTCGCGCTGTAATAGATCACCGCGACGTTCGTCCGGGCAGCCATCGGATGTCTTCCTCCTCAACGATCGGGCCAGCCCGGCGGTCTACCCGGTAGTTGCGGGGGCAAACGCCGCCGACCGGGACAGAATGGCATGCTCGTCCGGTGGAGATCCGCGACGCCGCACCCGACGACTGGCCCCGCATCTGGGCGTTCCTGCGTGAGATCGTGGCGGCCGGCGAGACGTACACCTGGCCCCGGGACGTGGACGAGGAACAGGCCCGCCGGCTGTGGCTGGCGCCGCCGCCGGGCCGCGTGGTGGTCGCGGTCGACACCGACGGCACCGTCCTCGGGTCCGGGAAGCTGGTTGCCAACCAGGCCGGCCCGGGCGGCCACGTGGCGAACGCCAGCTTCATGGTCGACCCGGCCGCCGGCGGGCGCGGGGTGGGGCGGGCGCTCGGCGCGTACGTGCTCGACCTCGCGCGCGCCGAGGGATACCGCGCGATGCAGTTCAACGCCGTCGTCGCCACGAACACCCGGGCGGTGGCGCTGTGGCGGTCGCTGGGCTTCGACGTCGTCGGTCGGGTGCCGGAGGGCTTCCGGCACCCGACCGAGGGGTACGTGGACCTGCTGGTCATGCACCGCTTCCTGTAAACACTCCTCAAGATTTCCGCAAGTTCCACTCCGTGCCGGCGGCATGACGGCGGGTGGGCGGGATCCTGGTCACACCGGTGCCGGCAGCCACCGCCACGCCGGTGCGCCCGAACGGGGGGATCGCGCTGCGCCGGCAGTGGACCGGCGTAGCGCGATCCGGGGGTCCTCCGCCCCTGACGGTCACTCGTTCAGGCGGTCCCGCAGGTCGTCCACCTGCTGCTGCAGCCGGTCCACCGCCGCCTCGTTGTTGACGACGGTGGTCACCCCGGCGGTGAGCGCCAACCCGATCAGGACGGCCAGGCCACTGAGCACCAGACCGCCGATCGCGACGCCCCGGCCGGTGACCTCCGGACGGCGGGCCATCCGCAGCGCGACGATGCCGAGGATGACGCCGATGATGCCGAGCACCACACCGAGCGGCGCCAGCACCGCGATCAGAACGCTGAACAGCCCGGACACCCCGAACACGAGCGCGAAGGTGGCCGCCGCGCTGGTCTTCATCCCGGCGCCGCCCCGGGTCCGGGCCGGCGCGCCGGCGCCACGGACCGGCTCACTTGACGCAGTCATGTCGCTCCTTCCCGCGCGCTGGGTGCGCGTACTCCACCCGTCGCATCCCCCCTGCGTTCCGGCTTATGCGTGCCGCGGACCGCTCCGGATCAGCCACGATCGAGGGTCGGGCTCGTCGCGTCCACCGTGCTGCGGATCAGGTCATGGCCCAGGTCGAAACGGACGCCCTCCGGGTTGGTGAGTTGTGCCTCGGCGTACCAGGACCGGTCGGCTTCGGGGTGGGGGCCGACCAGTCCCACCCGTCCGGCGCCGAACGTGGTGACGACGGCGGCGGCCGCGCCGTTGTCGTAGGTCGCGAGCACCGTGCCCGGCGCCCCCGGAGCCAGATTCAGCGTCGGACCGTCCTGGAAGTACAGGTACCGGGGGCGGCCGCGCCACCGGACCTGGATCACCGTGTCGTCGGCGTTGTCGACGCTCGCCCCTTCGGTGCGGATGTACTGGCCGACCTCCCCGTTGATCAGCCCGAAGCCGGGCCGGGCGGCGAGATACGCGCCGAGGCAGAAGCCGAGGTAGTGGCCGCCGTTGTGGACGAAGTCCCGGATGTCCTCGGCGTGGCCCCGCAGCCTTCGCCAGGCCGGGTTGACGTGGCCGCCGCCGGGTTGGGCGTAGACCACCGCCTCGGCCAGCGTCTGCCGCGAGATCTGCCGCCGCTCGTCCGGACCGCAGTACTCGGTGCGGAACCCGGCCGGTGCGCTGCGCAGGAGGGCCGCCACCGCCTCCGCGCAACCGGAGCAGGCGGCCGGGCCCCGGTAGACCAGTGCCAGCGGCCGGTCCCGGTCCCCCGTGACCGCCGACACACCGGCCCAGCCCAGCGTGGCAAGGCCGCCCGCCGCGCCCAGACCGATCACGAGTCGCCGCCGGCTGATCTTCTGCGTCCCGTCGAGCAGCAGCCCGGGTCCGGTCCGCCTCATGTCCTTCCGCTGCCGTTCACTGCCGCACCCCGCTCGCCTGCCATTCGGCCCAGACCTCGCGCCCGGTCGGCTCCGGGGCGAGGTTCGTGAGCATGCCCGTCTCCTCGCGCTGGTACATCGACATGCCGGCGCGTTGCTGGGCTGACTGGACCGTCCGGGTGGCCAGTCGGCCGCCACCACGGGCGAGGAGCGTCACGGCCCCTTCCAACGGTCCACGGCCCGCCGTGGCCCACCATGCGGTCCCGACCAGCACGATGGCGACGATCTGCCAGACGTATCCGACCATCGGGTCGAAGGAGTCGAGTCCGGAATTGATGAACACGATGTGCGCGGTGTAGAACGTCAGCGTCATGCTTCCCGCGGCGGCCAGGGGCACCAGCAGCAGGGAGAGCGCCCGTCGCGGGAAGGGGTGTGCGACACGGCTGGCGAGCAGCATGACGCCGAGCAGGGCGACGGCGCTCCCGATCGTGCCGGCCAGGTCGAGCGGCGTGCCGGTGTGCGGCGCGTCGACGGCCAGCCACCACCACGTCGAGGTGGGTGTGCTGCCGTCACCGCCGAACGCGAGCAACTCCGTCGTGTCCGCCACGGTGAGCCCGCTCGTCGGCTGGTTCAGCCAGATCTGCTGCCAGCCCGCGTACCGGTACAGCAGGACGTACGACGCCAGCGGCGCCGCTGCGGCGAGCGCGACTCCGGTGGCGAGCAGTCCGAGGATCACCGTCAGCCTGGTCAGCGTCAGCCGCCCGATCACCAGGCCGACGCACACGTACGCCAGCCACGTCACCGCCGGAAACTCCCCCGTCAGCGCTAGCTCGCTGAGCAGTGCGCCCGGATCGCCGACGAGATCCGCGAACTCCGGGTTCTCGTAGGCCGCCACCGGCAGCCGCGGCAGCAGGAGCTGCCGAAGCACGGGAGCACCGGCGGCCACGGCCACGGCGGTGACCGCCACCAACCAGGTCGGCAGGAACACCAGCGGGATCGCCAGCAGGAACATCACCGCGTAGGCGGGCAGGATCACCGACGCCAGGGACGCGTCGGTGTAGCCGAGCGCCAACCCGATCGCGCCGATCGCCAGGGCCCGGACGCCGAGCGCCGCGGCCGGGCCCGAGCCGCCGGTCGGGCGGACCCGCCGTCGGCCGGTGATGAACGCGATGCCGACCCCGGCCAACACCGCGAACAGGGCGGCCGCCCGACCACCGAAGATCGTGAACGACCAGGTCGGCCACCCCGCGGCGTCGGACACATAGAGCGAGTGCACGGCGATCATGCCGAACAGGGCGACTCCCCGGGCGGCGTCCACGCCGAGCAACCGGGGACGCCCGGCGGGCCCGGCCGGCGCGGCCGGCGCGGCCGGCGAACGGTCACCGGCCCGGCCGGCGGCGCGGCTGAGCTGGACGGTCTGGGTCACGGCCGCATCACCTCGTCCAGCAGATCGCAGCCGAGATCCACGCCGAGCCGGTCGGGGACGCGCAAGCCGGCGTCGAGGTACCAGTCGTCGGTGGCTTCGGGGTGCGGGCCGACGACACCGACCTTGCCGTCGCCGAAGCGGGTGACCACCGCGGCGACGGCACCGTTGAGGTAGGTGGCGAGGACCTCGGCGTCGGCGTCCGGCCGGAGCCGGAAGTACGGTCCGTCCTGGAAGAAGAGCGTCCGCCGCCGGCCGCACCAGGAGACTTGGACGACGGTGTCCTCCTCGGAGTCGACGGTGGCGCCGGCGGAGCCGACGTACTGGTCGGTGTCCCCGGGCAGCAGGGCGAATCCCGGGGTGGCCCCGGCGAGGTAGCCACCGAGGCAGATGCCGAGGTACCTCCCGCCGGAGTGGACGAACTGCCGGATCTCGTCGCGGTGGCGCTTCAGGTGCCGGTAGCCGCGCTTGAGACTGCCGCCCCCGGGCTGGGCGTAGAGGGCCGCTCCGGCCAGGGCCTGACGGCTCAGCGGAAGGACCTCGTCGGGGCCGACGTACCGGACGTCGAAGCCCCACCGGCTGGACTTGAGCAGCGCCGCCACGGCCTCCGGACAGCCGGGCACGGTCGCCGGCCCCCGGTAGACCAGCGCCACCGGCGGGTACGGCGAACGGGGCAGCGGCGAACGTACGGTCAGGTTGCGGCCGGCGGTCACCCTCCGCGCAGCGGCGAGCAGCCGCCCGATGCCTCCCGTCGCCATCACGACCTCGCCGGCAACGGGTTGTCGAGGGTCAGTGCCGTGCAGCGGACGCCGCCACCACCCTTGGCGAGCTCGGTCGTGTCGAGCTCGACGACCCGCAGATCGCGCTCCCGCAGCGCGGCGGCCAACCGGGGCGCCCCGCTGGTCATCGTCACGGTGGTGCCGTCGCTGATCAGGTTGAGCGCGAAACAGGCCGCCTCCTCGACGCAGACCTCGATCAGGTCCATCCCGATCCCGCGCAGCCGGTGCCGGCTCGGCTGGTCGAGGGCGTCCGGGCAGTAGGCGAGCACCCGCCCGGGCTCGACGACCCCGACCGCCAGGTCGAGGTCGTACCACTGCGGGCTCACCGTCCGCAGCGGCACCACCTCGTAGCCGAGTTCCTGCGCGAGTACGGCGTGCATCCGCCGGTCGGTGCGCTGTCCGTATCCGGCGAGCAGCAGGTCGCCGCAGGCCAGGGCGTCACCCTGGCCGCTGAACGGGTACGGCGCCTCCAGCACCTCGTAGTCGTTGTCGATCAGCCACTCCTGGAAGTAGGGCAGCTCGGCCTTGCGCTCCGGCGGCGGTGCTCCCAGCACAGCCCGACCGCCCCGCACCAGGGCCGCATTCGCGGTGAAGACCATGTCCGGGCACTCCGGCGCCGACGGCACGTACTCGATGTGGCGGCCCACCGCCCGGTGGACGGCGACGATGCGTTCGTGTTCGAGAAGCGCCGCCGCGTGGTCGGGCTGCACCGCGGTGTGCATGTACGGGTTGATCTCGTAGTCCACCCGGAAGTGCGCGGCGTCGGAGACCAGGAGTGCCTTGTTCATGGTGAGTGTCGTCCTCGGTTGGTGATGGATGGGTTCGCTGCGGGCGGTGCGCTCGCGGCCGTACGGGTGTCAGGCCGCCCGTTGCGCGGCGGCGGGTTCCCGGGTGAGCACCCCTTGGGCGGGGATCCCCCGCCATCGGGTGCCGGGAATGAGGTGCTCGCCCTTCATCAGCAGCGAGAGCGAGCCCAGGAAGACGTCGTCGCCGACCACGGAGTCGTAGAGGACGATCGCGCGCGTGCCGATGGTGGCGCCGGGACCGACGGTGACCACCGACATCTTCATCACCCGGTCCTCGAACAGGTGGGTCTGCAGGGACACCTCGGTGCCCACGGTCGCGTCGTCACCGATCTCGACCAGGTCGAACTCGGTGAGGTAGGTGGTCCCGATCCAGGTGCGTCTGCCGACCTGGACCCCGAACCAGCGCAGCACCGGTGGCAGGAACGGCGTGCCGACCAGGAGACCGACGCCGGCGGGGACCGCCGCGGCCTCGAAGAGGCCGGTGACGAACTCGGTGCGGCGGACGAAGCCGCTCCAGAGTGGTTCCACGCGGGGGCGGTAGGTGCCGATGACGTTGCGCTTGGTCGCCGCGCAGAAGGCGATCACCGCGATGCTCGACAGCATCGCGACAAAGGGTGACACCAGCGCCGGGACGAGCAGGTCGCGGCCGTTGGCGAGCCAGGAGAGCGCCCAGAGATACAGGTAGAAGCTGGCCCCGAGCACCGCCGCGGGCAGGGTGGCGCGGAAGAACTCGACCAACAGCCGGTGGGCCACCACCCTGCGCGGCGGGCGGAACGTCTGCTCCTCGGAGAAGGTTCCGCTGCTCTGGCGCACCGGCAGGTGCATCGCCGGTGAGCCCAGCCAGGAGGTGCCCTCCGGGACACCGGCGTCGGGCGGCAGGGTGCTGACGCCGATCAGGGAGCCGTCGCCCAGCACCGTGCCGGCCGGCACGAACGCGGCGTTCCCGACGAAGGCCCGGTCGCCGATCGTGGTGGGCAGGAACGCCACCCGACCGTTGGCGAACGTCGCGGCGCCGAGGCTCGCCATGTCCGCGACGAAGCTGTCCGATCCCAGGGTGAGCAGGTCCGGGTCCAGGTGCGCGGCGGTGGAGACCTCGGCGCCGGGACCGACCTTGGCACCGAGCAGTCGCAGCCAGGGTCCGGTGTAGAGGGTCGCGTACAGCGAGTTCGTGAACGTCAGGCTGGCTTCGAGCAGCTTGTCGGCCACCCACTTGCGCACGCCCAGCATCGAGTGCACCTGATGGTGGACGCCGACCGGCACCCGTCGCAGCACCAGGCGCTTGCCGGCGGCGACCAGCGCGCAGACGGTCAGCACGTAGACGATGCCGGCCGGAATGGTCGCGACCAGGCCGGCGAGCAGGCCCCGGGTCAGCAGCACCCACCAGACCAGCGCCACGCTGGGCAGGACCATCGCGATCGTCCCGAGTTCCAGGCCGATCAGTCCGATCAGACCGGCTGCGACGTGGCGCAGGCGCCAGCCATGGCGCAGGGGGTGGTAGCTGAGCATGGATTCGACGGTGGGGGCGAGCCGGGTGGTCGGGGCCGGCGGTGACCCGGCCCAGCGGGCTCCGGGCGGCACCGTCTCGCCGTGGACGAGGACGGACTGCTCACCGAGGCCGGCGTACGCCCCGACCGAGGCGCCGGGTTCGAGGACCGCGTTCGCGCCGACGAAGGCACCCGATCCGATCGTGATCGGCGCGACCACGACCCACCCGTCCTCCGCCCGCCACGGGCGTACCGACACGCCGTACCCGATCGAGGCGCCCGGCCCGACGGTGACCAGGGTCGGCAGGCTGATCGCGCTGGTGGCGATGATGGTCCGGTGGCCGACCCGGGCACCGAGCAGCCGCAGGTAGGTCGCCATCAGGGGAGAACCGCTCAGGACGGTCAGCGGCCCGATCGCCAGCAGCGTGTTCAACGCCCAGAGCCGGACGTAGGTCGGCCCCCACAACCGGTACCGGCCCGGACGGATGCCCGCGGCCAACGGCCGGGCCAGCAGCACCGGCAGCACCCAGCGCACGCCGAGGTAGCTGAGCAGGATCGCGACCATCAGCTCGGCGAGGACGCGGGCCGACACGAAGCCGTCGTTGCGGGTGTAGACGTAGGAGACGGGCAGCGTGACGGCCAGCAACAGCAGGTAGATCACCGCCCCCTGGCCGAACCCGGCCACGGCGATCCGCCGGCTGGGGTGCCGCAGCGGTTCGGGACGGGGTGGTGCGGTCGTCCCGCCAGCCCGCTCGGCGGCGCCGAGGTGTACGGCCATGCCGCGGACGGTCGGGTGCGCGTACAGGTCCCGGACCGCCGGGCTCACCCCGACCTGGCGGGCGCGCAGCAGCGACACGACCCGCGCCGCGAGCAGCGAATGCCCGCCGAGGTCGGTGAAGAAGTCCGCCTCGACCGAGAGGGCCTCGGGCTCGATGCCGAACGCCTCCGCCCACGCCGCGCGTACCTGCTCCTCCAACTCGCCGGCGGCCGCGACGACCGGGCCGGTGGAGCGGGTGAGGCGGCGGCACGGCGCGGGCAGCCGTTTCCGGTCGACCTTTCCGCTCGGCATGGTCGGCAGCGCGGTGGCGACGTCCAGGAAGGACGGGACCATGTAGCCGGGAAGCCGGGTCTGGAGGGTCTGGCAGAGCCGGCCGGTCAGTTCCTCCCAGCCGCGCTCGTCGCCGTCGAGCGGAACGACGTAGGCGGCCAGCTCGCGGGGGGCGTCCGGGCCGTCGGCGACCGGCACGAGCGCGGCCACGGCCTCGGCCACCCCGACGTCCTCCAGCAGTACGCTCTCGATCTCACCGAGGTCCACCCGGTGGCCACGGATCTTGACCTCGGAATCCGCCCGGCCGAGGTATTCGATCTCGCCGTCCTCGGTGATCCGACCCAGGTCACCGGTGCGGTAGAGGCGGCTGCCGGGCGGCGCCAAGGGGTGCTCGATGAACCGGTCGGCGGTCAGTTCCGGGCGACCGACGTACCCGCGAGCCACCCCCGGGCCGCCGATGCAGATCTCGCCGACCTCACCGTCGGCGACCGGCCGCCGCTCCTCGTCCAGCAGCACCGCCGAGTACGTCGGCAGGGGCCGTCCGATGGTGACCGTCCGTCCGGGCAGCAGTTCGCCCCAGGTGGCGGTGACCGTGGCCTCGGTCGGACCGTAGGTGTTGAGAATTCGCCGACCAGGCCTGCTCCACCGCTCGACCAGTTGTCCCGGGCACGCCTCCCCGCCGACGAGCAGGTTCCGGATCCGGGGCAGGTCCCGGGGGACCGTGGCCAGCAGCGTGGGCACACAGTAGAGGACGGTGATGCGCGCCTCGTCGAGGAAGTCGGCGAGCTCGGCGCCGAGGCGGCGGGAGTCGTTCGGCCCGGCCACCAGCGTCGCGCCGACCGACCAGGTGGGCCAGATCTCCTCGATCGCGAAGTCGAAGGCGATCGTCATGCCCTGGTAGACCCGGTCGCTCGGCCGTACGTCGTACACGCCGGGCACCACGTCCAGGAAGTTGCAGATGCTCGACTGCGCGACCTCGACACCCTTGGGCCGGCCGCTGGAGCCGGAGGTGTAGATCACGTAGGCGGTGGGGTCAGGTACGCCGTCGCGGCTGAGGTCCGGCCGATCGCTCGGCGCCGAGGCGACCTCGGCGACGTGCTCGTCGAGGACGAGAGCGCGCCGGTCCCCCACCCGGTCGGCGAGCGCCGAGGAGGTCAACACCAGGTCGACATCGGAATCCTCGGCGATGTAGGCGACCCGGTCGGCCGGGGACTCGGGGTCGATCGGTACGAACGCGGCGCCGGCCTTCCCCACGCCCAGCAACGCCACGTACGTCTCGACCGAGCGTTGCAGCAGGATGGCGACCCGGGAGCCGCTCGCGACGCCGAGGGTCCGCAGCCGGTGGGCGAGCCGGTTGGCGCGCTCGTCCAACTCGCGGTAGGTCAACGACGCGCTGCCGCACTCGAGCGCGATGGCCGCGGGCGTCCGATCGCACGCGGATTCGAACACGTGGTGCAGCCAACGCGTGCCGGCGACCGCAGGCCCGTCCGGCTGCCCGCTCGCCGAGTACCCGGTCGCCGAGTACCCGGTCGCCGAGCCCACGAGGCGGACGTCCGCCTCCGGGGGACGCTCCGGTCGCTCAGTTGACCTTGACGTGCCGAGGGACCCGAACTGCTGCACGGAACCGCCAACCTCCTGCGCCGAACACGTCTCGAACACATGTGCCGTGCAGCCACGACCGTGCCGGACTCGGCGGGTCACCCGGGGAGGTGACGCAGGAGTGCCGGCAGGCATGGAGACCACGGCGTATAACTCACGAAAGGTGAAAATCCGCCGTAAGGCCGGCAGAGCAACATGAAGGTAGCAGACACTTTCATCCCGGGCGGCGAAAAACTGATTGACGCCACAATCAGCGTTTCGCGGAGCCGGCGGGGCTGAGGCGGGCCGGCGGGTTCCGGGCAAGTGGGGTGGTCCTAGGGTGGTACCGACCCCCTGACCGAGGAGCCCCATGGCCGTGGAGCTGACCGCACGGGCCGCGCTCGCGCTGCGGATGAGCAGCCTGCTGCTACGCCCGCACCCGACCGTCCACCTCCGGACGGTCGGCGAGGTGGTCGAGTGGTTCGGCGCGATGCAGGCCCAGGACCTGGCGAGCGGCATGTGGTCGCTGGGCGTCCGGCTGCCTGAGCTGCGGCACAGCGACGTGCACGCCGCGCTGGAACGCCGGGAGGCGCTGCGCACGTGGCCGATGCGGGGCACCCTCCACCTCGTCCCGGCCCGGGACGCCCGCTGGATGCTGGAGCTGACCGGCGTCCGGGTCCGGACCGCCGAGGCCACCCGCCGCGCGCAACTCGGCCTCACCGAGGTCGAGGCCGAGCGGGCGGTGGCGGTGCTCGGGGGCGCGCTGGTTGGCGGCGGCCGGCTGACCCGCGCGCAGTGCCTGGCGACGCTGAAGGCGGCGGGCATCGGCACCACCGGGCAGCGCGGCTACCACCTGCTGTCGCACGCGAGCTTGACGGGCGTCACCTGTCTCGCCCCGAACGTCGGCGCCGAGCAGACCTTCGTCCTGCTCGACGAGTGGGCGCCGGGGCAGCACCGGCCGGAGCGGGACGAGGCCCTGGCGACGCTCGCCCACCGGTACGTCCGCTCCCACGGCCCGGTCACCGCCCGGGAGTTCGCCGGCTGGACGGGGCTGACGCTCACCGACGCCCGCCGGGGCTTCGCCGCCGCCGGTGACGCGGTCGCTCCGGTGCTGGTCGACGGCGAGACGGCGATGGTCGATCCGGTCCTGCTCGACACCGCTCCCCGCCCGGTGGACGACCTGCTGGTGCTGCCCGGCTTCGACGAGTACCTGCTGGGCTACCGGGACCGCTCACTCATGGTCGATCCCGCGCACATGAACGCGATCGTGCCCGGCGGTAACGGCGTCTTCCAGGCCACCGTCGTGCGTGGCGGCCGGGTGGTGGGCACCTGGAAGCGAACGATCGACAAGGCCCGGGTGACGGTGACCGTCGCACCGCTCGCCCCCTTGGACGACCGGGTCCGGGCACGGGTGGAGCGGGCCCTGGCCCGCTACGCCACCTTCCTCGACCGGTCACTGCGTCTCGTCTGGTCCGGATGACATCTCATCCGGGCAGCGAGGGCGGGCGCACCATGGGTCTGCGGAACGGGCCCCAGCCCACGAAGCGGTCGAACAGGTCGCGCGGGCGCGGCCCGTCGTGCGGGTTCAGGTGGTAGAGATCGTGCATCGCCTCGTACAGCAGGCCGGCGAGGTAGATCGACAGGGTCGGGTACCGCCCGTCGAACTCGGCCTTGAGCAGGAGGCGGGCCTCGGCGCACGGCCACGGCTGGCCACACGCCCGGCACGCCCACACCGGCCGCAGCGGGGTGTGCGGCGGCACGCGCTCGGTGCGGTAGCGGGGGGTGCTCCGGGTACGGCCCGAGCCTCGGCTGCGGCAGGTCGGTGAAGCTCACCACCGGCCCCCGTTCGCCCGCCACCGCTGGGCCGGGGTCAACCAGCCGGCGCGGCCGGGGCGGGGGTAGGCGGCGGTCGGCTCCGTCATCCACGCCGGCAGGTTCGCGCGCCGCACTCGTCGCGGCAGCGCCGGCGGCTCCTCGTGGCGGCAGCGGAACCAGCGGGTACGCACATCGACCTCCTCGGTGGTGGAAGGAGGCCGCTCTGCCCTGGGGGAAGCAGAGCGGCCGGCCGCAGGACCCGCCCCGTCCACCTCTTGATACCGAAGCGGGTCCGCGTAGTGACAGTCTGCTGAGGACACCGCTACGGTCGATACGTGCTCCCGCCATCCGTGCAGGTCAGGGCAGCGGTTGAGCAGGCACGGGGGACATGTCGACGAGGACGAGCAGGAGTTGGGGAATCGATGGGGACCGCTGCCGGGTACATCATCAGCGAGCTGCGCCTGTTCCGGGCCGGCCTCGGGCTCAGTCAGGAGGATTTCGGCCGGGGCATCGGGTACTCGGGCTCGCACGTCAGCTCGGTCGAGACCGGCGGCCGGGCGCCCACCAAGGAGTACATGGCGGCCGTCGACGGCGCCCACCGGACCGGGGAACGGTTCACCCGGATGCTGCGCGACCTGGGCCAGCTCGACACCGCGCCACCCTGGCTGCGGGAGTGGATCGAGTTCGAGCGGGAGGCGACCACGCTGCGCTGGTTCGAGCTGGCCTACCTCCCCGGCCTGCTGCAGACCGAACGGTACGCCCGCGCCACGCTGAGCGGCGGCCGGTTCACCGCCGAGGAGGTCGAGCGGAACGTGGCGTCCCGGCTGGACCGGCAGGCGATCCTGGACCGCGACGAGCCGCCGCAGCTCATCGCGGTGGTGGACGAGTCGGTGCTGCGCCGGCCGGTGGTCGACCAGCCGGGGCTGATGCTGGAGCAGTGCGAGCGGCTGGTGGAGCTGGCGGCGTTGGAGCACGTCCAACTGCACGTGGTGCCACCGGATGCCGGGATGTACCTGGGACTGGCCGGCCAGTTCATCATCGCCGAACTGCCCGACGGCACCCGGGTGGCCCACGCCGACAATCAGCTCAAGGCGCAGATCGTCGATGCCCCGGCGGATGTCGCTAAGCTTGCCAAGACGTGGGAGATCGTTCGCAACGAGGCGCTCCCCCGCCGGAAGTCGATCGAGCGAATCAAGGAAGCGGCGAAGTCATGGATGTACTGATCCCCCGGTGGCGCAAGTCGAGCAGGTCCGGCGGCAACGGCGGGTCGTGCGTCGAGGTGGCCGACAACCTGCCGGACGTCGTGCTGGTGCGCGACACCAAGGACCGCGACGGCGGCACCCTCACCTTCAACCCCTCGTCGTGGCAGTCCTTCGTGAATCTGGCAAAGCACGTCGGCCCGGTGGACTGACTCCCGATGGCCCGCATGGTCGGCAGTGGTGGACATCGCGACGTCGGCAGCCACCCTTAGTGCTCGTCCGGAATGCGGCTCGTGTGGTGCTCCTGCGTCGCGGCCCAGCTGGCGAGCATCCGCAGGCCGTCCTCGGAGGTGGAGCCGGCTTCGGCGGTGTAGGCCAGGAGCACGAGACCAGGATCTGAGCTGAGGTCCATGGCCTCGAACGACAGTGCGAGATCGCCGACGACGGAATGGTGCAGCCGCTTCGTGCCGGTGCGATGGAACCGGACGTGGTGCGCTGCCCACCTGGATCGGAAGTGCTCGCTGCGCGTGGACAGTTCGCCGATGAGGTCCGAGAGATCCTGGTCGTAGGGGTTGCTGCCAGCCGCGGAGCGCAGGATCGCAACGGTGTCGGCGGCGGTCGCTTCCCAGTCTGAGTAGAAGTCCCTGCTGCGGGGGTCGAGGAACGCGAAGCGCGCCAGGTTGCCCGGCTGCTCGGCCTCGCCGAGGACGTCGGAGTACAGGGCGTGTCCGAGCCGGTTGGCCGCCAGGATGTCCAAGCGGTGGTTCAGAATTCCGGCTGCGGCTTCCGTCATCGTGTCCAGCAGACGCTGCAGGCTCGGGCGGACGCTGCGGGGGCTCACGCGACGACGCTTGGCGGGTGCGGCGTTCGCGGCGCGCGCCAGGCCCCGCAGGTGCGTGTGCTCGGCTTCGTCGAGCTGCAGGACGCGTGCGACCGAGTCCAGAACGCTCTCGGACACGCCGCGGAGGTTCCCGCGCTCGAGACGGTTGTAGTAGTCGACGCTCACGCCTGCCAGCAGTGCGACCTCTTCGCGGCGCAGTCCCGCCACACGGCGTCTTCCACCGTAGGCGGGGAGACCCGCGTGCTCCGGTGTGATCTTCGCGCGCCGGGATGTCAAGAAGTCACGCACGTCGTCCGGCAAACTCATGCGCCGAGGCTAGTTCAGGAGCAACCCGGTGAGGGAGGTACTGGCGTTACACCGAACCTCAGTTGCTGTCGCGCCGAAGGGCAGCCACCCTGCGGCAACCTCCCGCAGTGCTGCTGCGCAGGGGACGCGCGCCGACGGCGAGCCCCCTGCCCAGCAGCTGCGAGGGGTGGTGTGCTTGTCACGCCTCCGGGATCGGCCAGTTGCCGATCTCCAGCGTGACGGCCTCCGGGTCGGGGCCGTTGCGAACGCCCTTGTCGAGAGCGTCGAGCGCCGCCATATCGCCGGCGCCGAGCACGATGTCGAAAACGTTGAAGTTCTCGGCGATCCGCTCGGGCTTGACCGACTTCGGGATCGCCGAGCGTCCCTGCTGCAGGTGCCAGGCGAGCATCACCTGCGCGGCGGTCTTGCCGTACGCGTCGGCGATGCCGCGAATCACCGGCTCCGTGAGCGTGCTCGTGCGGTTCTCGGGGGCCAGTCCGAGGATGTCCGGATAGAAGGTGACGCCGCCGATCGGCGACCACGCCTGGGTGAGGATGCCGTGCTCCGCGTGCGCCTGTTGCATGTCGCGCTGAACGAAGTACGGGTGCAGCTCGATCTGGTTGACGGCGGGCACGATCTCGGTGCGTTCGAGCAGGGCCTTGAGGTGGTCGGTGGTGAAGTTCGAGACACCGATCGCACGCACCTTGCCGGCGGCGAGGAGCTTCTCCAGCGCCTGGTAGGAGGCGACGGTCTTGTCGAAGGCCGAGGGCAACGGCTGGTGCAGGATCAGCAGGTCGATCTGGTCGACGCCCAGCTTTCTCGCGCTCTTGTCGAACGCGTGGAGGGTCTGCTCGTAGCCGTAGTCGCTGATCCAGACCTTCGTCTCGATGAAGACCTCGGATCGGTCGATGCCCGAACGACGGATGCCTTCCCCGACCTCGCGCTCGTTCGAGTAGACGGCCGCGGTGTCGACGTGGCGGTAACCGATGGCAAGCGCGGCCTCCACTGCCGCCGCGGTCTCCTCCGGCGCGCTCTGGAACACACCGAATCCGAGCGCCGGAAGGGTGACACCGTTGTTCAGGGTGAGCAGAGGTGCAGCGGTCATGACGCTCCTTCTTCTCTCATTCCGGAGTTGGGCCTCAGGGCAAAGGCAGAGCCCGCGTCCAGTAAGCGCCACGTCCTGACGTCGTGGGAGTTCCTGTCTTTCCAGGTACTACGAGTCCACCCCGATGCCGCGTCGATGACCGGTCAGTTGCCAGCGCCATGAAGAGCCCACCATCTCGGCGACGCGGTCAAGCACCCCGCATCACGACCACGTGTCGAGGGGGCGCCACTGGCCGGAGGTGTAGCAGTGGTCGC
Source organism: Micromonospora sp. NPDC047707 (assembly GCF_040704235.1). Classification (NCBI taxonomy): domain Bacteria; kingdom Bacillati; phylum Actinomycetota; class Actinomycetes; order Micromonosporales; family Micromonosporaceae; genus Micromonospora; species Micromonospora sp. NPDC047707. The sequence continues at coordinate 55,252 of NZ_JBEYSU010000022.1, forward strand.
TGGCGTCGGTGGGGCAGTACGCGCTCTTGTAGGTGTGGCTGCCGAACGCCTGCACGAAGATGTAGTCGATCTGCCGGTTCGTCTTCGGACGGGTGGGGAACGTGTCCCCGAGGACCAGGTCCACCATGTTGCCGTACGCGCCCGGCAGCTTGTCCCGGGTCAGGTTGAAGTCGCCGGCCAGGGAGAATCGGCGTCCCGGCTCCATCCAGGCCGTCGCGTTCCAGATGTACTCGGCGGCCTGGTGAATGGTGTCGCTTTCCTTTCCGGCGCCGAGGTGCGAGGTGCACTGCCCCATGGGGCCCGCGTAGGTGCCGAGTTTCAGGCAGAGCATGGTGCGGCATTCCGTTTCCGCGTCGGTGCAGGTCTTGCCCGGGTTGGACAGGAACCAGGCCCGCCCGTCCTGGCGGACCCCGCCGGGATGGAAGATCGCGTTGCCGAACTCCTGATTCCCGCAGTTGGTCTCCCGTTGCTTGCTGACCACGAAGGTGCCGGCGCTGTTCAACCGATCCGCCAGCGTCCGGAACGAGGTCACACAGATCTCGTTGACGGAGATGAACCAGGCCCCGTCTGCCACCGCCATCCAGACGAGGACGTCCCGCGCGGTGGCGGCCTGCTCGATCGTGCACGCCTCCCGCTTGGCGTTGCAGATGTTGTAATGGTGGATCTTCGCACTCACCGCCGCCGTCGACATCACCGCCGGAGCCGGGCGGGGCGTCGCCGGACCGGCAATGGTGATCACCGGAGGCGCCGGCACCTCGGCTGCGGCGGCGGCGACACCGGTCGTCGTGACGGCGGCGCCGGTGCTCATCAGAAGGACCGCAATGGACAGGGCCAGTCCGCGTCTCATGGTCGCCACTCCAATCGTCGGTAGCCGCCATGAGCTCATACACATCGACTTATGTCAACTTGTCGATCAGCGACGCGGCGGCCCGGCCGCAGGGGCGCGCGAGGTGTCCAGGGTCAGGGGGTTGCCCTCCGCCGATTCGCGAACACGGCGAATGGCCAGCTGTCACACGCATTCGCAGACGAGGACAACTGGCCATCCGTTCGACGGAGCCGACCCCTCCCGGTCAGTCGGCCAGCGCGCCCGCCGCCCGGCCCTCGTGCAGGGTCAGGTTCCGGCCGGTGTTCGGGTCGAACAGGTGGATCTTCTCCAGGTTGAACCAGACCCGGTGGCTCGCCCCCTCGCGTACGGCCGACTCGGCCGACAGCCGGGTGACCAGGCTCGCGCCCCCGCCGGTGAAGTCGGCGCCGGCGTCGGCGGCCAGCTCCTCCAGCTCGGCGGCGCTGGCCCGCTCCCCCTCGACGCCGAAGTAGACGTACTTGTCGGAGCCCATCGACTCGACGATCTCCACCGGCGCCTCGAACTCCATGCCCCGGCGGCGGGTGTCGTCGTCGACCAGCGCCGCGTCCTCGAAGTGCTCGGGCCGGATGCCGAGGATCAGCTCGCGCGGGGCGTCCGCGTCGTCGAGCTGGCGGCGGACCCGGTCGCCGAGCGGCACGTCGCCGAGCGCCGTCCGCAGCGAGCCGTCCTGCACGGCCGCGTGGAGGAAGTTCATGGCCGGCGAGCCGATGAACCCGGCGACGAAGAGGTTGCGCGGGTGGTCGTACAGCTCCTGCGGCGGGCCGACCTGCTGCACCGCGCCGCCGCGCATGATGACCACCCGGTCGCCGAGCGTCATCGCCTCGGTCTGGTCGTGGGTCACGTACACGGTCGTGGTGCCGAGCTGCTTCTGCAGGCGGGACACGACGGTCCGCATCTGCACCCGCAGCTTGGCGTCGAGGTTGGACAGTGGCTCGTCCATGAGGAACGCCTTGGGCTGGCGGACGATCGCCCGCCCCATCGCCACCCGCTGCCGCTGGCCGCCGGAGAGGTTGGCCGGCTTGCGGTCCAGCAGCGGGGTCAGCTCCAGGACCTTCGCCGCCTCCTCGACCTTCTGGTTAATGGTCTCCTTGTCCAGCTTCTGCAGGCGGAGCGGGAACGCCATGTTCTCCCGGACGGTCATGTTCGGGTAGAGGGCGTAGGACTGGAACACCATCGCGATGTCCCGATCCCGGGGGGCCTTGTCGTTGACCCGCTGGCCGCCGATGCGCAGCTCGCCGGAGCTGATGTCCTCCAGGCCCGCGATCATGTTGAGGGTGGTGGACTTCCCGCAGCCGGACGGTCCCACCAGGATGACGAACTCGCCGTCGGCGATCTCCAGGTCGACGTCGGCCACCGCGACGGTGCCGTCCGGGAACTTCTTGCTCACCTTGTCGAGCACGATGTCAGCCACGACTACCACCTATCCCTTGACTGCGCCGGAGGTCAGGCCGGAGACGATGCGGCGCTGGAAGAAGAGCACGAACAGGATGATCGGAATGGTGATCACCACGGCGGCGGCGCAGATCGCCCCGGTGGGGTCCTCGAACTGTGACTCGCCGGTGAAGAACGACAGCGCGACCGGCACCGTACGGGCCCGTTCGGTGGAGGTCAGCGTGATGGCGAACAGGAAGTCGTTCCAGCAGAAGATGAAGACCAGGATCGCCGTGGTGAACAGCCCCGGCGCGGCCAGCGGCGCGATGACCCGGCGGAACGCCTGGCCCTGCGTGGCGCCGTCCATCTTCGCCGCCTTCTCCAGGTCCCACGGGATCTGCTTGAAGAACGCCGACAGCGTGTAGATGGCCAGCGGCAGGGCGAACGTGATGTACGGCAGGATCAGGCCGGGCCAGGTGTCGAAGAGGCCGAGCTGCCGCTCGATCTCGAACAGCGGTGACACCAGCGACACCTGCGGGAACATCGCGATCAGCAGCGACACGCCGACGAGCAGCTTCTTGCCGGGGAAATCCAGCCTGGAGATCGCGTACGCGGCCATCGCACCGAGCACGACCGCGATCAGGGTGGCGATCAGGGCGATGCCGATCGAGTTGACCAGGGCACGGACGAACTGGTCGGTCTGGAAGATCGTCCGGTAGTTGTCCAGCGTCCACTCGCGCGGGATGAACTTCCCGTCGGTGAGCGTGGCCGGGGTCTTGAACGACAGCGACGCGATCCACAGCACCGGGATCAGCGCGAAGACGACCACGAGGACGTCGAGCAGCCCCCAGCGCAGCCTGGCCTTGGTGGTGGTGTCCGCCATGTCAACGCCTCTCCCCGTCGTCGCTGCCGGGGGCAGCGGTACCGAACAGCTTCACGAAGATGAAGGCGATGATCGCCACGGTGATGAAGATCAGCACCGACATCGTGGACCCGATGCCGAGGTTCAGACCCCGGATCAGGTTGTTGTAGGCGATCATCGACACCGACGACGTCTCGTTCGCCCCGGACGTCAGGACGTAGATGTTGTCGAAGACCCGGAACGCGTCCAGCGTGCGGAACAGCAGGGCGACCAGGATCGCCGGCTTCATGACCGGCAGCATCACCTTGGTGAACCGCTGCCAGGCCGTCGCACCGTCGGTGGAGGCCGCCTTGAGCAGGTCCTCCGGCACCAGGGCCAGGCCGGCCATCAGCAGCAGCGCCATGAACGGCGTGGTCTTCCAGATCTCGGCGAGCATGATGATCGCCAGTGAGCTGGCCCGCTCGGTCAGCGGCGCGCCCTCGCTGAACAGGTTCGCCAGGTAGCCGGTGCCGGGCGTCCACGCGTACCGCCAGGAGAACGCGGCGACGACCGTGACGATGCCGTACGGGATCAGCGCCGCGGTCCGGACGATCCCCCGGCCGACCAGCGTCCGGTGCATGATCAGCGCCAGCCCCATGCCGAGCACCAGCTCGACGGCGACCGTGACGACGGTGATCAGCACGGTGACGCCGAACGCCGTCCACCAGAAATCGTTGGTCAGCACGGTCACGTAGTTCTCCAGCCCGATGAACTCGCGCTGGTCGGGGAAGCGCAGGTCGAAGCGCTGCATCGACAGCCAGACCGAGTAGAGGATCGGGTACGCCGTCACCAGCACCATGACCAGCGCGGCCGGCGCGCAGAGCAGCCAGCCGAGCCGTCGCTCGGCGCGCTTGTTCTCGCTCAGCGGGCTCCTGTTGCGGCGGTTGGCCCGCTGCGCGGGCACGACCGCGTGCCGCCCGCTACGGGTGGCGGTCTCGTCGGCGGTCACGTCCGCGCCCGCCGGGGTGGCGTTGACACTCACGGCAGGACCCCCTTCGACTCGAGCGCGTCCGCGATGGCGGCGCGCAGCTCGTCCGCGGTCTGCTCCGGGTCGATCGCCGACGGCGGCGAGAGGATCGCCGAGGTCACCGTGGAGATGCTCTGGTAGGCCGGCGTCAGCGGGCGCACCGCCGGGTCCTTCAGCTCCTCGAGGATCGTGTCCTTCATCGGGTACGCCTCGGTCATCTCCGGGTCGTCGTAGATGCTCTCGATGGTCGGCGGCACACCGTCGTTGATCGCGGAGAACTTCTGGTTCTTCTCGTTACGGATGCACTTCGCGGCCTCGAAGGACTCCTCCGGGTGCTCCGAGTACGCGCTGACGGCCATGTTCACCCCGCCGATCGTCACCTTGCTCGGGGTGCCCTCGTCGATCCCCGGGACCCGCGCCCAACTCACCTGCGTCGCGAGGTCCGGGTTCGCCTCCTGCATCGCCGGGTAGACGAACGGCCAGTTCACCTGGAAGGCGCCGTTGCCGGACTGGAACTGCAGCCGCACCGGGTCCTCGGTGGCGTTGCTGAACGACGGTGACGCCACGCCCGACGTGGCGAAGCGCCGGAGCTGGTCGAGGGCTCGCACCGTCCCCTCGTCCATCACCGCCTCGGTGCCGTCGTCGTTGAGGATCCGCCCGCCGGCGCTCTCGGCGAGGGTGTTGTAGAGGACGACCAGGCCCTCGTACTGCGCGCCCATGGTCAGCACCTGGTACGGCTTGCCCTGCTCCTTCAGCTGCTGGGCCGCCGCGATCATCTGGTCCCACGTCTTCGGCGGCTCCGGCACCAGGTCCTTGCGGTACCAGAGCAGCTGCACGTTGGTGTTCTTCGGCGCCGCGTACAACCGGCCCTCGTACCGGGCGGTCTCCAGCGGGCCCTCCAGGGTGCCCCGCTCGGCCTCGGCCCGGTTCTCGCCGGTCCACTCCAGGATCCAGTCCGCGCTGGCGAACTCCTGGGTCCAGGTGACGTCGAGGCCGAGGACGTCCATGCCGGTGTCCTCGGCGGCGAGCCGGCGCACCATCTGCACCCGCTGCTCGTCGGCCTGCCGGGGCAGCACCCGGTAGACGATGTGGTACCGCCCCTGCGCCTGGGCGTTGCAGTCGTCGACGACCTTCTGCAGGTTCTGCTCGGGCGGGTAGTACAGGTTGATCGTGGGCGTACCGCCGGCACCGCCGGTCCCGCAGGCGGCCATGGGCGCCACCAACGTCAGCGCCGCGGCGGCGGCGACCGCGCGGGCGCGGGGTCGACGTCGCCGTCGGGCCTGGTCAGAGTCGCTCATCACCCCTCCCCTCCTTCTCGGCCAAAGCCGGGGGAAGGCTCCGTGCCCCGGCGCACGGCGAGACGGACGGGGCGCCGACCGGACAGGTGCGTCGCGCCCCGGGCGTTTCGTGGCCTGAACACTGCCCGACCTGCGAAGTTCCGAAACCTGACGGCAACCGGAGCGCCACGATCCGTCCCGGTGTGGCGCAGATCACCACGCTGCGGGCCGGGACGGGCGCCCGTACGCTCGCCCGATGGACGTCACCTTCTTCTTCGACCCCGCCTGCCCGTGGACCTGGCGTACGTCCCGCTGGCTGGTGGCCGTCGCCGACGCCCGTAACCTGCGCATCGAGTGGCGGGCGTTCAGCCTGGCCCTCCTCAACGAGGGAAACGTGCCGCCGGAACGCGCCGCTGCGATGACCGCCTCGAGCCGGGCGTTGCGCCTGGTGGAGGCGCTGCGCGCCGAGGGGCGGCACGACGACGCGGGCCACTTCTACGCCGAACTGGGCACCCGCACGCACGACGCCGGCAACCGGCCGGCCCCGAAGATCGTGGACGCGGCCGTCGAGGCGGCCGGGCTCGGCGGCGCGGCGGCGGCGCTCGACGACGAGCGCTGGGACGCGGCGGTACGCGAGTCGCACACGCTCGCGTACACGTCGGTGGGCCCGGACGCCGGCTCGCCGGTGCTGATGCTGCCCGGCGCCGAGCGCGGCCTGCACGGGCCGATCCTGACCGAGGTGCCCGGCACCGACGACGCCCTGACCATCTGGGACTGCACCGTCCCGCTGATGCGCCTGCCCACCTTCCACGAACTGAAACGCGCCCGCCACTGAACCACCCGCGGCAGGATCCGCGCAACTTCGGGGAAGATGTCCCCTCGCCGCGCGAGTGCGGACGAGACAGCACTTTCCCTGAGGTTGCGCGCCCGGGCCGGGCCGGGGTCGGCGGCGGCGGCGGCGGGGCGGCGGGTCGGCATGATGGAGCCGTGATCGCGCGGTTCAAGGATCTGTGTCTCGATGCTGCCGACGCCCAGGTGCTCGGCGAATTCTGGGGGCGGGTGCTCGACGGGGAGGTCGTGGACGCCGGGGACGGGGACACCCGCGTTGATCCCCGGGCGGCCCGCTCCGGCGCCGAGTCGATCTGGGTCAACCGGGTGAGCGAGCCGCGTACCGGCAAGACCCGCGTACACCTGGAACTGCGGCTGGCCGGCGCGGACCCGGCGCCGCTGGTCGCGGCCGGAGCGCGAATCGTCCGCGAGCCGGACGAGGAGATCGAGTGGTGGGTGCTCGCCGACCCGGACGGCAACGAGTTCTGCGCCTTCGCCGGCCGGCCGGACACCCGGCCGGGGCCGATGGAGCTGGTGGTGGACTGCGCCGAACCGGAGCGACTGGCCGGCTGGTGGGCCGGCGTGCTCGGTGGCGAGGTGGAGATTACCGGCTGGGACGCGGCCTCGTTGGTCGGCGCGACCGGCTTCCCGTGGGACGAATGGATCTTCAACCCGGTGCCGGAGCGCAAGACGGTCAAGAACCGGATGCACTGGGACGTGGACCTGGTCGACCCGGAGCCGACCGCCCTGATCCGGGCCGGTGCCACGCTGCTGCGCGAGCCGACCGACCAGACCCGCTGGTGGGTGCTGGCCGACCCGGAGGGGAACGAGTTCTGCGCCTTCCCGCCCCGTCCCACCGAGTGAGCGGACGGTTACCCGGCGACCACCGGGTGGACTAGCGTTTACCTGCGCGTTCGCCACCGACGTCGACACGCCTCGGCCGACCCCGGCCCGCCCGATCGGTTGGTTCTCGCGGGAACTCCCACCGCCGCCGCCCCGGTTGGGCAGGATCGTCCCCAACGAGGAGGTGCCGTCGTGCAGGACACCCGCGCTCTCGCCCTGACATTCGAGGTGAGCGGCCTGCCACCGGTCAAGACCGAGGCGCTGTCCATCTTCGCCGCCGGGCATCGGCAGGCGACGAGGGTCCGCGCCCTGCTCCAGGCGGCCTGCACGGCGGCCCAGCGCACCGGCTGGACCCCGCTGTCCGGGCCGATCGAGGTGGACCTCGTGCTGCGTTGCCCGCCGGGGCACCGCACCTCCGACGCGAGCACCCTGCTCGGCGGGGTGTGCGCCGTGCTCCAGGACAAGAAGCGGGTGGGCAGCATCGGCCTGGCCCACCTCGGCGTCCTGGTGGACGTCGCCCTCTACGACGACGACCGGCAGATCCGGAAGTTGTCGTACACGGAGGAACCGGCGGAGAACTTCTCATACCAGGTACGGGTGGCGGCCGTACCGGCCGCGGTTTGACCGACGGCCGCGGTGGGGTACCGCGGTCGCCGAGGAAGGGAGCGCCGATGTCGGAACCACACGTCACGCTGGATCCCCGCGACGCGGTGCAGGAGAAGCTGCGCGGCCCGCTGGAGGATCAGCTGACCTCGGCGTTGCAGGCCGCGACCGAACGGGTGCGGGCCAGCTACGCCGGTGAGCCGGTCGAGCAGGTCTGCCAGCGGCTGCTGGACGAGACCCGCGCCGGCCTGCACCCCGACATCGCGGCCGGCTTCAACCCGGACATGGAGGAGTTCTGCCGGGTGGCGGTGGCGATCGTCCGCGGCGCGGGCAGCTGACGCCCGGCGGCCGGACCCGCCCTGCCTCTCATCAACTGCCTCGACGAGCTGTCGGCGGTGGGCATCGAAAATGGGTCAGGACCGGGTCCGCAACTACCCGGCCCTGACCCTCCGCCGTCCGGTGTGGTAGCGGACATCGCCATGGTGGACGCGCGGGCGCGGCACGCCGCCCACGCCGGGCCCACCACAGCGAGCCGGCCCGCCTGCACTCAGCTCCACGGTGCCCACAACCGGACCGCACGCGCTCCGACTCACCCCGAAGAGCCGTGAGCGCCGGATCAGGTTAGGCGCGTTTTCGCAGCGCAAACAAGGTTCGCACCGGCCGTGGAAGCGTGATTGATGCCAAGGTGAAAAGCGGCATGTCGACGTAACGCGCCACTGCCACCTAGCGCTGTTTCCGGTCGAGGCGACCACTACGCGCGCGGCCGGTGACGGTCGCCGCGACCCCGCCGGCGAGGAGGGCGCACGCCAGCGCGTGCAGCAGCCGTACGCCGGTCGGAGCGATGTGTTCCGCAGCCGGCAGCAGCGGCACCACCGCCACCCCGGCGGCGAGGACCACCCCCGCTACCGCGACGAACACCGCCCGGCGGGCCGGCACCGCCGACGGTGCCTCCGTCAGCATGTCACGGCGGTCCGCAACCCGACGTGCGACCCCGACGGTGACCACCGCGCCGAGCAGCGTGCTGGCCGGATCCGACACCGTCCACCAGTGCACACCGGTGGCGCCGTACCAGTCGACGCCGAGGGCCCCCAGCCAGTTCGTGTGGGTGACCCGGTCCCACACGACGTGGCTGATCGCGCCGAGCAGCGCCGACCCGGCGGTGATCCACCAGGGATGCCGGACCGCCGTCAGCGCGGTGTAGTCCGTCCACCGGAAGCGGGAACCGGCCGGCAGGTGGGGGGCGACCACCGCCACCGCACGACGGACGACCCACGCGTACGCGAGGGCCACCGGCAGGCACCACCAGAGCAGCCCGGCGGCCGTGTGCGTCCGCGGGAGATCCCACGCGGTGCCGGTGAACAGGTACGCCACGTCCGGCGAGACCGCCCCGGTGACCAGGGCGACCCCGTCGAACCAGCGGGGTCGCCAGAGCTTCAGCGGCAGGACCGCCGCCGGATGGGACGGAAACGTCAGCGGCACGCCGGGAGGTTACCGGGTCAGAAGTGCCGCAGCAGGTCCGGAAACGCGGCGAGGTGCAGGACACTCGGGTCGCTGGCGTCCAGTTCGTCGTGCTCCAGCACCCACGTGTTCTCGTTGGGGATGAACACGGCGTTCATCCCGGCCGCGCGGGCCGGCAGGATGTCCGACTTCGGGGAGTTGCCGATCATCCAGGCGTCGGCCGGGTCGAAGTCGTGCTCCTTGGCCAGCCACCGGTAGGTGTCGACGGTCTTCTCCGGCACGATGTGCGCGGCCCGGAAGTGGTGCAGCAGGTCGGACGCGTCGAGCTTGCGCTGCTGCTCCTCCCGTTCGCCCTTGGTGAGCAACAGCAGCTCGTGGCGGCCGGCCAGCTCGTCCAACGCCTCGGCCACGCCGGGCATCAGCTCCACCCGGTGCTCGACCAGGGCGACCGCCAGGTCCTGGATCTCCCGCTGCTCGGCCTCGGTGGCCGGCCGCTCCCGCAGGTGCTGGAAGCACTCCCCCAGGCTGCGCAGGAAGACCTTGCTGCCGTAACCGTGCGTCACGGCGTTGGCCCGCTCGATGTCGTCGAGGATGGCGCGGACCTCGGTGCGGTCCAGCGTCGGGTGGTCCACCCACGCCAGGAAGTCGTCGATGACCCGCTCGAACAGGACATTGTTCTCCCAGAGCGTGTCATCGGCGTCGAAGACCAGTACCCGTCCCGGCTCGATCACCACGTCACCCGTCACGTCGCCCCCTTCGTCGCCCGGGCCACCGTACTGGCATCGGCCACTCGGGTCAGCCGAGTTCCGTTCAGCGGCGGAGGTCGAGGATGAGGTCGGCGACCAGGGCCGTCCAGCCGGTCTGGTGCCAGGCGCCGAGCCCGGCCCCGTTGTCGCCGTGGAAGTACTCCGGGAAGCAGATCAGGTCCCGCCAGTCCGGGTGGGTCTGGAAGAGCTGCGCGGCGCCGTAGATCGGGCGCCGGCCCCAGCCGTCCCGGGTGAACAGGGAGATCAGCCGGGCGGACAGGTCGTCGGCGATCTCGTCGAGGCTGCGCTTCACACCGGACCGGGTCGGGTACTCGACCTGGAGGTCGTCGCCGAAGAACGCGGCGTAGTCGCGCAGCGCGCTGATCAGCAGGAAGTTGGTCGGCATCCAGATCGGGCCGCGCCAGTTCGAGTTGCCGCCGAACAGGCCGCTGGTCGACTCGGCCGGCTCGTACCCGACGCAGAACTCCTGCCCGCCGAGGGTGACCGCGAACGGCTTGTCCAGGTGGGCGCGGGAAAGCGTCCGCAGCCCGTACTCGGAGAGGAACTCGTCGGTGTCGAGCATCCGGGCCAGCAGCCGGACGATCTGCTCCGGGCCCACCATGGACAGCAGCCGCTGCTGACGGCCGTCCGGGCCGAGCCGCCGGGCGCCGATCACGTCGGCGTACTCGGGCCGGTTGGTGAGGAACCAGCGCAGCCGCGCGCCCAGCTCGGGCAGCCGGTGCAGGGTACGGGCGGTCAGCCGGGTGACGGCGGCGAGGGGCAGCAGCCCCACCACCGAGCGGACCTTCAGCGGCACCTTCGTGCCGTCGGCGAGCCGCAGCACGTCGTAGAAGAAGGCGTCCTCGTCGTCCCACAACCCCTGCGAGTACGCGGCCGCGGCGATGTACGCGAAGTGTTCGAAGAATTTGGTGGCGGTGTCCACCCAGGTGCGGTCGTGCTCGGCGAGGACGACGGCGATGTCGAGCAGGTTGAGCGCGTACATCGCCATCCAGCCGGTGCCGTCCGACTGCTCCAGCACTCCGGCCACCGGCAGCGCGGCCGAGCGGTCGAACGGGCCGACGTTGTCCAGCCCGAGGAAGCCGCCCTCGAACACGTTGTTGCCGCCGGTGTCCTTGCGGTTGACCCACCACGTGAAGTTCAGCAGCAGCTTGTGCATCACCCGGGCGAGGAACGTGTGGTCCCGGCCCCCGTCGATCTCGAACACCTTGAGCGCCGCCCAGGCGTGCACGGGCGGGTTCACGTCGCCGAACGCCCACTCGTACGCGGGGATCTGCCCGTTGGGGTGCAGGTACCACTCGCGGAGCAGGAGCAGCAGCTGCTCCTTGGCGAAGCCCGGGTCGACCCGGGCGATGCTCACGCAGTGGAACGCGAGGTCCCAGGCGGCGTACCAGGGGTACTCCCACGGGTCCGGCATGGAGATCACGTCGAAGCTGGTCATGTGCCACCAGTGGCTGTTGCGCCCGTGCCGGCGACCGGCCGGCGGTGGCGCGGAGCCCGGGTCGCCTTCGAGCCACCGCTTGACGTCGAAGTGGTAGAACTGCTTGCCCCACATCAGCCCGGCGATGGCCTGCCGGGCGACCAGCGCCTCGTCCGGGGTGGCCTTCGCCGGGATCACCCCGGCGAAGAAGCGGTTCGCCTCGGCCCGCCGCGCCCACACCACCGCGTCGTAGCCGTCGCCGAGGTCGGCCGGCGGGGGCGGTGTGCCGCCGGGCGGTGGGGCGGTCCGGGTCAGCCGCAGGCGGATCTGCCGGTACCCACCGGCCGGCACGGTCAGGACGTAGTGCAGCGCCCCTTTGGTGCCCTCCCGCTCCGGGTTGACCGTCGGCGCCCCGGCGACGACGTGGTCGTTGATCCCGTCCTTCGGGTAGCGGGACCGGCTGGGCAGCCCCCATAGCCGCTCGGCGTTGGTGTCGTTGTCGCACAGCAGCGGTGTGGGCTCGCCGTCGCCCTCCAGCACGAGCTGGCCGAGCACCCAGTGCTCGCCGACCAGCCGGGCGCCCGCGCCGTCGGGGGCCGAGCCCGCCGCCGAGCCGACGATGCGGGGCACCCGGTCACCGCCGGGCAGGCCCCACGCCCACGTGTTGCGGAACCAGAGGGTCGGCAGCACGTGCAGGGTCTCCGCCCGGTCGCCGCGGTTGGCGACGGTGATCAGGACGCACAGGTCCGTCGGGCCGGCCTTGGCGTAGTCGACGGTCACCGCCCAGTACCGGTCGTCGTCGAAGATCCCGGTGTCCACCAGCTCGTACTCGGTGTCGTCCCGGCCGCGCAGCGCGTTGACCGCGACGAGTTCGTCGTACGGGAAGGCGGCCTGCGGGTAGTGGTAGCGCCAGCGCATCCAGGAGTGGGTGGGGGTGGAGTCCTCGTACCACCAGTAGTCCTTCGCGTCCTCGCCGTGGTTGCCGCCGTCCCCGCCGAGGCCGAACATGCGCTCCTTCAGGATCGGGTCCCGGCCGTTCCACAGCGCCAGGGCGAAGCAGAAGGTCTGCCGGTCGTCGCAGACGCCCGCCATGCCGTCCTCGCTCCACCGGTAGGCTCGGGACCGCGCGTGGTCGTGGGGAAAGTAGTCCCACGCCGTACCGTGTTCGCTGTAGTCCTCCCGTACCGTCCCCCACGCCCGCTCGGACAGATAGGGACCCCATGCGCGCCACTCCCGCTCCCCCGCGTCGGCCTGGACGAGCCGGATCCGCTCAGGGTCGGGCGCGGAAGCGTCGGGAGGCGGCACGTCGGTGATCACTCGCACATCTTCGACGCCGCCGGGGTACTTCACCACAGCGGCCATTCTTCTCGTGCCGCGTCACACCTCGCCGCCGGTGGAGGGAAATTGATCGACATCACCTTCGGTCCACAGGTCTGCGGTGAGCTGACCAGCGCCGCCACCCGGGAGTGGCTGGTGCCGGACGGTCTCGGTGGGTACGCCATGGGCACGGTCGCCGGGCTGCGCACGCGCCGCTACCACGGTCTGCTGGTGGTGGCGGGCGAGACACCGGCGTCCCGACGCGTGGGACTGGCGAGCCTCGACCCGGCGGTCGTGCTCCCGTCCGGGGCGCGGGTACGGCTCGGCGCCCACGAGTGGGCGTCCGGTGACGTGGATCCACGGGGCTTCGAGTTGCTGGAGCGCTTCGACCTGGCCGACGGGCTGCCCCGCTGGCGCTGGCGGATCGGCGACGTGGTGATCGAGCGGGAGCTGGCGACCGTGCACGGCCGGCCGTGCGTCGCGGTGGTGCACCGGCTGGTGACCGGCGGCCCGGTCCGGCTGGAACTCGCCGCGGCCTGCACCTGGCGGGACGCCCACGGCGAGCGCCGCGCCGACGGGCCCACGCCACGGATGGACCCGGTCGCCGACGGCGCCGTGGTCGAGGGCTGCTTCCGGCTGGCCGGGCCGGGCTGGGTGCCGGAGGGGCAGTGGTGGCTCGGCGCGCACCACCGCGAGGAGGCCGCGCGCGGCCTGCACCCCGACGAGGATCTCTGGTACGCGGGCGGCTTCGTCGGCGCGCTGGACCGGCCGGGTGACACCGTCTCGGTGCTCGCCTGGGCCGGCGACCTGGCCGCCGAGCCGCCGCCCGGGCCGGAGGTGGTGGCCGCCGCACGGGCCCGCAACCGGGCCGTGGTCGCGGCCGCGCAGCCGGTCGACCCGGTCGAGGCGACGCTCGTCCTGGCCGCCGACGCGTTCGTGATCGGTACCGGCCGCGGCCCGGACGTGGTGGCCGGCTACCCGTGGTTCGGCGCCTGGTCGCGCGACACGATGATCTCCTACGAGGGTCTGTTCCTGTGTACCGGGCGCGCGGACGAGGGCCGCGAGCTGCTGCGGTCGTACGCGGCGACGCTGTCGGAGGGGATGTGTGCCAACACCGCCGACACCGGCCGGGTGGAGTACAACACCGTCGATGGCACGCTGTGGTTCCTGCACGCGGTGAGCCGGCACGTGACCGTCACCGGTGACACCGACCTGGGCGCGGAGCTGCTGCCCGGGCTGCGCGGCGTGATCGACGCGCACGTGGCCGGCACCCGGTTCGGCATCGTCGTCGACCCGGCGGACGGGCTGCTCACCCAGGGCGCCCCGGCCGTCGCATTGACCTGGATGGACGCCCGGGTGTACGGGGTGCCGGTGACGCCCCGGGCCGGCAAGCCGGTCGAGGTCAACGCGCTGTGGATCAACGGTCTGGCCGGGCTCGCCGAGCTGGCGGAGCTGGTCGGGCAGGACGCCGCCGAGCTGTGGCGGCTGCACGACCGGGCGGTCTCCGCCTTCCGGGAGCGGTTCCCCGCCCCGACCGGATGGCTGCACGACGTCGTCGACGCGCCCGCGCCCGCGTACCCGCTGGGCGGTGCCGCCGTCCACGACGACGACCTGCTGCGGCCCAACCAGCTGCTGGCCTGGTCGCTCCCGTACGCCCCGCTGGACCCGGACGAGCCGACGCTGCGCCGCGTCGCCGCCGGGCTGCTCACCCCGCTCGGCCCCCGCAGCCTCGCCCCGGACTCGCCGGAGTTCGTCGGCCGGCACCGCGGCGGCCCGGCCGAACGGGACGGCGCCTACCACCAGGGCACCGTCTGGCCGTGGCTGCTCGGCCCGTTCGTGGACGCGAGCCGGCGGGCCAAGCTCCCCGTCGACGAGCTGTTCGTCGGGATCGAGGCGCACCTGACCGAGTTCGGCCTCGGCTCGGTCAGCGAGACCGCCGACGGCCTTCCGCCGCACCGGGCCACCGGGTGCCCGTTCCAGGCGTGGTCGGTGGCCGAGCTGCTGCGGGTGCGCCGGGTCCGGTAGGCAGCGGTTTACACGACCGCAACGGTTGTGTCTCCGCTGGTTAGCCAGCTACCAGCAGGATTGGTCCCGATCCAGTCGCGACGTCAACGGGGCACGGAAATGGTGCCGGCCGGCGCGCGCTCGGGGACAACTCAAGGGGGCCGCATGTCACCAGACGCCGCCGTCATCGACCTCCAGCCCGCCCGGCACGAGCGCGTGCTGATGTTGTCGTGGGAGTACCCGCCGGTGCTCGTCGGCGGCCTCGGCCGGCACGTCCACGCCCTGTCCGTCGCCCTCGCCGCCGCCGGCCACGAGGTCACCGTCGTCACCCGCCACGCCGACGGCGCACCCCTGGAGGAGTACGCCGACGGCGTCCGCATCGTCCGCGCCGCCGAAGACCCCGTCACCTTCCCCCTCGCCACCAGCTCGCTGCTGGCCTGGACGATGGCGTTCAACCACACCCTCACCCGCGCCGCCCTGCGCGCCACCGAGACCGGCGGGTACGACGTCATCCACGCCCACGACTGGCTCGTCGCCCACACCGCCATCACCCTCGGCGAGCATCTCGGCCTCCCGCTCGTCACCACCATCCACGCCACCGAGGCGGGCCGGCACCAGGGCTGGCTCCCCGAGGAGATGAACCGCACCATCCACGGGATCGAGCACTGGCTGAGCAACGCCGCCACGCGGATGATCACCTGCTCCGGTTACATGCGGGACCAGGTCACCACGCTGTTCGAGGTGCCGGCCGGTGACGTCGACGTGGTGCCCAACGGGGTCGACGACCGGGCCTGGCACGCCCGCCCCCGGGCAGTGGCCTCCGCCCGGGCCCGGTTCGCCGGGAACGGCCCGCTGATCGGGTACGCCGGCCGGCTGGTGTACGAGAAGGGCGTCCAGCACCTCGTGCGCGCGGTGCCGTACCTGCGCCGGCGGCATCCCGGGCTGCGGGTGCTCATCGCCGGCGACGGGCCGTACCGGGAGGAACTGGTGGACCAGGCGCGGGGGCTGCACCTGCACGACACGGTCCGCTTCGCCGGGTTCCTCGACTCGACGCAGCTGCCGGCCGTGCTGGGCGCCACCGACGCGACCGTCGTGCCAAGCCTCTACGAGCCGTTCGGCATGGTCGCGCTGGAGGCGGCCGCGGCTGGCGCGCCGCTGGCGGTGGCCGCGACCGGCGGGCTCGCCGAGATCGTCGAGCCGGGGGTCACCGGGGTGACGTTCCCGCACAGCGACCCGGACGCCCTCGCCGGAGCGGTGGACCAGCTCCTCGCCGACGAGGTGTTCGCGCGGCGGGTTGCCCGCCGCGCCCGGGCCATGGTCGGCGAGCGGTACGGGTGGGCGACAATCGCGGCGCGCACCGCCGGCACGTACGCCACGGCCCGCCGTGCGCACCTCACCGGCGGGCGGCTGGCCAGGGCCCGGCCCGGCGAGCGCCGACGGAGCATCGAGATCCCGGAGGGGAACCTCCTCGCGATGGGCGGTGCCGCCGGCTGAGCGGCGGTCGGTAGCCCCGGACCGGGCCGTCCCCGCGGCCGCCGAGCCACCGCGCACCGGCGGACGGCCGGCAGCGCGCCCGCTTCAGCGGATGAATCCCGCACATCTCCTGGCCTAGGGTGTACGCCGGGCGGTGGATGGGAGCACTGTGGAGCGAGTGCTGATCGCCGGCCGGTACCGGCTTCTGGAGATGGTCGGGCGCGGCGGCATGGGCCGGGTCTGGCGGGCCCACGACGAGGTGCTGCACCGGGAGGTCGCGGTCAAGCAGATCGTCCCGCCGAGCTGGCTGACCGGCGAGGAACGCGACGAGCTGCGGCTCCGCACGCTGCGGGAGGCACGCACGGCGGCGGACCTGTGGTCGCTCGGTGCCACGCTGTACGCGGCGGTGCAGGGGCGGTCCCCGTACGCCCGCAGCACCGCCATGGCCACGCTCAGCGCGCTGGCCGTCGCACCACCGGACCCGGCCCCGAACGCCGGGCCGCTGGCCCCGGTGCTGGCCGGGCTGCTGTGCCGCGACCCGGGCGACCGCACCGACCACGACGAGACGCGGCGCCGGCTGACGGCCGCAGCGGAGTCGCCGGAACCCACGGCCGACACCGTGGCGGAGTCGCCGGAACCGACGGCCGACGCCGGGGCGCCGGCCACCGACGCCGGGGCAGCCGCGCCGCAGCCGGTCACGCCGCCCGCCCCGACGGGCGCCGGCGCGGGCGGTCGCCCCGCGCACCGGACCGCCGTCCGGCGGTGGGGGCTGGCGGCCGCCGCACTGCTGGTCGCCGTCGCCGCCGGGGTGGGGACGGCCCTGACGGTGGCCGACGAGCCGCCGGAGCGGCCCGACTGGTCCCGGCCGTCCGACGGGCCGGCCCCCCACGACCGGGACCGCCGCCACGGGCCGGCGCCCGGCGACCCCTGGGCCAGCGCGGTCGGCGACGGGCAGGACGGCGGGCCGGACCACCCGAAGCCACCGCCGCCCGGCCGGCGCGGCTTCCCGCCGCCGCCGTTCTCCTGTGTCCGACCCGACGCGGTCGGCGAGCCCGTGGTCGCCGCCGCCCCACCCGCCGGGGAGACGTTCCGCCCGCCACGTGGCTGGGCCTGGCACGCCGACACCCGCGGCTTCCGGATCGCCGTGCCGGCCGGCTGGCGGTACTCCGGTGACGGCGACGTGGCCTGCTTCCAGGACCCGACCACCGGACGCGCGCTGAGCGTCGCCATCCCCGGCGGCGGTCCCGCCGGAGCGCTGGACCGGCTGCGTGCCGCCCGGGAGCGCGCGCTCGCGGCCGGCGCGCTGCCCGGGTACGCCGAGTTCCGGCTCGGCGCCGCCGGCGCGGCGGCGGAGTGGGAGTGCGCGTGGGACACCCCGCACGGCAGCCGGCTGCGGGCCCTCCAGGTGGTGCTGGCGGCACCGACCGCCGGCTGGACGCTCGGCTGGATCACCCACGACGCCGACTGGCCGGCCGCGACGGCGCAGCTCACCACCGTCCGGACGAGCCTGCGCAGCGTCCGCTGACCGACCGGCCACCGATGCTCCGGATGAGAATCTGCACGCCGCTGACTATCGTGTGACACGGGGTGACCGAGGGGGAACGCGAGAGTGCGGCAGGGGCTGATCGCGGGCCGGTACCGGCTGCTCGACCTGGTCGGTACCGGCGGAATGGGCCGGGTCTGGCTGGCCCGGGACGAGATGCTGCACCGGGACGTCGCGGTCAAGGAGGTCGTCCCGCCGAACTGGCTGGCCGAGGCCGAGCGGGACGAGGTACGGCTGCGCTCGCTGCGGGAGGCGCGGACCGCCGCCCGCCTCGCCCACCCCAACGTCGTCCGCGTCTACGACGTCGTCCACGACGGCGACAGCCCGTGGATCGTGATGGAGTACGTGCGGTCCCGCTCCCTGCAGCAGATCATCACGACCGACGGGCCGCTGGGCCCCCGCCGGACCGCCCGGATCGGGCTGGCGGTGCTGGCCGCGCTGCGGGCGGCGCACCTGGCCGGCGTCCTGCACCGGGACGTCAAGCCGCACAACGTCCTCGTGGCCGACGACGGCCGGGTGGTGCTGACCGACTTCGGGTTGGCCACGTTCGACGGTGGCGACGGCGCGATGACCGGGCCCGGCATGGTGCTCGGCTCACCGCAGTTCGTGGCGCCCGAGCGGGCGCGGGACGGGATTTCCGACCCGCGTACGGACCTGTGGTCGCTCGGCGCGACGCTCTACGCCGCCGTGGAGGGCCAGTCCCCGTACGCCCGGCCCACCGCGATGGCGACGCTCAGCGCGCTGGCCACCGAGCCGCCCGACCCGATGCGGCGGGCCGGTCCGCTGCGCCCGCTCCTGACCGGCCTGCTGCAACGCGACCCGTGGCGCCGGTTGACGGCGGCCGAGGCGGAGCCGCTGCTGCGCGCCGCGGCGGCCGACCACGACCGGCCGGTCGGGCCGACCCTGCCACCTGGCGCGGGTGCCACTGCCGGTCGGCCTTCCTCGGCGGAGGCCGGCCCGCCACCCGCACCGCCGGCCGATCCGATGTCGACTCGGCACCGGCCGGCGGGCGCCGGTCAGGCGGCGGCACCGGCCGGCGGGCCAACCGCCGGCCAGGCGCCGGGACGGCGTCCGAGGAGCTTCCGGCGGCGACGGCCGTGGATCGCCGTGGGCGCGGTGTTCCTGGTGCTCACCGCGCTTGGCGTCGGCCGGGCCCTGGTGGGCGGCGACGGCGGCCGGCCGGAGCCGGGGGCCGGTTCCGGTGGGGGCGTCGCACCGGAGCGCCCGGCCGCGTTCGCCTGCGCCGCGCCGCCGCCCGCCGCCACCCCGGTGCCGTCGGTGCCGCCGCCCACCGGCGCGCTGCGCCTGGTACGCGGCTGGACGTGGCACGTCGACCCGGGCGGGTGGCGGATCGCCACGCCGGTGGCCTGGCTGCGGTGGACGGAAGGGACGGTGACCTGTTTCCGGGAGCCGGGCGGCGTCCGCATGCTCAGCGTCGAGGCCGGTCCCCACCGGGTTGACCCGGTGGGTTGGTGGCGGTCGGAGGAGCAGCGGCTCACCGGTGGCGGCCTCCTCAGGGACTACCGCCGGTTCCAGATCGCCCCGCTGGACATGTTCGACGGTGCCGCGGTGTGGGAGTGCGCCTGGGTCAACGCCGCCGGGGTACGCGTGCACACGGCCCGGCTGCTGCTGAACGTGACGACCGCTCGCGCGTACACCGTGTCCTGGTTGACCTCGGAGTTCGACTGGGGGGTCAACAACCCGTACCTCCTGATGGTCCGGCAGAGCTTCACGCCGCTGCCCTGACCGACGGATGTGAGCGGCCGGCCGCCACCCCGCGGGTGCGGCGCTGAACTACAGTGACGTAGTTTCGGCGCTCAAGATCCCCGGGAGGATGAGCGGACATGATGGGACCGTCGCATGCGCTGTCCGGCGCGTCGGTGTGGCTGGCCGGGTCCTGGGCGCTGGACCACTTCGCCGGCTACGAGCAGTCGCCGCTGGCGCTCGCGGTCGGCACCGCGGTCTGCGCGGGCGGCGCGCTCTTCCCCGACCTAGACCTGTCGGGAAAGGTCACCCGCAACCAGGGCGGCGCCACCGTCGCCCGCACCTTCGGCGTCTTCTCGCTGTTCATCGCCGAGGTCACGGAGAAGGTGTCGCTCGGGGTCTACTACGCGACGAAGCTCAGCAAGGATCCACGCCGCAGCAACGGCCACCGGACGCTCACCCACACCATCCCGTTCACCGTGCTGGTCGGCTGGGGCACCACCACGCTGTGCGCCGCGTACGGCAAGTGGGCCGTGATCGGCATCCTGTTCTTCATGTTCGGCCTCGCCCTGCGCGGCCTCTTCGACGAGTGGGCCGAGCGGGCCGGCTGGGTGGTCGTGACCCTCCTGTCACTCGCGGCGGCGTGGTTCACCTTCGCCACCCTGCCCGGCGACCGCGGTTACCCGATGATCGGGCTCGCCGTCGGCGTCGGGAGCTTCGTGCACATCCTCGGTGACATGATCACCCGGGCCGGGGTACCGATCCTCTGGCCCATCCCGATCAAACGTCGGATGTGGACGATGATCAGCCTGCCGGATTCGATCGCCCTGCGCGCCGGCAGCAAGACCGAGGTGGTGGTGGTCCGCGCCGCGCTGACCGTCATCGCGGTGCTGGCCGCCGTCGGGCTCGTCGCCCCCTCGGTGCTGCAACGCTTCAACATCGAGGTGTGACGGTGGTGGCGAAAGCCGACGACGCGGACGTGCCCGCGTTCTGGCAGGGCCTCGGGCTGCCCGGCCTGGCCGACGTGCACGTGCACTTCCTCCCGCCGCGGCTGCTGCGCCGGGTGTGGGCGTACTTCGACGCGGCCGGCCCACTGGTGGGCACCGAGTGGCCGATCCGGTACCGGTGGAGCGACGCCGAGCGGGTCGCGTACCTGCGAGAGCTGGGCGTACGGGCGTTCAGCGCCCTCGCGTACGCCCACCGGCCCGGCATGGCCGCCGATTTGAACGGTTGGACGCTCGACTTCGCCCGCGCGACGCCGGGATGCCTGCCGTCGGCGACGTTCTTCCCGGAGCCGGAGGCGCCGCGGTACGTCGCCGACGCCCTCGCCGCCGGCGCCCGCGTGTTCAAGGTGCACGTCCAGGTGGGCGGCTTCGCTCCGACCGACCCGCTGCTCGACCCCGTGTGGGGGCTGCTCGCCGACGCCGGCGTGCCCGTGGTCGTGCACGCCGGGCACGCCCCGGTCGGCACCACGCACACCGGGCCGGACCCGTTCGCCGCCGTGCTCGCCCGCCATCCCGCGCTCACCGCGATCGTGGCGCACCTCGGCGCGCCGGACTACACGGCGTTCCTCGACCTCGCCGAGCGGTACGAGCGGGTACGGCTGGACACGACGATGGCGTTCACCCCGTTCTTCGACCGGTTCGTGCCGTTCCCCAGCGAGGAGCGTCCCCGGCTGCGCGAGCTGGGGCTCGCCGGCAAGGTGCTGCTGGGCAGCGACTTCCCGAATCTGCCCTACGCGTACGCGGAGCAGCTCGCCGGACTGGCCCGCCTCGATCTCGGCGACGACTGGCTGCGCGCGGTCTGCTGGGGCAACGCCGCCGAGCTGTTCGACCTGCCCGGCTGACTCTCAGACCCCGACCCGCTGCTCGGGGACGCTGAGGCCGTAGAGGGCCATCAGCTCGGGGCTGTCGACCCGGCTGCCGTCGGCCACCGCGTCGCAGGCGATGTCGACGATCTGGTCCTTGTGCGCCAGCAGGTACGGGCGAGCGCCGACGTCGGCGCTGGCCAGGGTGGCGATGCCGGACCAGTGCCGGCGACCGAACAGCATCGGGTACCCGCGCAGGCCGTCGTAGGTGGCGCAGACCAGCACGTCCGGGTACGGCAGCGCGGTCACCCGGCGGACCGCCACGGCCGTCAGGCCGGGCATGTCGACCGGCACCACGACCACGGCCTCGATCCCGTCGTCGTCGATCGCCGCGAGGCCGGCGCGGATCGACGAGCCGACGCCCGTCCCCCAGGCCCGGTTGACCACCACCGTGGCGCCGCTGAGATCCGTCGTCTCGCGCACCTGGTCGGCCGCGGCGCCCAGCACGACCACGATCCGCTCGCAGCCCGCCTCCGTCATCGTGTCGATCATCCGGCTGACCAGGGGCTTCTCCCCCTGGTGCAGCAGGGCCTCCGGGCCGCCGATCCGGCGTCCCCCACCCGCGGCGATGATCATTCCTGCGATCCGGTTCAGCGCTGCGCCCCCTTCACCAGAGGCTGCCGGGAGATCCCGGTACGCGGTTTCCCGACAGCCTCTTGGAGCGGGCCGCGCCACGTCGGCCTGGCCCGCTCCGTCGTACGGACATGAGGAGAAACGAGCATTCCCGGGCGCGGGTAGCGGGGCAAAAGGGAAAATTGTGGGCTAAGCCGCGTCGGCGTAGCAGTCCACGATCGACACGTCGAGCGGGAACCGGACCGGCGTGTGCCCGAAGAGCAGCGCGGTGGCCCGCGCACCGGACCGGACGACCGCCGCCGCGACCACGTCGGCCCGCACCTTCGGGCAGTGCACGACCACCTCGTCGTGCTGGAAGAACACCAGCTCGCCACCGGTGCCGGCCAGCTCGCCGCGCAACGTGGCGAGCAGCGTCGACGCCCACTCGGCGGCCGTGGCCTGGATGACGAAGTTGCGGGTGAACCGTCCGCGCGACCGTGCCCGCGCCGACCGGTCGCCGCCGTCCGGCGCCGCCTCCTCCCCGTCGAGGCCGGCCGAGCCGGGCGGGCAGGTGCGGCCCAGCCAGGAGCGGACCAGGCCGCCGGTCTCACCGGTACGGGCGGCGGCCTCGACGTGGCCGAAGGCGGTCGGGTAGTGGCGCCGCAGCACCTCCAGCGCGGGCACCGCCGCCCCACCGGTCTGCCCGTACATCGCGCCGAGCAGGGCCACCTTGGCCCGGGCCCGGTCGCCCCCGAACGCGTCCCGGGCGAGAGCGGCGTAGAGGTCGCCGGCCCCACCGGCGGCGGCCAGCCGGGCGTCCTCGGAGACCGCGGCCAGCACGCGCGGCTCCAACTGGCCGGCGTCGGCCACCACGAAGGTCCAGCCCGGGTCGGCCACCACCGCCCGGCGGATCACCTTGGGGATCTGCAACGCCCCGCCGCCCCGGGTCGCCCACCGCCCGGAGACCACGCCGCCGGGCACGTACTCCGGGCGGAACCGCCCGTCGCGCACCCACGCGTCGCGCCAGGCCCAGCCGTGCGCCGTCCAGATCCGGTAGAGCTCCTTGTACTCCAGGACCAGCGGCACCGCCGGGTGGTCGACGCCGCGCAGCACCCAGGCTCGCGTGTTGGGCACCTCCACCCCCGCGCGGGCGAACGCCTTCACCAGTTCCGCCGGAGAGTCGGCGTGCAGCTGGCGTACGCCGAACGCGTCGGCGATGCGGGCCGCCAGCTCGGCGAGGCGCCGGGGCGGCCCGCCCACCGGGGACGGCTCGCCGAGCAGCTCGGCGAGGACGGCGTCGTGGACGTCGGCCCGCCACGGCAGCCCGGCGGCGCCCATCTCGACGGCGATCAGCGCGCCGGCCGACTCGGCGGCCACGAGCAGCCGGAACCGGCCGGGATGCTCGGTCGTGGCGACCCGGGCGAGCTGGTCCGCGTACACCTGGGTCAGGACGTCGACGCCGGGGCCCGGCGGGCCCGGCAGGGTCTCGAAGAGCGCGTCCTGGCCGTGGCCGGGCGGCTCGGCCGCGCGGGGCGGCGGGTCGGGCGGCACCGGCGCACCGGTGAGCCGCGCCCAGGCGGCGGCGAGCGAGCGGGGCTCACCCCAGCGGCCGGCGTGGCCGAGCAGCAGCGCCTCGGTCAGCTCGACGTCGTGACAGCGGTCGACACGGACACCGGCGCGCAACAGCGCCGGGTAGACCGTCGCGCCGGACGCCCACACCCAGCGCGGGCGGTCGGCCCGCTCCCGAGCAGCCACCGCGCCGGCCAGGTCGGCCACGGGCTCGGGCGGCGCGGTCGACCGCCCGGCGGCGTCGAGGGGTTGCAGCACTCCCCCGCCGACCTCGTCCGCCACCACCGCCACCAGCACGGACGCGATTCTGCCTCGTCGGTGCGACACTCCCCCGCGCGCCGTCGGCCAGGCTCGTGCGACGCGTAGCGGGACGATCGCCCGCCGGGGTGGCGACAACCGAAAACGGGGAGCATCTGCCCCCCGCCACTCTCAACGTATACCGCACCGGGGGGCTTGCGGCAAGACCCCAGGGGTGCCGCAGAATCGTCGGCCGAGGCCACGACCTGCGGAAACAGGAACCGCGTGGGTGGCGTTGACGCGTGCGTGCCACCGGACGACGACGTCGCGCGGCGGCCGGTCGGTGTCGGCGTGCCGGCGGTGCCGGTCGGCCGGTCGGTGCGCGCGATCGGCGCGAGCGGCCTCAGATCGGAGCTGATGACGTGAACCCGCTGACCACCAGCGCCTTTGATCTTCCCGACCACCTCTCGCCCAAGGCCGACCCGGGTCTGATCGCCGGTGACGAGCAGCACTTCGCGGCCATCGCGGAGACGCTCCGGCAGTCGATCGCCGACCTGTCCGACCGCCTCGATGCCGCCCGCAAGGCGCCCGGCGGCAAGGGCCGGCGGGCCGTGGACCGGGACCAGGAGGTCCACCGGCTGACCGCTCGCCTGCGCGGGCTGCGTCGCTTCGGTCTGGACCTGTGTCTCGGACGCATGGTCGGCGCGGACGACTCCGAGCCGGTGTACGTCGGGCGGTTCGGTCTCACCGACAGCGCGGGTCGCCGGCTGTTGCTCGACTGGCGCTCGCCCGCGGCGGAGCCGTTCTTCGGGGCGACCCACGCCAACCCGATGGGTCTGGCGAGCCGCCGCCGGTACCGCTGGACCCGTGGCCGGGTCACCGACTACTGGGACGAGGTGTTCACCCCGGACGGGTTGGACGGGCACGCGGCCCTCGACGACCAGTCCGCCTTCATCGCCAGTCTGGGCGGCAGCCGGTCCACCCGGATGCGGGACGTGCTCGCCACCATCCAGGCCGACCAGGACGCAATCATCCGAGCGGGATCGAGCGGCGCGCTCGCCGTCGACGGCGGCCCGGGTACGGGGAAGACGGTCGTCGCCCTGCACCGCACCGCCTACCTCCGCTACGCCGATCCTCGGCTCAACCACCGCCGGGGCGGGGTGCTGTTCGTCGGTCCGCACCAGCCCTACCTGGCCTACGTCGCCGACGTCCTCCCCAGTCTCGGCGAGGAGGAGGTGCAGACCTGCACCCTGCGGGATCTCGTCCCCGAGGGCGCCGCGGCGACCGTCGAGACCGACCCGGACGTGGCGCTGCTGAAGTCGTCCGGTGACCTGGTGGCGGCGGTCGAGGCGGCCGTCAGGTTCTACGAGGAGCCGCCGGCCGAGGGGATGACCGTCACGACCGACGACTGCGACATCTGGCTGGGCGCGGACGACTGGGCCGAGGCGTTCGCGGCGCCGGGGCCCGGCACACCGCACAACGAGGCGCGTGACGAGATCTGGGAGGAACTGCTCACGATCCTGCTGGACCGGTACGACGGCGACGAGCCGGAGGACCTGGTCCGCAGGTCGCTGCTGCGGAACCGGGAGCTGCGGACGGCCTTCAACCGGGCCTGGCCGCTGCTCGACGCGGGAGACCTCGTCGGCGACCTGTGGTCGGTCCCCGCGTACCTGCGCCGGTGCGCCCCCTGGCTCGGCCCGGACGAGGTCCGGAGGCTGCACCGTCCTGACCCCCGGGCCTGGACGGTGTCCGACCTGCCGTTCCTGGACGCGGCACGGCAGCGGCTCGGCGACCGGGAGGCGTCGCGACGCCGGCACCGGCGCGACGCCGCCGTCGCCGTCGAACGGGAACGGATGGCCACGGTCGTCGACGAGCTGATCGAGGCCCACGCCTACGACGACGGTGAAGGTGTGCTGTCGAGCCTGCGCCAACTGGACCTCCAGGATGCCCTGGTCGACGAGGCGGCACTGCCCAGCGCCGAGCCGGACCCGCTCGCCGGCCCGTTCGCGCACGTCGTCGTGGACGAGGCCCAGGAACTGACCGACGCGGAGTGGCAGATGTTGCTGCTGCGCTGCCCGTCCCGGAGCTTCACCATCGTCGGGGACCGCGCCCAGGCACGGCACGGGTTCACGGAGTCGTGGCAGGAGCGGCTCGAACGGGTGGGGCTCGACCGGATCAGCCTGGCCACCCTGAGCATCAACTACCGGACGCCGACGGAGGTCATGGCGGAAGCCGAGCCGGTCATCCGCGCCGTGCTCCCGGACGCGAACGTGCCCCGCTCCATCCGCGACAGCGGCATCCCCGTCGTACGCGGGCGGGTGTCGGACCTGGGCCCGATCCTCGACACCTGGCTCGCCACGCACGCCGACGGGATCGCCTGCGTCATCGGCGACCCCACGTTCCGGGCGACCTCCCGTGTCCGGTCGCTGAGCCCGGAGCTGTCGAAGGGGCTGGAGTTCGACCTGGTCGTCCTCGTCGACCCCGAGGCGTTCGGCACGGGCATCGAGGGGGCGGTCGACCGCTACGTGGCGATGACCCGCGCCACCCGGCAGCTCGTCATCCTGAGCAGTTCCTGACGCGAGGAACCCACAGCAGCACGGAGTTACTTCCGCCTCGCCGACGCGACACCTCGCCGCGCTTCAGATCAGTCTCTGGATACGCACCTTGGGCTGCTCGTTGGCGAGGTGGCGCTGCTTGTGCTGGCGAACCTGTTCGTCCCAGACTCCCTGGTCGTGATCGGGACTTGGTGGGATCCACTTGTGTGAGCCGTCGCTGTAGTGGAACTTCTCGTCTCCACGCCGGAGGACACTCACCGCAGCCAGCCGAGGAAGCGGCGATGCAGCGTGCCGGCCGGTGCCCAGGACAGGTCCTGGGACGCGCGGACGAGCTGGGCGCCCAGGTACAGGGCCAGGGAAACGGGGGCGTCCGCGTACTCCGCCCGCAGCTCTCGCTGTCGGGTGCGACATGGCCAGGGCGAGCCGCACCCACCGCAGGTCCAGATCGGCAACACCGGCCCGTGGGTGGTCACGCTTCCCACCCATCCAGCCGGGCCATCGAGGTACACAACGGCTGGCTGCTCCGGCCTCCCATCCGGCAGCATCGGCGTGTGCCGACCCTCATCGTTGCTCGCGTCGCCAACGTCGGTCGGGCAACGCCCGCGTCGTGTCCTCTACCGGCACCCGGCTCGCCTCTGCTTGCGCCAGCAACCGGCGCTTGGCGGCGTCGCGCTCGGCCGCCTCGGCCGCTTCGCCACGACTTGATCGCGAATCATCGTCCACCGCACCCATTCGACCTCCCGGAACGGCACGCTCCGCATGGAGCGCGAGGGTGAGAGGCGGCAGGACTCATGCCGGACGCCACCGACTCTCCGCCACCTTTGACGGCGATGACGGTAGGTAGTCCTAAGATCACTCAGGGGTACGTGACGTACCCGGTGACGTGGTGTACCTATTCGACGACGCCCACTCGGCGGGCGAGCGCGACCGCCTCCGCCCGTACAGAGGCCGGAGCCTCTCTGACCAACCGGACCACCATGTCCTGCGCCGCCGGCGAGTACCGGACGGTCTCCGGTGAGGTCGCCTCCGCGCGGCCCAGCAGGTGCAGCGTGGCCTCCGGAGCGTTCTCAAGGTCAGCCGACCGGGCCAGTTCGACGTAGTGCCGGCCCCGACGCTCGGTGGACGGAATCGACATCGGATCGAGAGCATGGGCACGCCGCTGGGCCTCGTCCGGATCGCCAAGGTCAACGGCGCACATGACGGCGTACACGTCCACCAGCGGCCGGGAGACCCTGGTGCGCAGACCCACGAACCCCTCGGGCAGCGCTCGGTGCACGACCTGACGGGCAGCGTCCCACTCCGACCAGGCGCTCTGATCCCCCATACGAGCACGGGTCAACGCGGCGCAGAGATGGAGATCGGCCAGCATCTCCGCGTACTCAGTCCCGCCGTCGGCCACCCGGGGCTCGATCAGGCCACGAGCTTCCCGCAGACGTTCCAGCGCCTCGTCGCCCCGGCCGACGGCCCGCAGCAGGTGGGCGGCATACCAGATGGATTGCGCAATGGCCAACGGATCGTCCGCATCCAGGGCGGCGGCCATTCCCCGGTCCACGGTCAGCCAACACAGCTCCCGATCCCCGTGCCAGGCCAGATAAGCCTGGGCGAGGTGGTACGCCTGTGCGAGAAGCGAGAGACTGACCCGTCGCTCCTCGCCGGTGTGCAAACGACTCGCCCGCTGCGTGCTGTCGATAAGACCCGGCAGGACCGCGCCCGCTTCGGTTCGCTGATGGCGGGACGTGTGCCAGGTCTGCCAGGCGGAGTCGACAGCACCACGAAGGTATTCCGTGGACTCCGGCTCACCCGCGAGAGTGACATGCCAGGCGGTCAGCGCTCGACGTACCTCATCGACGGCGGGATGGCTCGGTCGGCCATCGAGCGACAGCGTCACGGTCGGTCCGAAAAGCTCGGCCAAGTCACGTACGCCGAGGTGGGGCGCGAGTTGTTGAGCGGCCCGCAGCGTGAGGGCACGCCGCCCGTTCTCGACAAACTTCACGGTGGTCGGGCTGAGGCCGGCGAGGCCGGCGAGGCGCTCCCGGGACAGACCGGCGACTCGGCGAAGCCGCTCGACGCGCTGCCCCGGCGTGGGCTGCTCGGGCTGGATCACGAAGATCACCACCGTTCAGGTACATCGTGTACCCATGACGGTACGCATTACAGCAGCGGCCGACCAGAGACGCAGTGACTCTTCTCGGAACCGGCGGTGGAATCTCCACCGTTCGACCTCGTCAACCGTCCGCAAAGCAGTTGCGCGAATGCCGACTGTGGTCCACCATCAGCGGATGATCATCAACTACCGAAAGGGCGGCGACGCCCTCGCGCAGTGACCGCGCCCGCGCGGCGCAATGACGCCGCGACGTCTCCGGCAGCCGCTGCCACCGACAGTGTCCGGAAGATGCCCGCTCGCCAGTGATCTGGCGATGGAGGTGTCCCGGTTACGCGGCGCCCTGAGCGCGGGTGTCACCCACACCGACCCCGAACTGTCGCCGGCGCGTAGGGGGAAGACCAAGGAACCGTGGCCCGAACTGCCGGCACCTGCCGCGCTCGACAGCGGCGTACCGCTGGGGGTCGTGCTCCACCACGGTGTCCGCACGGCGCTGCACCGAAGCCTCGCCCACGGGTGGTACCTGCCCTTGCGCGCGGCGCTGCCCGCCGAGGGACCGGTGCCGGTGTGCTGGTACGGGCAGCAGGAGGCGTCGTGGATCGGCTACTACGACGCGCTGCACCGGCTCGGGCTCGCCGAGTACCGGCCGGACGACAGCGAGCACCTCGGCCTCTGGGGCACCCTGGCGCGCTCCTGCGGCTGGTGGTGGCCGGGCGAGGAGGTGTGCGTCGTGGTGGAGCGGCCCGAAGCCGTACGCACCGAGCCGGTCCCGGGCGCGCTGCACGGAGAGATCCGGCTACCACCTCGCGGCGTGCGCTACCGCGACGGCTGGCAACCACCGCTGATCTGACCGACGGACCGACCGGTCCCGTGGAAAGGGCGGCCGTCCCCGTGGAACGGCCGCCCTTTCGCAAACGCGCGACTCGACGTCCGGTTACTTGCCGACGCCGGCGGTGAGGCCGGACTGCACCTGGCGCTGGAAGACGATGTACACGATCAGCACCGGCAGCATCGCCATCGTGACCCCGGCGAAGAGACCGGACCAGTCGGACTTGTAGCCCTGGTTGACCGACAGCTCGATCAGGCCCTGGGCGATCACCTGGTTCTTCGGCTCGCCGGCGACGGACTGCATCAGCAGCGTCGGCAGGTACCACTGGTTCCACTGCCCGAGCACGTTGAAGATGCCGATGCTGATCAGGCCGGGCTTGGCCATCGGCAGCATGACGCTGAAGAACAGGCGGGTGTGCGAGGCGCCGTCGACCAGGCCGGCCTCGGCGATCGCGGTCGGCAGGTTCCGGAAGAACGAGTGCATGAAGAAGACCGTGAACGATAGCGACCAGGCCACGTACACCAGGATCAGCATGACGTGCTTGTTCGGCCCGAGCAGCGGGAGCACGACGCCGGTGTTGTAGACCCCCTTGAACAGCGGGACGGCGGCGAGGTAGATCGGCAGCGTCAGCCCGGACAGGAACATCCAGTAGATCAGCCGGTTGCCGGGGAACTCGTAGCGGGCCAGGGCGTACGCGGCCATCGAGCCGAGCAGCATGGTGAGGAAGACACTGCCGACGAGCACCAACAACGTGTTCAGGAAGAAGCTGTCGATGCCCGCCGTCCAGGCGCGCGCGAAGTTGTCCCACTGCAGTGACGAGGGGAACAACGACAGCGGCTCGCGGATCACCTCGGAGTCGGTCTTGAGGGCCGACATGACCACCCACAGCAGCGGGTAGACGACCATGATCGCCCACACCACGAGGAAGAGGTGCGAGAAGCCGTTGAAGATCCGTGCGCCGACGCCGTTGGCGGCGGACTCGGCCACCGGGCCGCGGGTGGTGCCGGTCGGCGGGGGCGGGGTGGGCCGGGCCCGGCCGGAGGTGTGGGTCACCGTGCTCATCGTCCAGGCCTCCTCAGTACTCGATCCGCTCACGGCGGGTGATCCGAAGCTGGAGGGCGGCCAGCAGGATCGTGAAGATCGCCAACGCCACGGCGATGGCACAGGCGTAGCCGAACTGGCCCTTCTGGAACGCGTTGAAGTTGATCACCGATGCGAAGATCTCGCTGGCGTGGTTCGGCCCGCCCTGGCTGGGTGTCATGACGTAGACCAGGGCGAACATGTCCAGGGCGATGAAGCCCAGGTAGACCCAGGCGACCGAGACCGTGTCCCGCAGCAGCGGCAGGGTGATCCGGAAGAACGTGTGGAACCGGCCGGCGCCGTCGAGGATCGCCGCCTCGTAGACGTCCTTGGGAATCGACTGCATCGCCGCGGAGAACAGCACCATGTAGAACCCGGCGCCGCTCCACACCGCGATGAGCAGCAGCCACCACAGCACCGCCGGGACACCGAGGAAGGGCTCGGGGTCGTTGGTGAACGCGATCGGGTTGTCGGCGTCGACCAGCCCGATCTTGATGAGCAGGCCGTTGATCAGGCCCTGGCCGTCCGCCCGGTAGATCTGCTGCCACATGACCGCGATGACGACCAGGGACAGCACCTGCGGGAAGAAGAAGATGACCTTGTAGAGGCCGGAGCCGAAGACGCCCCGGATGCCGGCCCTGTCCTCGCGTCCGCCCACGTTGAGCAGGAACGCGAGGAACAGGGCCAGCGCGATCGTGAACAGCGGCACGGTGACCAGGAAGAACACGTTGTGCCAGAACGCCTTCCTGATCAGCTCGTCGGAGAGCAGCCGGACGTAGTTGTCCAGCCCGACGAACTGCTGCCGATCGGAGTAGCCACCCCAGTCGGTCAGCGAGTACCCGGCGGCCTGCACGAAGGGCCAGACCACGTAGAAGAGGTAGAGCGCGACGGGCAGGGCCAGGAAGCCCGTGACGAAACGCGCGACACCGTGCCGCATTGGACTCACTCTTTCCGTTGGGATCAGGCGGTACGGGTCTGCTTCTTGATCGACGAGTCCTTGGCGACCTTGTCGGCGGCCGCCTGCATCTTGTCGACGAACTGCTGGGCGGTCAGCCGGCCGGCCATCAGCTCCTCGGAGAGGTTCTGGCTCTCCTTGTCCAGGTCGGCGTAGAAGTTCCAGAACTTGACCGAGACGAGGTCCTTCGGTGCGTTCTTCATCAGCTCGTTCGCGCTGGCCAGCGCCGAGTCCTGGACGTTGTCGCCGGAGCCCTTGGTGGAGGCGAGCGACTTGGTCAGCTCGGCGAACTTCGCCGAGCCGGCCTTGGAGAGAACGGCCCGCAGGAACTCCTTGGCGGCGGCCTTGTTCGGGGCCTTCGCCGGCACCACGATGCCCTCACCCGCGCCGGCGTAGACGTCGTTCGGCGCCTTGTCGCTGGCGCCCAGGCCCCAGTAGTCCGAGATCTTCATCTCGAAGCCCGGCGGGATGGTCGCCGCCATCTCGTTCTTGAGCCAGGTGCCGACCTGGATGAACGCGGCCTTGCCGTCCAGCCACGCCTGCTGCGACTGGGTGTGGTCGAGCTTGCCTGGGAGCAGCAGCTTGTCCTTGACCAGCTTCTCCCACGCCTGCAGGGCCGGCAGGATGCCGTCGGCCTTCCAGGCGTTCTCCTTCAGGTTGTCGATGTCGACCACGGCCTGCTTGCCAGCGGACTTCCAGATGGTCGCCATCAGTGCCCAGCGCGGGTAGTAGCCGTGCACCGCGTCGTGGACGTACGGGGCCATGCCCTTCGCCTTGATCTTCGGTGCGAGCGCGAAGAACTCGTCGAAGGTCTTCGGCGGCTGCCAGCCCTCCTTGTTGAACAGCGCGGCGTTGTACCAGTTGCCCCAGACCGTGTAGGCGATGTTGACCACGTAGAACTTGCCCTGGAAGGTGCCGTCGGCGACGGTGCCCGGCAGCAGCGTGTCGGCCACCGTTCCGTCGCTGTCCCAGGCGGGGGCGGTGAGCAGGTCGTCCAGCGGCTCGATCGCACCCTCGTTGACCAGGGTGCTGATGTCCATGATGTCGGCGCCCGAGTTCATGACGACGTCGCTCGGCTGCGTCGCCATCTTCGGCTGCTCTTCGGTCTTGATCTTCTGGGTGGAGCTCATGTTGACCGTGATGTTCGGGTGCTTGGCGGCGAAGATGGCCTGGTCTTCCTTGGCCCACTGGTCGCCGAGACCGCCGTTGAAGATCACGACCTTGACGGCGCTGCCGTCCTTGACGCCGAACGGGTTGTCCTTGCTCTTCGCGCCGCCGGTGTCGTCGTTCTTGGCCGGCTCGCTGCCGGCGCACGCGCTGAGCAGGCCGGCGGCCGGTGTGACCAGCAGACCCGCGGCCGCGGCGCGACGCAGCAGAGTCCGGCGGTCGAGGTCGGGGGAAACAGACATCTCTGACTCTCCTTGGATATTCGGGTCAGGCGGTCCGCCGGAGGCGCCCGGCGTACCGCGACTCGAGGGCGTGGTTGTGCTCGTCCCCGCCGGGGACGTTGGCGGAGAGGTAGATAGGGGGTACCTCCCCGGCCTGGTGGAACCGTCGTACGACCTCGGCGGTCAGCAGCTGCGCCAGCAGCGCCGCGGTGACCGAGGAGACCGCACAGACCGCGCCGCCGCCCTCGAGCGGCAGCAGTGCGTCGCCGTACGGCGCGCCGTTGTCCAGCACGACGTCGGCGATGTCGGCGAGCCGGTGCCCGGACGGGTGCCGGGGGGCGACCCGCGCCGTGTGCTCGACCGAGGTGACCGCGATCAACGGGTGACCGCGCCCGGTGACCAGCGTCGCCAGCTCGACCACCGAGCCGTTGATGCCGGACTGGGACGCCACCACGAACACGTCCTGCGGCAGCGGGTCCGCGAGGGCGTAGATCTGGTGGGCGATGGAGGGGTCGCGCTCCAGCTTCGGATCGGCGAGCACGTCGCGCGGGGCGTCGCCGTGCAGCACCAGGTCGTGGATGGACAGCCGGTTGGTGGGGACCAGCCCACCGGCCCGGGCGACCAGCTCCGCGGCGAACGCCTCGGAGTGCCCCGCCCCGAAGGCCTGGAGCACGCCGCCCGCCCGGAGACTTCCGGCGATCAGGTCGGCGGCGGAGGCGAGCGCGTCGGCGCTGGAGTCGACGAGGCGGTCGAGCACCGGCCGGACCGCGTCGGCGTACCGCTGGGCGCTGATCATCGGCTGACCCCCTCGCTGGTCCCGGTGTTGCCCGGCAGCCGCCTGGCGGCCTTGTGCCCGTCGACGGCCTGGGCGGTACGCCGGAAGGCCGCGTGGGCGCGGTCGTGGGTGCGCTGGGCCACCGCGATGTAGAGCAGGTCGAGCACGACGAGCTGGGGGTGCCGGGCCGACAGCGCGTCGGGGCGGAAGGTGGTGGCCTGGCTCGCCGTCAGCAGCACGATGTCGGCGAGCTCGGCCAGCGGCGAGCGGGGAAAGCCGGTCACGGCGACGGTGGTCGCGCCCCGGCTGCCGGCCTCCGCGAGCATCTCGATGGTCTCCCGGGTCTGGCCGCTGTGCGAGACGCCGAGCGCGACGTCACCGGCGCGCAGCAGGGCGGCCGAGGCGAGACCCTCGTGGACGTCGTTCCAGGCCCAGGCGGCGACCCCGATGCGGTGCAGCATGAACTGCATCTCCTCGCCGACCAGCGCGCTGCCGCTGGCGCCGAAGATGTTCACCCGGCTCGCGCCGGCGATGGCCACCGCGGCCCGCTCCACCTCGCCGAGGTCGAGCAGCGCGGCGGTGTCGTGCATGGCCCGGGTGTCGGCGGCGATGATCTGGTCGAGCACCCGGCGCAGCGGGTCGCTGGGCTGGATCTCGCGCCCGATGTCGACGGTCCAGCCGGCCGAGCGGGCCCGGCCGGTCTCGGCGGCGATGCCGAGCCGCAGGTCCGCGTACCCCTCGAAGCCCATCGCCCGGCAGAAGCGGGTGATGGTGGCCGGCGACGTGCCGCTACGCTCGGCCAGCTCCACGATCGTCGCGCGGGCGGCGGCCTCCGGGTCGCTGAGCACGTGCTCGGCGACCCGCCGCAACGCTCCGGTCAGCTCACCGGCGCCGGCCCGGACCCGGGCGAGCACGCCGCCGGCAGCGACCCCGGCGCCCCGCCGGTCGAACCCGTCGGCGTCGACCACCGCGGTCACCGCGGTGGCGTCCACCTCGTGATCAACCATCGGACGCCCTTTCGGAAAAGACTGTTAACTGTTAGTGGTAAAAGTTCTTACTGAAGGGCCCTCCGTGTCAAGGCCGTGGGCGAAGTTTTCAAACTGTTACCTGGCGCACAGTCCGGGACCGGTCCGCTCCCCTTGCCCGGCACGCCCCGGCCGACCAGCATGAACGCCGTATCCGATCAAGGGAGGTGGGCGGTGTCCGGCACCGTCGTGGTCGGTCTCGACGTCGGGGGTACGTCCACCCGCGCCACCGCCGTGACCCTGGACGGGGAACGGCTCGGCACCGGCCGGGCCGGTGGCGGCAACCCGACCAGCCACGGCGCCGAGGCCGCCGCCCGGGAACTGCGCGCCGCCCTGCGCGCCGCGCTCAGCGGCGTCGACCCGGCACGGGTACGCGCCGGGGTCGTCGGGCTGGCCGGGGCCGCCCGGTTGCTCGCCGACCCGGACGGCCGGGCCGCCTTCGACCGGGCCTGGCACGACGCCGGGCTGCGCTGCCCGTACGCGGTGCACGGCGACGCCCTGGTCGCGTACGCCTCGGGCACCGCCGCACCGGACGGGACGATCCTGATCGCCGGCACCGGGGCGATCGCGGCGCGGGTACGCGACCTGCGACTGGACCGGGTGGCCGACGGGCACGGCTGGCTGCTCGGCGACGCCGGCTCGGGCTTCTGGCTGGGGCGGGAGGCGGTCCGCGGGGTGCTCGCCGACCTGGACCGGGGCACCGCACCCGGCCCGCTGGGCGCCGCCGTCCTGCGCGACCTGCTCGGCTCGGCCGAGGTCGCACCCCGGTCCCGGGACACGGTCGACACCCTGATCCAGGCCGTCACCCGGCGCCCGCCGGTGGAGCTGGCCCGGCTGGCCCCCCTGGTGACGACCGCCGCCGTCGACGGCGAGCCGGTGGCCCGGCGGCTCCTCGACGAGGCCGCGCTGCACCTGGCGGAGAGCACCGCCCGGATCCGACCGGCGGGCGAGCGCACCCCGATCGTGCTCGGCGGCGGCCTGTTGACCGGCGGCACACCGCTCGCGGCGACCGTACGGGCGGAGGTGCGGCGACGCTGGCCGGACGCGCCGGTCCACCCCGCCGGCGACGGCGCGGCCGCGGCGGCCTGGCTCGCCGCCCGGGACCTGCCCGAGGTGACCGACCCGGCGGCGTTGCACGCCCTCCTGCTCCCCACCCGGGGAGCGCCAGGGTCGTGACGGCCAGCCCGCCCTACTTGAGCTGGCCGGCGGTCAGGCCGGCCTGGATCTGGCGCTGGAAGGCGATGTACACGACCAGCACCGGCAGGGTGGCGATGGTCAGGCCCGCGAAGAGACCGCTGTAGTCGCCCTGGTAGCCCTGGCTGACCGCGAGCGCGGCGAGCCCCTGGGCCAGCACCCACTTGGAGTCGTCGCCCTGCATCAGCACCTGCGGCAGGATGAACTGGTTCCAGTGGCTGAGGAAGTTGAAGATCGCAATACTGATCAGTCCCGGTCGCGCCATCGGCAGCATCACCCGGAAGAAGAGCCGGAAGTGACCGCACCCGTCCATCAGCGCCGCCTCGGCGACCGCGGTCGGCAGGGTCCGGAAGAAGGCGGTCAGGAAGAACACCGTGAACGGCAGCGAGTAGGCGGCGTACACCAGCATCAGACCGGTCCAGGTGCCGAAGAGACCGGCGTTGCGCACCACGAAGAAGAGCGGCACGAGGGCCAGGAAGACGGGGAACATCATCCCGCCGACGAACAGGTAGTAGCAGATCTGCCGGCCGGGGAACTCGTACCGGGCGAACACGTAGGCCGCCGTGGCGCCCAGCAGCATGGTCAGGGTGAGCGAACCGGCCACCACGATCGCGCTGTTCAGGAAGTACTGGCCGATGTGCGCCTCGGTCCAGGCCCGCGCCCAGTTCTCGAACCGCAGCGCACCCGGCAGCCCCCACGGGTCGGACAGGATCTCCCCGTCGCTCTTGAACGAGCTGAGGAACATCCAGAGCAGCGGCAGCACGGTCAGCGCGCCCCAGAACACCAGGAACCCGTGCGAGAAGACGTTGGCGCCGCCGGTCTCGCGGCGCAGCTTCCGGACCTCCGGCGCCGACCGGTCCCCCGCGGCGGTGCCGCCGGACGCGGGCTTGTCGAGAATGGTCACGAGTACTCGATCCGATCACGTCGAGCGGCCCGCAGTGCCAGCACCGCCACCGACAGGGTGAGGAAGAACAGCACCACCCCGATGGCCGAGGCGTAGCCGAACCGGTTCTCGCTGCCGAACGCCGTCTCGTACATCCGAAGGCCGATGACGTCGGAGGAGAAGTTGGGGCCGCCGTTGGTCATCTGCTGGATCAGGATGAACCCGTCCAGCGCCGCGATCGCCAGGTAGATCCAGGCCACCTGGACGGTGTCCCAGAGCAGCGGGATGGTGACCTTGCGCAGGGTGGTCCAGCGGGACGCCCCGTCGAGCATCACCGCCTCGTAGATGTCCCGCGGGATGGCCGACATGGCCGCGCCGAAGAGCACCACGTAGAAGCCCACGTTGCTCCAGACCATCACCGCCAGCACACACCAGAAGGCCGTCCGCGGGTCGCCGAGCCAGGTCGGGGTGGGCAGGCCGACGGCACCCAACGCGCCGTTGAGCAGGCCGCTGTTGGGGTGGTAGACCTCCCGCCAGAGCAGGGCGATGATGACCACCGAGAGCACCTGCGGGAAGAAGTAGACCATCCGGTAGACCGAGGTGCCGCGGACGCCCGTCACCCCGGCCCGGCCCTTGCGACCGCCCATCGCGAGCATGGTGGCGAAGAAGAGGCCCAACCCGATGGTCAGCACCGGCACCACGGCCAGCAGCCACGCGTTGTTCTTCAACGCGTTCCACACCCGACCGTCGTCCAGCAGCCGCTCGAAGTTGGCCAGCCCGACGGGATCGGCCTCGGCCGAGTAGCCGAGCCAGTCGGTGGTCGAGATCTGGAAGGCCTGCAGGTACGGCGAGATGACGAAGATGCCGTAGAGCAGCAGCGGCGGCACCAGGAACGTGACGATCAGCGGGTACTTGCCATGTCTCACGAGAAGGACCTACTCCCGAAGCGAAGGCGGTGCTCCGGTGGGGACGGTCGTCGCCGCCCCCACCGGCCGGACGTCACACGGCCCGCTTGTACTTCTTGATCGAGCTGTCCTGGGCGATCGAGTCGGCGCCCTGCTGGCACCGGTCGAGGAACTCGGCCGGGCCGATCCGGCCGCTGAAGAACTCGCCGCACGCGGCGTCGACGAGTTCCCGCTCCAGCTTCCGGTAGTAGTTGTTGTAGACCCAGTTGAAGCCGTCACCGCCGGAGGCGTCCAGCGCCTTCACCACCGTGCTGAGGCCGAACGGCAGCTCGACGCCCTCGGTGGAGCCGGCCACCACGGTCAGGCTGGAGACCTTCCGGGTGAAGTCCTGGGCGCCCTTCCTGGACAGCATGATCCGGAAGTACTCCAGGCCGCCGGCGATGTTCTTCCCCTTCGCCGGCACCATGAACGGCTCACCGGCGGTGCCGCGCATCGCCTCGAACGGCAGCTTGTCGCCGCTGCCCAGGCTCGGGGTCGGCTGGATGGTCATGTTGAAGCCCGCGGGCGTCACCTTCTTCTGCTCGCTCTCCAGCCAGGAGCCGCAGGAGATGAAGGCCGCCTTGCCCTGGCACCACTCGGTCTGCGACTGCACGTGGTCGAGGCCGGGCGAGCCCTCCAGGATGTACCTGTCCTTGACGATCTGGTGCCACGCGTCCGCCGCGGCCTTCATCGCGTCGGACTTCCACGCGTTCGGCTCGAGGTTGTCGATCGCGGTGGCGACGGAGGGCCCACCGAACTTGATCGCGGTGGAGATCAGCGGCCAGCTCATGTAGCGCGGGTGCTTGCCGGCGTACGTCCACGGCGCGATCCCGGCCGCCTTGATCTGCTTGCAGAGCGCGATGTGCTCGTCCCAGGTCTTCGCGTACTGCCAGCCGCGGTCGCTGAACAGCTTGGTGGAGTGCCAGATGCCGTACGCGGTGTAGGTGTAGTTGAGCACCAGGAACCTGCCGTCGTACGACCCGACCTCGACCGCGCCGGGAAGCAGCGTGTCCTTGACGGTCTTGCCGGGGATGTCGAGGCTCGGCGCGTTGAGCAGTTCGCCCAGGTCGGCGATGGCGTTCTGGGAGACCAGCCCGTTGAAGTCGATCTGGCCGGCGCCGGAGTTGTTCACCACGTCCGGCGGGGTGCCGTCGACGAAGCGCGGCTGCAGCGTCTTGTTGATCTCCTGGGTGGCGGAGTGTTTGATCGTCGCCTTCGGGTACTTCTCGGTGTACATGGCCTCGTGGGCCTTCGCGTACTCCTCGCCGAAGCCACCGTTGAAGATGACCACCTCCAGCGGGGCGTCCTCCTTGACCCCGAGCGGGTTCTGCTCGGTCTTGGTGCCCTGGTAGGTGCCGCCGTCGCCCTGGTCACCGCCACCGCCGGTGGCGCAGCCGGTGAGCAGGCCGGCGGCCGGGGTCGCCAGGAGGCCGGCGGCGGCGCTGCGCCGCAGGATGTCACGCCTGTTCATCATCACTCCTCGGATCGGGTCTCCGGCGGCCACCGGGCAAGGGGGGTGGTGGGTCGCCGCGCGAGGCAGGGGGGAAGTTTGTCTTCAGTTTGACAAATATTGCTGAAGAATTTCTACGGCAGGAGCGTCCGGACTTCAAGACCCGAAGACCGAACCGTTACCGCGGCCTTGACCTAGGCTTGCGGCCATGGGTCGACTGCGCCGACTCGCCGAGGCCACGCCGCCGAGCCGGGACCGCTACGTCGATCTGCTCCGGGCGCTCGCGATCATCATGGTCGTTCTCGGTCACTGGGCGGTCGCGACGATCGGGTACGACGACGCCGGGCAGCCCACCGGGCGCTCGGCGCTGCCCGAACTACCCTGGGCGTACCCGCTCACCTGGCTGGTCCAGGTCATGCCGGTGTTCTTCCTGGTCGGCGGGTACGCCAACGCCGCCTCCCTGACCGCCCACCGCCGCCGGGGCGGCGACGCCACCGGCTGGCTGCTCGGCCGTAGCGCCCGGCTGCTCCGGCCGACCACCGTGCTGGTGGTCGTCCTCGCCGCCGCGGCCCTGGTCGCCCGGGCGCTCGGTGCCGAGCCGTCGCTGACCCGGACGGTCGTCTGGTTCGCCACCATCCCGCTGTGGTTCCTCGCCGCGTACCTGGCCGTGGTGCCGCTGACCCCGGTGATGTACCCGCTGCACCGGCGCTTCGGGCTCCTCGTACCGCTCGCGCTGGCCGCCCTGGTGGCCCTGGGCGACCTCGGCCGAGGGCTCGGCCCCGCCGCGGCGGCCCTGCCGAACTACCTGTTCGGCTGGCTGGTCGTGCA
This sequence comes from Micromonospora sp. NPDC047707, assembly GCF_040704235.1. Taxonomy (NCBI): domain Bacteria; kingdom Bacillati; phylum Actinomycetota; class Actinomycetes; order Micromonosporales; family Micromonosporaceae; genus Micromonospora; species Micromonospora sp. NPDC047707. The sequence continues at coordinate 94,822 of NZ_JBEYSU010000022.1, forward strand.
CCAGCTCGGCTTCGCCTGGTACGACGCCCGCACCGAACGGTCACCGCACGACGACCGGGCCGAACCGTCGCCGCACGATGTCGCCGGTGAGCCGCCGGACCATCGCACCGGGCTGCGGTCGCGGCGGCTGCCGATGTCCCGGCGGGCGGGGTGGACGGCACTGCTCGGCGGGCTGGCGGTGGCGGTGCTGCTCACCGGGCCGGGCCCGTACCCGGTCAGCATGATCAACATTCCGGGCGAGCGGCTGGACAACGCCGCGCCGCCCAGCCTGGCGCTGCTCGCGCTGACCACGGCGCAGCTCGGGCTGATCCTGCTGCTGCGCGGCCGGGCGGAGCGGTGGCTGGGGCGCGACCGCCCCTGGATGGCGGTGATCGCCGTCAACGCCGTGGTGCTGACCGTCTTCCTGTGGCACCTGACCGCGACGATCCTGCTGGTCGGCGCGCTGGACGCGGTCGGGCTGCTCCCGACGCCGGCCGCCGGCTCCGCCGCCTGGGCGGCCTGGCGGCTGCCGTGGGTGCTGATGCTGGCCGTCGTGCTCGCCGTCCTGGTCGCCGCCTTCGGCCCGGTGGAGGCCCGCACCGGCCGGCCGCCGGCGGCCCGTGTCCCCGGACCGTCGTCCGGCGGCGGGGCGGGCCGCCGGTGGTGGGCCACCGGCCGCGCCACGCTCACCGCCGCCGGTTTCGCCGCCGTGGTGTACGCGCTGGTCGACAACGCGGTCACCCCGCGCGAGGCCCCGGAGCCGCTGGGGCTGCCCGCCTCGGCGCTGGTGGCGTACCTGGCCGGGGCGGGCGTCCTGCGGCTGCTCAGGTCTGGGTGGGGAAGCCGAGGTTGACCCCGCCGTGGCGGGGGTCCAGCCAGCGGCTGGTGACCACCTTGCCCCGGGTGAAGAAGCGCACCCCGTCCGCACCGTGGGCGTGCAGGTCCCCGAAGAGGGACGACTTCCAGCCGCCGAACGAGTAGTACGCCATCGGCACCGGGATCGGCACGTTGACCCCGACCATGCCCACCTCCACCTCGTGCTGGTAGCGCCGGGCCGCGCCGCCGTCGTTGGTGAAGATCGCCGTGCCGTTGCCGTACGGGTTGCCGTTCACCAGGTCGACCGCCTCGTCGTACGAGCCGACCCGGACCACCGACAGCACCGGGCCGAAGATCTCGTCGGTGTAGATCGACATGTCCGGGGTGACGTGGTCGAACAGCGTCGGCCCGAGCCAGAAACCGCCCGCGTCGCCGTCCGGTTCGACGTCCCGGCCGTCGACCACCGGCACCGCGCCGGCCGCCACGCCCGCCGCCACGTACGACCGGACCCGCTCGGCGTGCGCGGCGGTGACGAGCGGGCCCATGTCGCAGCCGCGCCGCCCGTCGCCGGTGCGCAGCCCGGCCATCCGCTCGGCGATCTTCGTCACCAGGGCGTCGGCGACCGGCTCGACCGCGACCAGCGCGGAGATCGCCATGCACCGCTCCCCCGCCGACCCGAAACCGGCGTTGACGGCGGCGTCGGCGGCCAGGTCCAGGTCGGCGTCGGGCAGCACCACCATGTGGTTCTTCGCCCCGCCGAGCGCCTGCACCCGCTTGCCCGCCAACGAGCCGCGCTGGTAGACGTACCGGGCGATCGGGGTGGAGCCGACGAACGACACCGCCTTGACCGCCGGGTGGTCCAACAGGGCGTCGACGGCCTCCTTGTCGCCGTTGACGACGTTGAACACCCCGTCGGGCAGGCCGGCCTCGGCGAACCACTCGGCCAGCAGCAGCGCCGCGCTCGGGTCCTTCTCGCTGGGCTTGAGCACCACCGCGTTGCCGGCGGCGACCGCCACCGGGACGAACCACAGCGGCACCATCACCGGAAAGTTGAACGGGCTGATCACGGCGACCACGCCGAGCGGCTGCCGGAGCGAGTACGAGTCGACCTCGGTGGAGACGTTCTCGCTGAACCCGCCGCGCAGCGCCGACGGGAGGCCGCAGGCGTACTCGATGACCTCCAGCCCGCGTTGCACCTCGCCGGCGGCGTCGGCGAGCACCTTGCCGTGCTCGGCGGTGACGACCGCGGCCAGCCGGTCCCGCCGGGCGTGGACCAGCTCCCGGAACGCGAACAGCACGGCCGTCCGCTTCGCCAGGGAGGCGTCCCGCCAGGACCGCGCGGCGCGCTCGGCGGCCCCCACCGCCACCGCGACGTCCGCGGTGGAGGCCAGCTCCACCTCCCCGGTACGCCGACCGGTGGCCGGGTCGAAGACGTCGCCCCGTCGCGGGGACGTGCCCACCACGCGCTTCCCGTCGACGAAGTGCCCGATCAGGTTCACCGGCTCCCTCCTCGCGCTCACCGGGCCACCGCCTCGGCGGCGGCGGTGCGGATGGCGTCGACCAGGATGGCGAGGCCCTCGCGGGCCTCGTCCTCGGTCAGCGTGAGCGGCGGGCCCATCCGCAGCACGTTGCCGTGCAGGCCGCCCTTGCCGGCGAGCAGGCCGCCGGCCCGGCACGCCTCGAAGACGCGGGTGGCCAGCGCCGCGTCGGGCTCACCCGTACCCGGCCGGACGAACTCGACGCCGAGCATCAGGCCCTTACCGCGTACCTCGGCGACCTCCGGCAGGTCGCCCACAGCGGCGCGCAGTCCCTCGGCGAGGATCGCGCCGACGCGGGCCGCGTTCGCCTGGAGGTCGTGGTCGAGCAGGTAGTCCAGGACGGCGTTGCCCGCCGCGGTCGAGACCGGGTTGCCGCCGAACGTCGAGAAGCTGATGGCCGGCACCGACTCGACCACATCGGCACGGCCGACGACACCGGCGACGGCGAAACCGTTGCCGATGCCCTTGGCGAAGGTGAGCAGGTCCGGCGTGACGCCGTGAGCCTGGTAACCCCAGAAGTGCTCGCCGGTACGCCCCCAACCGGTCTGCACCTCGTCGGAGACGAGCAGGATGCCGTGCTCGTCGAGCACCTTCTTCCAGGCGGCGAAGAGCCCGTCCGGGCCGTACACGAAGCCGCCGACGCCCTGGATCGGCTCGGCGATCAGGCAGGCCACGTCACCGGCGGTCTGCGTGGCGAGCACCTCGCGCAGGTCCTCCACCGCCGCGTCGACCCGGTCCGCCTCGGGCAGCCGGGCCAGCAGGCCGCGCAGCCGCTCACCGGAGTGCAGCCAGGCCACCCGCAGCGGGTTCAGCGGGCTGGCCGACCAGCCGCGGTTGCCGGTGACGCCCATCGCCGCGTACGACCGGCCATGGTAGCTGTTGCGGACGGCCAGGACCTGGTGGGAGCGGCGGTGGTTGGTGGCCATCAGCAGCGCCGCCTCGTTGGCCTCGGTCCCCGAGTTGGTGAAGAAGACCCGCGGGTCCGGGATGCCGGAGAGCCGGGCCACCTTCTCGGCCAGCTCCACCTGCTGCCGGATCAGGTAGAGGGTGGAGGTGTGCACGATGCCGGTGCGGAGCTGGCGCTCCACCGCCTCCCGGATCTCCGGGATGTCGTAGCCGATCATGTTCGTCAGCACGCCGCCGAAGAAGTCCAGATAGGTGCGCCCCTGCGCGTCGGTGACCCGGCGGCCCTCGCCGGAGACGAGTTCGAGCGGCTCGGCGTAGTAGAGCGGCATCCAGGACGGGAGCACGGCCCGGTGCCGGGCCAGCAGGTCGTCGGCGGTCATCGTGGCGCCTCCCAGCAGTTGTGGTTACCGCACGCTCTCATCAGGCCCGGCGCGGGACAACTGTCACCGTGTAGCGCACGCGCCCCGGCGACCTGACAGCACGTCAGCTCCGGGCGTTGACGCGTCACCTGGTCGGTATGTCCGGGTCCGCCGTCGTCTGGTGTGCCGGATGTCCGGTTCGGCGGGTGACCGGCGGCACCGTCACGGCGGAATGGTGGCCGGGCCGGAGTCGTTACATCACCTGGACGATCGAGCAGGGCCGCCGCCCCGAGCGGGCGCGATCCCCGGCCCACCGGCCGGAATGATGGTGGCCCGGCGGTCGTTACACATGGTCCCGGCGCCGTGAGGGCCCCCCCGCCCCGCGTGGTCGCCGGTCCGGACACCCGGGACATCGCCGGTCCGACCCCCGCGGACCGCGCCTGCGAGCCCGCACGTCGCACCCGTCGCCTGAGTTCCCCCCTTTTTTGTCGGCGCGGGTGCCCTTCCCCCGAATGGAGCTTCTCGTGATGAACACGATGCTGCGTTAGAGACCGTCGGGTAACCGGTTCGGGGCGTTGTGTGACGGCGAGACACGTCGATGTTGAGTGCTCGACAAATGGATCATCCCCGCCATGATCGCGTTGTGTGGACAACTGCAACTGTGGCGGGGATGAGGCCCGTTCATGCTATCCGTCGAGCTTGACCGATGCGATGTGGGCGGTCCTTGCGCCCTTGATGCCGGTGCGTGACCTGCGTAAAGGCGGCCGGCCCCGCAAGTGGGGCGATCGGCTGATCCTGGACTCGATCTTCTATGTGCTGCGGTCGGG